>CBRG010000173.1 GCA_000470535.1 Streptomyces sp. AW19M42
GCCGGGCCCGGAGCGGACCGGTGACGGCCGGGACTCGGGGCGGCACGCCTCGCGCGGGGACGTGGACCGACGCGGCACGGGCGCGCCGGCGGCCGACGGCACGTACACCGTCCGGCCCGGCGACAACCTCTGGGCCATCGCCGACGCGCAGGAGCTGCCCGGCGGCTGGACCGGGCTGTACGAGGCCAACAAGGCGGCGGTCGGCTCCGACCCGGACCTCATCCTCCCTGGTCAGCACCTCGACCTCGGCGTGAAGACCGGCTGAGACCGGGCGCCGACGGCCGGGGAAGCAGTCGTGGAAGGGGCCATGGAATCGGTCGTGGAAGCGGCTGTGGAAGCGGTCTGATCAACAGCTGAAAACACCTCGAATCTGGGGTACTCAAGAGGCCTATGTCCCACTTTTGACTAAGTGAGACATGGGTCTCTTCGTGTGAACTGGCGCTTCTTGTCCGGGAGGTCCCCTCGCATCCGTTCCGACCTGCGCAAACAGGTGTTTATACGATGCAATTAAGGGCTGTTTATCCGGTATGTCCTTCTTTGAATGTAGGGGTTGCGTGTGTTTACGGTCGGAACCGCTCGCACCGCGGGCCCCGTCGATCGTCACGCCGAATCCTGCCGTCGGTCGAAGGGAACAGACGCGTAAAGCGCCGTAGGCAGGAGCGGGGGACCCAGGTAAGTGCCGGGCTGGATCGTCGCAAGACGCATCAGGACCGGCTTGGGGTTAAGTCGTGCGCTAGGACGTGCGACCGGGCAACTCACTTGGCCCGAACCCGACAGCTCACCTCGCAGGCGTCGGTGAGGAGAAGTCTCGATGCTGCTCAACAGCAAGGGCAACAAGCACCGTCGCCCGTCCAGGGCCGTCCGTATCGCCACGCTCGCCGGTGTGACCGGTGCCGCCATCGCCGTGCCCCTGATGGGTGCCACCGGCGCCTCCGCCGCCTCCGTCTCCACGTGGGACGCCGTTGCCCAGTGCGAGTCCGGCGGCAACTGGTCCATCAATACCGGCAACGGCTACTACGGCGGTCTGCAGTTCTCGCAGTCCAGCTGGGCCGCCGCCGGCGGTACGCAGTACGCGGCCCGCGCCGACCTGGCCAGCAAGGCCCAGCAGATCGCCGTGGCCGAGAAGCTCCTCGACATGCAGGGACCGGGCGCCTGGTCCTGCGCCGGTGCCGGCAACCTGAGCAACGACGGTGTCGACCCGGGCGTCGACACCGGCTCCGCCGCTCCCAAGCAGGAGTCCGCTCCGGCCCAGCAGGCCGAGCCGAAGAAGGCCGAGCGCACCGAGGCCCCGGCCACCAACCGCTCGGACCGCTCGACCGCCCCCAAGGCCGAGCAGAAGAAGACCGTGACCACCCCGACCGGCGAGAAGGTCAAGAAGGGTGACGGCGAGTACAAGGTCGTCACCGGCGACTCGCTGAGCAAGATCGCGGCCGACCACGAGGTCAAGGGTGGCTGGCACCAGCTGTTCAAGCTCAACAAGGACATCGTCAAGGACGCCGACATGATCTTCCCGGGTCAGCAGCTCCACCTGGTGAAGTAGTTCGGCACTCTCCTCGCCGATCTCCCCGGCCCGGTTCGCGTCTTCCCCCCACGCGTGCCGGGCCGGGGCCCGTCGGTCGCCGGGTCCGGCGGCCCGGTGGCTCGTGGATTGCGTACGGAGTGTTCAACTGTTGTAGTTACTGGTCAGTAAAATTCTGGCCTTTCGTCCCGCTATGACGGCTCTTGGGTCCTTTTTCGTCCCAGGGGACGGGCGTGCGGCCGACTGAGACGGCCGGGCCGGTTAGGCTCTTGTCGCAAGGCCAAAGCGACCCTGCACAACCTGCGTCATATCCCAGAAGGAGATGCCTCGTGCCGTCCATCGACGTCGTCGTAGCCCGGGAAATCCTCGACTCCCGGGGCAACCCCACGGTCGAGGTCGAGGTTGGCCTCGACGACGGCAGCACGGGCCGTGCTGCCGTTCCGTCCGGAGCCTCCACCGGTGCGTTCGAGGCCATTGAGCTTCGCGACGGTGACCCCAACCGCTACCACGGGAAGGGCGTCGAGAAGGCGGTCCTCGCCGTGATCGAGCAGATCGGCCCGGAGCTCGTCGGCTACGACGCGACCGAGCAGCGGCTGATCGACCAGGCCATGTTCGACCTGGATGCCACCGAGAACAAGGGCTCGCTCGGCGCCAACGCCATCCTCGGCGTCTCGCTCGCCGTCGCCCACGCCGCGTCCGAGGCCTCGGACCTGCCGCTGTTCCGCTACCTCGGTGGCCCGAACGCGCACCTGCTGCCCGTCCCGATGATGAACATCCTCAACGGTGGGTCGCACGCCGACTCCAACGTGGACATCCAGGAGTTCATGATCGCCCCGATCGGCGCGGAGTCCTTCTCCGAGGCCCTGCGCTGGGGCGCCGAGGTCTACCACACCCTCAAGAAGGTCCTGAAGACCAAGGGCCTGTCCACCGGTCTCGGTGACGAGGGCGGCTTCGCGCCGAACCTGGAGTCCAACCGCGCCGCGCTCGACCTCATCGTCGAGGCCATCAAGGAAGCCGGTTACGCCCCCGGCAAGGACATCGCGCTCGCGCTCGACGTCGCCGCGTCCGAGTTCTACAAGGACGGCACGTATGAGTTCGAGGGCAAGTCCCGCTCGGCCGCCGAGATGACCGAGTACTACGAGGAGCTCGTCTCCGCGTACCCGCTGGTCTCCATCGAGGACCCGCTGTACGAGGACGACTGGGCCGGCTGGAAGGTCATCACCGACAAGATCGGCGCCAAGGTGCAGATCGTCGGAGACGACCTCTTCGTCACCAACCCGGAGCGCCTGGCCCGCGGCATCGAGGAGGGCTCCGCCAACGCCCTGCTCGTCAAGGTCAACCAGATCGGTTCGCTGACCGAGACCCTGGACGCCGTCGAGCTGGCCCAGCGCAACGGCTTCAAGTGCATGATGTCCCACCGCTCCGGCGAGACCGAGGACGTCACCATCGCCGACCTCGCGGTCGCCGTGAACTGCGGTCAGATCAAGACCGGCGCCCCGGCCCGCTCGGACCGCGTCGCCAAGTACAACCAGCTGCTGCGCATCGAGGAGATCCTCGACGACGCCGCGGTGTACGCGGGCCGCTCGGCGTTCCCGCGGTTCAAGGGCTGACAAGCCCGACCGGGTCCAGCGACCCGGCCTCCGTCCGTCCCCGCACTCGGTCCCGTACCGTGTGCGGGGACGGACGTGCGTAATGGGGAGGCGGAGACATGGCCGCGAAGGACCGGGACCGGTTCTCCACCGCGACCCGGCTGAGGCTGCTCGGTGAGCAGACCGCAGCCCGTGTCTACCGGTCCCAGAGCAAGCGCCAGGCCCGCCGCTCCCGACTCACCGGCCGGGCGGCCTTCCTGGCCCTGGTGGTCTGCTCCCTGGTCGTCGCCCTCGCGTATCCGATGCGGCAGTACGTGTCGCAGCGCGACGAGATCGCGGACCAGGAGCGGCTCGCGCAGGAGGCCGAGGCACGCACCGAGGAGCTGCGCGACGAGAAGGCGCGCCTCCAGGACGACGCGTACATCCGGCGGCTGGCCCGCGAGCACCTGCACTACCTTCTTCCGGGAGAGACCAGCTACACCGTGGTCGATCCCGACGCGGTCAAGGAGCGCAACGGAGTGCCGGACGAGTCCGGCCGGCCGTGGCACTCCAACCTGTGGGACGGCGTCGACAGCGCCGACCGGGGCTGACCCGCGTTCCCGTCATCTCGCATTTCACCGTTCGTCTGCGGCACCGCAGTTCGAGCGGCCCGATCAGAACCTAGGCAGGCATGGAAACGCCCCCTCCCCAGACCGAGTCCACCGCGCCCACCGACGCGGACATCGCCGCGTTCCAGCAGCAGCTGGGGCGCCCGCCGCGCGGGCTGCGTGCCATCGCGCACCGCTGTCCGTGCGGCAACCCGGACGTGGTCGAGACGCAGCCCCGGCTGGAGGACGGTACGCCGTTCCCGACGACGTACTACCTGACGTGCCCGCGTGCGGCGTCCGCGATCGGCACGCTGGAGGCGAACGGGGTCATGCGGGAGATGACCGAGCGCCTCGGTACGGACCCCGAGCTGGCCGCCGCGTACCGGGCCGCGCACGAGGACTACCTCGCGCGGCGCGACGCGATCGAGGTGCTGGAGGGCTTCCCGAGCGCGGGGGGCATGCCGGACAGGGTGAAGTGCCTGCACGTGCTCGTGGGGCACTCGCTGGCCGCGGGGCCGGGGGTGAACCCGCTGGGGGACGAGGCGATCGCGATGCTGCCGGAGTGGTGGCGCAAGGGGCCGTGCGTGTCGCCGTGCGGCGTGCCCGACGGGGACGAGGGCTGAGGTTCTCCCCCCTCGGGGGCTCCGCCCCCGGGGCCCCGCTCCTCAATCGCCGGAGAGGCTGGATGAAGAGGGGCTTGTGAAGAGAGGCTTGAAGGTATGACGCGTGTGGCCGCTGTCGACTGCGGTACCAACTCGATCCGTCTGCTGGTGGCGGACGCCGACCCCGCCACCGGGGAGTTCACCGAGCTCGACCGGCGGATGGAGATCGTCCGGCTCGGTCAGGGGGTCGACCGGACCGGGCGGCTCGCTCCGGAGGCGCTGGAGCGGACGTTCGCCGCGTGCCGGCGGTACGCGGCGGTGATCAAGGAGCACGGTGCGGAGAAGGTCCGCTTCGTCGCGACCTCCGCCTCCCGGGACGCGGAGAACCGGGACGACTTCGCCCGAGGGGTGCGGGACATCCTGGGCGTCGAGCCCGAGGTGATCAGCGGTGACCAGGAGGCGGAGTTCTCCTTCGCCGGGGCCACCAAGGAGCTCGCCGGGCGCGACGACCTCGCGAAGCCCTATCTCGTCGTGGACATCGGCGGCGGCTCGACCGAGTTCGTCGTCGGCGAAGACCGGGTGCGGGCCGCCCGGTCCGTGGACATCGGCTGCGTCCGGATGACCGAGCGCCATCTCTCGCGGGACGGCGCGGTCATCGACCCGCCCACGCAGGACGCCGCCGACGCGATCCGCGCGGACGTCGCCGCGGCCCTGGACCTGGCCGGGCGCAGCGTCCCGCTCACCGGGGCGGGCACGCTCGTCGGGCTCGCCGGCACGGTCACCACGGTGGCCGCGATCGCGCTGGGCCTGGAGGATTACGACTCCGCGGCGATCCATCACTCCCGGGTATCCCTGGAGCGGGTCCGGGAGATCACCGGGCGGCTCCAGTCCTCGACCCACGCGGAGCGTGCCGCGATCGGCGCGATGCATCCGGGACGGGTCGACGTGATCGCCTCCGGGGCGCTGATCCTGCTGGCCGTCATGGAGCGGACCGGGGCCCGCGAGGTGGTCGTCAGCGAGCACGACATCCTCGACGGGATCGGCTGGTCCATCGCGTAGCGCGGTCCTCGGGGGGCGGCGCCGCTCAGCGCCCTCCTGAGGCCTGCGCGCGAGGCCCCGGGGGGCGGGCGCCGACGGGCGCGGAAACGTTGCTCATACGCATTCCTGCCTGCACCTTTGAGCCGCTCAGGGTCACCCGGGGGAGTGCTTCCGGGACACGCCGCGACGAAGTTCGTGAACTTCTTCACAAGGAATTGGGTCCCTGGGGGCGGACTTCTGCTCCGGACGGGCCCCCGGGAGCGTGTGCGGGGTCACTCGCAGCGTGAACGGGTTCGTTCCGGGGGTGTTGCCGGAGTGTGAACCGAGGGGGTGGTTCACCTCGCCCGGCGGCTCAAGGGCCAGCTCACAAGCGGTGAACAACGTTCGCCGCGGCACCGTGGTTCCCTTTCGGGATCATGACCTGGGTCACGTGGGCGGCGAAGTGTAGCAGAGGGTGGCCCATACCTTGTGAAGGGGCTCACGAGCTCACCCCCCGAGAGGGGTGGATACTCGATGGCATGAGCACCACGGAGCGTCCCAGGATCCTCGTAGTAGGCGGTGGGTACGTAGGCCTGTACGCAGCTCGGCGCATCCTCAAGAAGATGCGCTACGGAGAGGCGACCGTCACGGTCGTCGATCCCCGGTCGTACATGACCTACCAGCCCTTCCTCCCCGAAGCTGCTGCCGGCAGCATCTCGCCCCGGCACGTCGTCGTCCCGCTGCGACGCGTGCTGCCCAAGGCCGAGGTTCTCACCGGCCGCGTCACGACCATTGACCAGGACCGCAAGGTCGCCACGGTCGCGCCGCTCGTCGGCGAGGCCTATGAGCTGCCCTTCGACTACCTGGTCATCGCGATGGGCGCCGTCTCGCGCACCTTCCCGATCCCCGGCCTGGCCGAACAGGGCATCGGCATGAAGGGCATCGAGGAGGCCATCGGCCTGCGCAACCACGTACTGGAGCAGCTGGACAAGGCTGACTCGACGACCGATGAGGATGTCCGCCGCCGGGCGCTCACCTTCGTCTTCGTGGGCGGCGGGTTCGCCGGTGCGGAGACCATCGGCGAGGTCGAGGACATGGCCCGCGACGCGGCGAAGTACTACACGAACGTGAAGCGCGAGGACATGCGCTTCGTGCTCGTCGACGCCGCCGACAAGATCCTTCCCGAGGTCGGCCCGAAGCTGGGCACCTGGGGCCGGGAGCACCTGGAGTCCCGCGGTGTCGAGGTCTTCCTCTCGACGTCCATGGACTCCTGCGTCGACGGTCACGTGGTGCTGAAGAACGGCCTTGAGGTCGACTCCAACACCATCGTGTGGACGGCCGGCGTGAAGCCGAACCCGGCGCTGGCCCGCTTCGGCCTGCCGCTCGGTCCCCGCGGTCACGTGGACACCTCCGAGAAGCTCCAGGTGCAGGGCACCGACTACATCTGGGCCGCGGGCGACAACGCCCAGGTTCCGGACCTGGTCGGCCGCAAGGCCGGCAACCCGAACGCCTGGTGCCCGCCGAACGCCCAGCACGCGCTGCGTCAGGCCAAGGTCCTCGGTGACAACGTCATCTCCGGGATGCGCGGCTTCCCGCAGGCCGACTACAGCCACGCCAACAAGGGCGCGGTCGCCGGTCTGGGCCTGCACAAGGGCGTCGCGATGATCGTCGTCGGCAAGATGAAGATCAAGGTCAAGGGCCGCCTCGCCTGGTACATGCACCGTGGCTACCACGGCATGGCGATGCCGACCTGGAACCGCAAGATCCGGATCTTCGCCGACTGGACGCTCGCGATGTTCCTCAAGCGCGAGGTCGTCTCGCTCGGCGCCATGGAGACGCCGCGCGAGGAGTTCTACGAGGCCGCCAAGCCGGCTCCGGCCCCCGCCGCCGCCCAGCCGGTGGCCGAGAAGGCCAAGGCCTCCTAGCGCACCCGGGGCCGGGAGCCCAACACCTCCCGGCCCGCCCGCGGATACCCGTATCCGCGGAGCAGTCGCACAACGCCCGAAGGGGCCGTCCGCCATCCGTGGTGCGGGCGGCCCCTTCGGCGTATCGGTGCGGGGTGGGGCGGGGCACGGTACAGGGGGAGCGGGGCCAGTGACCCGGCGGATGCATGGTTCATGCAGGTATTTTGCCGATCCATTGCGCGGTAGCGGGATGGCCAGGCCGCCGGAAACTGTTGTGGGGGGGTGTACCTCGCCGCGGCGCCAACGGGTGCCGCGGCGTGGTCCGAGACATGCGTGGGCATGTCTGGGCACGTTGGGAAACACCATCACGGAGGTGTGCGCCATGGCAGACGCCGCGTTGCGGCTGACCGCTCTCGCCCAGGAGTTGCTGGGAGAACCCCTACCGGTCCGGATCCGGGCCTGGGACGGCAGCGAATCCGGACCGCCCGGGGCCCCCGCCCTCGTCTTCAGGAGCCGTCGCGCCCTGCGCCGGCTGCTGTGGAAGCCGGGCGAACTGGGCCTCGCCCGCGCCTGGGTGGCCGGGGAACTTGATATCGAGGGCGATCTGTACGAGGCCCTGGACCTGGTGGCCGGGCTGATCTGGGACCGCGGGGCCGAGGCGAAGGACAGCATCCACCCGGTCCGCGACCCGAAGGTGCGGGCGGCCGCCAAGGGGCTGCTGCAACTCGCCGGTCCGTGGCCGCCGCCCCCTCCGCCCCCGGAGGAGGTACGCCGCCGCACCGGTGCCCTGCACACCAAGCGCCGTGACAAGGAGGCCATCAGCCACCACTACGACGTGGGCAATGACTTCTACGAACTGGTCCTCGGCCCGTCCATGGTCTACTCCTGCGCCTACTGGGAGGACGGCGGAACCCTTGAGGGCGCCCAGCGCGACAAGCTCGACCTGGTCTGCCGCAAGCTCGCGCTGAAGGAGGGGGACCGCCTCCTGGACGTCGGCTGCGGCTGGGGCTCCATGGCGATCCACGCGGCCCGCGAGTACGGCGCCCGGGTCACCGGAGTGACCCTCTCCACCGAGCAGGCCGCCTTCGCCCGTAAGCGCATCGCGGAGGAAGGGCTGACCGACCGGATCGAGATCCGGGTCCAGGACTACCGGGACGTCAGGGACGGCCCGTACGACGCCATCTCCTCCATCGGAATGGCGGAACACGTCGGCTCGGTCCGCTACCGGGAGTACGCCGACGACCTCTACGCACTCCTCAAGCCCGGCGGGCGCCTCCTCAACCACCAGATCGCCCGCCGCCCGGAGAGGGACGAGTCCGCCTACCACGTGGACGAGTTCATCGACGCCTATGTCTTCCCGGACGGTGAGCTGGCTCCGGTGGGCCGGACCGTCGCGACCCTGGAGGAAGCCGGCTTCGAGGCCCGTGACGTCGAGTCGCTCCGCGAGCACTACGCGCTGACCCTGCGCCGTTGGGTCGCCAACCTGGAGAAGGAGTGGCCGCGTGCGGTGAAGATGACCTCGCCCGGCCGGGCCAGGGTCTGGCGCCTGTACATGGCCGCCTCCGCGCTCTCCTTCGAGCACAACAAGATCGGCGTCAACCAGATCCTGGCCGTGCGGCCGGCGGAGGGCGGAACCGCCCGGATGCCGCTGCGCGCCCGCGACTGGAAGGCGTCCGCGACCGGCGAGCCGTCCGCGGGAGGCCGGTATCCGCGGTGATACCGGCCCTCCCGCGTGTGCCGTCCGGACGCTACTCGGTCTTGATGGCCGTCAGCATGTTGAGCTTCGCGGCGTTGCGGGCCGGCCACATCGCGGCCAGCACCCCCACCAGTCCGGCCAGCAGCAGGAAGAGCGCGATCCGGCCCCACGGCACGACCAGCGCGTACTGCGGGATGGAGGACGAGGCTGCCCGGCCGATCGCCCAGCCGAGGAACAGTCCGAGCCCGATGCCGACCAGCGCGCCGAACACCGAGATGACCACGGCCTCCAGCCGGATCATGCGCTTGACCTTGCGCCGGTCCAGGCCGATCGCCCGCAGCATGCCGATCTCCTGCTGTCGTTCGAACACGGACATGGCCAGGGTGTTGACGACCCCGAGCACCGCGATGATCAGGGCCATCGCCAGGAGCCCGTACATGATGTTCATCATCAGGTTGATGGTGCCGCCGAACATGTCCCGGATGTCCTGGCGGTCCATGACGCTCATGCCCGGGTTGTCACCCAGCGCGTCCACCACGGCCTGCTCGTTGGCCGCGCTCGCGCCGCCGTCCGTCTTCACCCAGATCTCGCGGATGTCCGCACGGCCCTCGTGCGGGGCCACCTTCTCGCGGGGGATCAGGACCGGCGACAGGAACTCGTTGTCCTTGTAGAGCGCCCCGACCTTCAGGTTCTCCTTCTTGTCGTCCTCGTACGTGACCGGGACGCTGTCCCCGGTCCGCCACCCGTTCGACTTCGCGGTCTTCTCCGAGACGGCGATCGAGCCGCTGCCCAGGGAGTCCATCGAGCCCGAGGTGGTATCGACGTTGAGGACCTTCTGCACATCGCCGGGAGTGACGCCGGACGCCGACAGGTTGGCCTTGCCTACCGTCAGCCAGACGGACTGCTGGGGCGAGACGGCGGTGACGCCGTCGGCCTTCTCCAGGGCGGTGAGCGCCGACTCGTCGAGCGCGTCCCCGCTCGCCATCGACACCATGTAGTCGGCCCTGACGTTGTCCGTCGTCATCCGGTCGACCGCCTGGCCGAGCGTGACGCCGAGGACAGAGATGCCGGTGACAAGGGTCAGGCCGATGGCCAGCGCGGAGGCGGTGGCGCCGGTACGCCGCGGGTTGCGGACCGCGTTCTGCGCGGCGAGCTTGCCGGAGACCCCGAACAGCCGCCGCAGCAGCGGGCGGAGCAGGGCGATCACCGGGCGGGACAGCAGCGGGATGAGGATGATGATGCCGATCAGCGCCAGGAAGGCACCGGCCGCGATGGCGGCCTGGGCCGAGTTCCCGGACCGCGCCGCACCGGCCACGACCGTCGCCGCGCCGAGCAGGGTGATGACCGCGCCGATCGAGTTGCGCACCACCAGGGACTTCACGGTGGCCACCGCGTGCATGCTGTTCATCGCCGCGACCGGCGGGATCTTCGCGGCCCTGCGGGCAGGCAGCCAGGCGGCCAGCACGGTGATCACGACGCCGACCCCGAGGGCGGCGATGACCGTGGTCGGGGCGACCACCAGCGGACCGGCCGGGATCTTGCCGCCGATCAGGCTCATCGCGGAGCGCAGCCCGACGGCGAGGCCGAGGCCCACCGCGAAGCCGATGACGGACGCGACCAGACCGACCACGGCGGCTTCGAGCAGCACCGAGCGCTTGACCTGGCGGCGCGAGGCGCCGACGGCACGCAGCAGGGCCAGCTCCTTGGTGCGCTGCGCGACCAGCATGGTGAAGGTGTTGGCGATCAGGAAGATGCCGACGAAGAGGGCGATGCCCGCGAAGCCGAGCAGCAGCTTGTTGAGGCTGCCCAGGCCGGACTCGATCTGCTCGGCCTGCTCGTCGGCGCGCACCTTGCCGGTCTCGGCCTCCGCGTCCTTGGGCAGCAGCGGCTTCACCGCGGCCAGCACCTGCTGGTCGGAGGCGCCGGGTGCGGCGGCGACGGAGACGTCCTGGAACTCGCCGGGGCGCAGGAACAGCTTCTGGGCGACGTCGGTGTCGAAGAGGACCAGGCTCCCGCCGGCGTTGACCGCGCCGTCCTCGGTGGTGAAGACCCCGGACAGGGTGTACTCCTTCACCGGCCCGTTCGTGGCGACCCGGACCGTGTCACCGACCTTGTACTCGCCCTTCTTCGCGGTGTCCCGGTCCAGGGCGATCCGGCCGTCCTGGGTCGGACCGGTGCCGTCGGTGAAGGCGTACTGCGCGTCCTTGCCGCCCTTGCCCGGGGCGAAGTTGGCGCCGGTGTTGGACCAGCCGTTGCCGATCAGCTTGCCGTCCGGGTCCGCGACCCCGGCGAAGCCGGAGACCCGGCCGGTGGCGCTCTCCACCCCGTCCAGGGCGCGGATCTTCTTCAGGGTGGCGGCGTCGACGCCGCGCGACTCCGCGTCGCGCTGGTCGGCGTAGGTGGTGACCGCGACGGCGACGTCGTCGTAGTTCTTCGCCGACTGGTTGCGGAAGGCGTTTCCGAGGGTGTCGGTGAAGACCAGGGTGCCGGAGACGAAAGCCACGCCGAGCATCACGGCGAGGACGGTCATCAGCAGCCTGGCCTTGTGCGAGAGCACATTGCGCAGGGCGGTACGGAACATGGCTGTGTCCTGGAGGGGAGGGGTTCCGGAAAGGGGCACGGTTCGGGCGTCGCGCGGCGCGAGGCGGTGCGACGTCGGGGCCGGGGCAGGGGCCCGGGGCTCAGCTCAGCTGGTGCGCCCCTTGGCGTCGAACGCCTTCATCCGGTCCAGCACCCCGTCGGCGGTGGGGTGCATCATCTGGTCGACGATCGCCCCGTCCGCCAGGAAGATGACCCGGTCCGCGTAGGAGGCGGCCGCCGGGTCGTGGGTCACCATGACCACGGTCTGGCCCAGCTCGCGCACCGAGTTGCGGAGGAAGCCGAGGACCTCGGCGCCGGAGCGCGAGTCCAGGTTGCCGGTCGGCTCGTCACCGAAGATGATCTCCGGCTGGGAGGCCAGGGCGCGGGCCACCGCGACGCGCTGCTGCTGACCGCCGGAGAGCTCGGTGGGCCGGTGCTTGAGGCGGTCGGAGAGGCCCACCATCTCGATGACCTTGTGCAGCCAGTCCTGGTCGGGCTTGCGGCCGGCGATGTCCATCGGCAGCGTGATGTTCTCCAGCGCCGTCAGCGTCGGCAGCAGGTTGAACGCCTGGAAGATGAACCCGATCTTGTCCCGTCGCAACTGGGTGAGCTGCTTGTCCTTGAGGGACCCCAGCTCCGTCTCACCGATCCGCACCGATCCGCTGCTGAAGCTGTCGAGACCGGCCACGCAGTGCATCAGCGTGGACTTGCCGGAACCCGACGGGCCCATGATCGCGGTGAACTCGCCCTGCGGGAAGTCCACCGTGACCCGGTCCAGCGCGGTCACCTTGGTCTCGCCCTCTCCGTAGACCTTCGACAGTTCCGTGGCGCGGGCAGCCACCGCGGTGGCGCGGTGAGCGGTGGTCATGGTGGTCACGGGAGGCTCCAGGGTCGGGTGCGTACGGAGACGGGGGACGTTCGGTCCGGGGCCGTGAGGGAGGCACCGCGTGACACGGCGCCCTCCTCGGAGGCACTGCTCCATCGTCTCCGCCGTTTCGCCGCGGATCGTCACTCCCGGTGCCCGTTCCCGGGGCCGCCTTGAGTCGCACCGAAGGGCGTCCGCGTCCTCCTGCGGTATGACACCGACCCCGAGACGGGGGACGTCGCCGGAGGGGGTACAGCACCGTTTTCATGATCACGGACGAGGTCCCGGCGGACCCGGAGACCCCGGGCCAACACCCGGTCCCGGACCCCCTGAACGACCCCGCCGGCCGGTAGGGGTGGCGCGCCCCTGGCGATCCGTGGCGCGCCCCTGGCGAATCGGCTGTGTGGGTGCGGCGAATTCACGTCAATTCGCATTGCCGGTCGCCGCGCCCACAACCCGGCCGGGCGTGTGACTATGCCTCTCAGACGTGCTGATGCACCCTCAAGCGGTCAATAAAATAAGACAACATCGAGCCACTGTTCGGATGATCGGGGGAGCCCCCCGGATAAGGTCATGTGCCAGCGCAGAGCCGCGCCAAGCCCGGATGGTGGAATGCAGACACGGCGAGCTTAAACCTCGCTGCCCCTCGGGGGCGTGCCGGTTCAAGTCCGGCTCCGGGCACCAAAGCGCACGCAGCCTGAACTGCCTGAACGACTGATTCTCCGAGTACCGACGGATCGGTCGTCGCCACCCGGTTTTGGTTTCAACAATACGCACTGTACCGCCGGGTCGGTTCCTCGCCCGTTTTCGCCGCGGCCGGATCGTCGGGCACTGGCAATCGACTCTAGGGCCTGTCGTCAAACTGCCGCTGCCCCGGACCACGGCCGGGCTACGACGCGGTGGATGCCACGACGCGTTCTTCAGGGCGTGGGTGCGGTGAGATATCGCTGGATCGTGGGACCGAGCCAGTCCACGATCTCCTCCATGCCGAGCGCCATGCTCGCCGGGAACCGCGGCGCGTAGCGCGTCAGCGCGAGCCCCAGCACGGTCGAGACGCACAGTGCCGCCTGCGCCTGCTCCGGCTCGTGGCCCAGCCGGCGGGCCATCGGGATCAACTGATCGCGCAGCACGCTCTGCGTGCGATCGGCGACGGCCGGGTCGGTGGCGCCGACCCGCATCAGCGCGGTGAACTGCCCGTTCCTCTCCCGCAGGGTGAGGAAGTGGCGCACCAGCGTTCGGCCGATCTCCTCGCGCGGTTCGAGGGGCAGGCCCCCAAGGCCTCCGCCCCCGCCGCGCAGCCCGCCTGACAGCTGCATACGGTGAGAGACAGGGGTGGCCCGGTCACACGGCCGGGCCACCCCCTCGGGGCTCGCGGGCCGCTTCCCGTCCTGGCCCGGCTACGGCACCACCGTGCGCACGGGGACGAGTTCCCACAGCGGTTGTCAGCTGATGCGCTCGCTGGCGAACAGTTCCAGGTGCGAGCAGTCGGGGCAGCGGTAGGAGTCGATCCGCCAGTGCGGCCTGCCGGCTCTCTTCGCGCCACCCGGCAGGCCGAGTTGGAGGGGGCCGGCGATCCACCGTGCGTACCCGCGGGACCCCTGGCCGGAGTCCTCGACGAAACCGGGCTCACGCCCCGTCGCACCGCACCGGGTACACCGTGTGTCGTCCATCGGGGGAGCGTAGTGAGCGGCCGAGTGCGTGGACGGCGCACCCCAGGGCGAAGCCGTAGACGGACACCAGGCCGTGGCCGTTGGACTGGGCGAACCAGACCGCCAGGCCGAGCACCGGTACGCCGGCCGCCAGCAGGATCTCCTTCAGACGCTCCCGTCCGGGGCTGCGGTCGGTGCGCGGTGTGCGCAGGATGCGCATGAGCAGCGCCGCGGACAGGGTCGCGGCGAGGAAGTACGTGGCGCCGGAGCTGCCGGCGAAGTTGCGCGGGTCGGTGCTGTGACCGCTCTCGCCGAACAGGCCGTCGACGTACCCGGGCAGCAGGATGCCGGCGAGGAACAGGCCCAGGGTGAGGGGCGTGCCCCAGAACCAGTCGGCCAGGGCGGCGATGACGGCGAGGGTGGCGATGTTCCACGCCCCGCCGGGCAGGCCGCCGTTCTGCATGAACGTCGAGGTGACGATCCGCCACCAGCCCGACCTGGCCGGGTCGCTGTCGAGTGCGTCCATCGCGCCGGACCAGCAGAGCTGGGTGATCACCCCGGCTACGGCGGCCGAGGTGAGCCCCACCGCCGCCCACGGGAGGCGGCGTCCCCGCAGGGTGTGCTGGCCCAGGAGGGTCAGTCCGCCGTTGAGCATCAACACCATCAGTGCCGCCGTGGTCACGTTGAACAGCAGTCCGCCCATCGCCACCACCCCCCTTCAAACGCTGTTTGATTCCCGTCGGTGATGACAGTAGACGCCTCCCCGACACTTTTCAAACATTGTTCGAAAGTCGGCTACAGTGGGTTCCATGAAGCTGAGCACGGATCGGATCATCGACGCGGGCATGGCGGTGTTCGCCGAAGCCGGCTACCACGGGCTGTCCATGCGGCAGGTGGCGAAGCGGCTCGACGCGCACGCCGGCAGCATGTACTACCACGTGCCCAACAAGAGCGCCCTGCTCCAGCTGATGGCCGACCGGCTGGCTCAACAGGCGTACGACGCGGGCACCGCCGCGCTGACCGCACTGCCCGAGGGGGCCGGCTGGCCGGAGCAGGTCGAGGCCCAGGCCGTCTCGCTCCGGCGGAGCCTGCTGAGGCATCCCGGCGGCGCGGTCATGTTCGCGGACAGCCCCAAGGTGCTCAGCACCGGAGCGCTCTCGCTCATGGAGCGGCTGCTGCGGACGCTGAAGGACGCCGGCATCCAGGACGAGCACCTGGGTATCGCCGGTGACGCGGTGCTCAGTCACATCACCGGGTACGTCCTCCAGGAGCAGGGCGAGCCGCCCGCCATCGAGGTCGGCCCCGAGGATGTCGTCGAACTCCACCGGCGCTTCCCGCTGACCGTGGCGGCGGCCGGCGGGGACCAGGACGAGAAGTTCGTCCGCAGCGTGCGGCTGCTCTGCGCCGGAATCCGGGCGCTCGACGAGCCGGGGGTCGGTGACGGCTCCCCGGCCGCCCGGTCACCCTCCGGTGATCATGGCTGACGCACTGTGGGCATCGGGTCGGGGCTGTGGAGAATGGACCTCCTCATACGGACGTACTGGGGGGTCACGTGAGCGTTATGTCAATCGGTGGGTTAGCGCTGATAGTTGTCATCGTGTTGGCCTATTTCGTGCCGACCGTCGTCGCTTTCGCGCGAGGGGTGTCGAACAGCGGCTCCATACTCGTGCTGAACCTGTTCCTCGGCTGGACCCTGGTGGGCTGGGTCGTGGCGCTGGCGATGGCGGCGCGCAGCACCGAGCCGCGCCCGCGGATGTGAGCCACCGCCCCTGCGGTGGGTGCTGACCGAGGGGTGACGGTGCGCCAGGTCCCCGCCGGTCCGAAGCGCACCGCCACCCTGGCCGGCAGCCTGCGCGCGGCGCCGGCCGAGGGGGCGGCGTCGTCCTTGTGCTGCTCGTGCTCGTGCTCGTACTGGTGATGCTTCTGACCGGCGTCCCGGAGAACCCTTTCCCTCGACGGAACCCTTTCCCCCGGCGGGTGTTCTCCTGGCGGGCGTTGCCGCGCGGTCAGCGGTCCCTCCTGTTATCCGTACATGCCGACCTGGTAGTCGCCGGCGGGCTGCTGGACGATCACGTTCAGCCGGTTGAAGGCGTTGATCACGGCGATGACGCAGACCAGGGCGGCGAGCTGTTCGTCGTCGTAGTACTTGGCGGCGTTCGCCCAGACCTCGTCCGGGACGCCACCGGCCGCGTCCGCGATACGGGTGCCCTGCTCGGTCAGCTCCAGGGCGGCGCGCTCGGCGTCGGTGAAGACGGTGGCCTCCCGCCAGGCCGCGACCAGACTGAGGCGCACCGCGGTCTCCCCGGCGTGCGCGGCCTCCTTGGTGTGCATGTCGATGCAGCCGGCGCAGCCGTTGATCTGGCTGGCACGGAGCCTGACCAGCTCCTGCGTGGCGAGCGGCAGCGTCGACTCCGCGAGCGCGCTGCCTGCCGCGATGACGTGTTTGAGGGCCTTGGCCGCGACCGGGCTTTCGAGGAGCTTCAAACGGGCGTTCATGGTGCACTCCCTTGCGGTGTTTTTTTTGGTGCCTGTACCTCTCTGACCGATCAGCCCGGCACGATGTGACAGCAGCGGTTGTGGCCTACGTCTCACCGTCCCGGCATCTTCCAGCCGCGTCGTCGGTGCGGACGGCATGCTGTTCGTGCCGGTCTGTGTGACGAGCGGCACCTGGCTCTGCGAGGAACCGCCCGCCCGGTACGCCCTGGTCTATCCGGCCCGCGGGTCCGCTGCCGCCGCCACCGGGCCGCCGAGGCCGGACCGCGCCCTGGAGCGGCTGATCGGCACCGGCCGCGCCGCCGTGCTGCACGAACTGGAACGCCCCGCCACCAGCACCGAACTCGCCCGCCACTTCGACCAGTCGCTCGGCACCGTCGGCGGGCATCTGGCCGTCCTGCGCGACGCGGGCCTGGTCGCGGGGACGAGAGTCGGCCGGCGTGTCGTCTACCGGCGCACCGGGGCCGGTGACGCCCTCGCCGGCGACGCCCCGGCCGACGGTGACCGGCGCGAATAACGGAATCAGTGTGATCTGGTGAGCAGTGCGATCACGGAAAGATCCTCCCCTGGCACTAGGGAGTTTGTTTTGCCTACCCATTACTCTTGTCGCAAGGCCGCGCTGGGTGGCCATGGAGGAGTGAGATGAGGAGCAGCAACCCGGTCTTCTCGCGACGGGGCTTCAGCCGCGACAACGGTTACGCGAACGTCAACGCGGCACCACAGGCCGGGGCCCCAGTAGCGGGTGCCAACCCGTACGCCACCAACCCCTACGCCCAGCCGGACGCCCAGTACGGCGCGCCGCAGGCGCCCGCGCGTTCCGGTGCGATGACGATCGACGACGTCGTCACCCGTACGGCGCTGACGCTGGGCACGGTCGTGGCCGGTGCCGCGGCGGCCTGGGCCCTGCTCCCGGTCGACGAGGCGAACCTCAACAAGTCGTACGGCATCGCGATCGGCGCCGCGCTGATCGCCTTCGTGCTGTCGCTCGTCCAGTCCTTCAAGCGCACCCCGGTCCCCGCGCTGATCATCGCGTACGCGGCCTTCGAGGGCGTCTTCCTCGGGGTCATCTCCAGCGCGGTCAGCACGTACATCGGACCGGGCGTCGTGATGCAGGCGGTGATGGGCACCATGTGTGTCTTCGCCGGTGTGCTCTTCGCGTACAAGATGCGCTGGATCCGGGTCACCCGCCGCTTCTACGGCTTCGTGATGGCCGCCGCCATGGGCTTCATGCTCCTGATGGTGGTCAACCTGCTGTTCGCCGCCTTCGGCGGCGGTGACGGCCTCGGCTTCCGCAGCGGCGGCCTCGGCATCCTCTTCGGTGTCGTCGGCATCATCCTCGGCGCGTGCTTCCTGGCCCTGGACTTCAAGCAGGTCGAGGACGGCGTCGCGTACGGCGCTCCGCGCGAGGAGTCCTGGCTGGCGGCCTTCGGCCTCACCATGACCCTGGTGTGGATCTACCTGGAGATGCTGCGCCTGCTCTCCATCCTGAGCGGCGACGACTAGACAGCCGCCGGACGGCACGGCGACCGAATGGCCCGCAGGCTCCCTCGCAGGAGCCTGCGGGCCGTTTCAGCTCCGCGCGGGGACGGGGCTACTGGAGTTTGCGGGCTGCTCTTCGCAGGTCGTACTCGTGGATGAGCGCCTTCGCGTGTCCATAGGCGAGGTCGTGTTCGCCCCGCAGCCAGCTGACCTTCTCCTCGAAGCGGAGAGCGGGGCCGTCCTCGACGGTGCGAAGCCAGTCGGAGATCTCACGACCGGTGCACTGCGGGATTCTGGAGAGCAGATTGCGATGGGTCTCTTCGGACAGGACTTGGGACATCGGCGCCTCCGACGCGTTGTGCGCGGTACTGGTCCTTCCCGACACCGTGCCTGAGCGTCGGCCCGTTGGCAACCATCCCGGCAGGGGCGCGTAGGGTCGCGGGGTGCTCGATACGACACCCCTGATCATCGCCGTGGACCGATTCGCCGACCGGCTGCGTGCCGCCCCGCAGAGCAGACTGCGGCGGGGAGCTGCGGCCGAGGGACTGGCCGCGGCCAGGCAGTTGGCGGTGCGGGCCCAGCGCGTCGAGGCGCCGGACCGGGAGCCGAGGACCATGCCGGACGCCGGGATGTTCGCGGTCGGGGACCAACTCGCGGTCGCGGGCCGGGACCTGGCCGTGGCACTGGAAAAGGCCCCGTCGGCGGAGCTGGACGAGGCCGTGCGATTCATCGAGGAAGCGACCGCCCGGGCGTTCGCCTAGGCGATACGCGCGCGGTGCGAGCGGTGTCCCGCGGCAGCGGCCGGCGAGGGCCGCTGTTGTCGGGGGCGGAGGGGGCCGGACGACGGGTCGGCGGGCTAGAAGCTCGCGATGACGCGGTCGGCCAGTATGTACACGTTCTCCCGGCCGCACGAGAACGTCAGCGCGTACGCACCGGAGACACCGGAACCGCCCAGCAGCACGGGGTGCTCACCGGACCGCAGCGACTCGGCCAGCCGCTCGGCCGTCTCGCGGTGGCCGGGGGTCATGCAGAGCGTGGTGCCGTCCGCGAAGACGTAGACGTCGAGCGTGCCGAGCGGGCCCGGCCGCACGTCGGAGAGTTCCGTACGGCTGTCGGCCAGCTCTTCCAGGCGGTTCACCGTACGCTCGTGATCGGTGACGACGGGTGTCTGCACCGGTACGAAGTCGGGGTGCGAGGGGTGGCGGCGACGGGCCGCGGCCAGCTCGGGGGAGTCCTCCGCGAACTCCGCGAACTCCGCGAACTCCGCGAACTCCGCGATCTCGGGGAGCTCGGTGATGTCGGCCAGCTCCGCCAGCTCGGCCAGTTCCGTCAGCTCCTCCAGCGCCTCGGTGGCGTCGAGGTCCAACCCGTCGAGGCCGGCGAAGTCCGCCTGGCGCGGCATGAAGAACGGGGCGTCCTCCCCGACTCCGGCCAGGCCGCCCAGCAGGGACGGGGCGTCGGCGGCATCGCGCGCTTCCTGCGTGGCCCAGAAGGCCCTCGCCTCGGCGAGTTCCCGCTCCCGCTCCTCGGCCAGCGCCTCGGCCACCGCCGCGCGTATCTCCGCGGCAGGGGTGGCGTCGTTACGGCTCTGGGTGGGGACCGTGGCGGCCTGGGCGCGGCCGTCGGCCAGCTCCCTTCGAAGGGCCGATACCTGTTTACGCAGTCCGTGAGCGGCGTGCAGAGCAGCAGCGCCCACGGCCGTGGCAGCGGCGGTGGTCAGCAACAGGGCAAGAGGCATGGCGCTCACTGACATACTCCCGGTTTCAATCGATCCCCCGACTTCCTACATCAGCTTGACCTGTATCGGCACCATGTGTCAGTGCATTACGTCACGAATTGGACAGGTCTTTGTGCCCGGGGTTTAGCCCTGGTGCTGGTGTGACCTGCGGGAATGACTCTCCCCCAAGAGATAGGTCACATCCTGGGGGAGATTCGGTCACGGTCGGGGCTCGGAACCGGCCACAGAACCCGCCCCGGAGACACCGGATCCCGCCCCGAAGCGGACTCGGGCGACCCCTACCCTCCGCTACAGCTCAGCTCAGCCGCTCGTGCTTGTGGTCGCGTTCGCTTCGCTTCCGCTGCGGGCAGGTGCCGCCCTCGTTCCTCGGGCGACCCCTACCCTCCGCTACAGCTCAGCTCAGCCGCTCGATGACCATCGCCATGCCCTGGCCGCCGCCCACGCACATCGTCTCCAGGCCGAACTGCTTGTCGTGGAACTGGAGGCTGTTGATCAGCGTGCCTGTGATCCGCGCGCCGGTCATGCCGAAGGGGTGGCCGACGGCGATGGCGCCGCCGTTGACGTTGACCTTGTCCAGCGGCAGGCCGAGGTCCCGGTAGGACGGGATCACCTGGGCGGCGAAGGCCTCGTTGATCTCGGCCAGGTCGATGTCACCGACGCTCAGCCCGGCCCGCTTCAGCGCCTGCCTGCTCGCCTCGACCGGCCCGTAACCCATGATCTCGGGGGAGAGGCCGGAGACGCCGGTGGAGACGATCCGGGCCAGCGGGGTCAGGCCCAGCTCGCGCGCCTTCGTGTCGGACATGATCACGAGCGCCGCGGCACCGTCGTTGAGCGGGCAGCAGTTGCCCGCGGTGACCAGGCCGTCGGGGCGGAAGACCGGCTTCAGGCCCTGCACGCCCTCCAGGGTGACGCCCGCACGCGGACCGTCGTCCTTGGCGACCACCGTGCCGTCCGGCGTCGTCACCGGGGTGATCTCACGCTCCCAGAAGCCGTTCTTGAGGGCTTCCTCCGCGAGGTTCTGCGACCGGACGCCGAACTCGTCCATGTCCTGGCGGGTGACGCCCTTGGTCCGGGCCAGGTTCTCCGCGGTCTGCCCCATCGAGATGTACGCGTCCGGCACCAGGCCGTCCTCGCGCGGGTCGCGCCAGCTCGCACCGGACTCCTCGGCGCGGGCCGCGGTGCGGGCCTCGGCGTCCGCGAACAGCGGGTTGTGGGTGTCGGGCCAGCTGTCGGAGTTGCCCTTGGCGAACCGGGACACCATCTCGACGCCCGCCGAGATGAACACGTCGCCCTCGCCGGCCTTGATGGCGTGCAGCGCCATCCGGCTGGTCTGCAGGGAGGAGGAGCAGTAGCGGGTGACCGTACAGCCGGGAAGATGGTCCATCCCCATCTGCACGGCGATGATGCGGCCCAGGTTGTTGCCCTGCTCGCCGCCGGGGAGGCCGCAGCCGAGCATCAGGTCGTCGATGTCCCTGGGGTCCAGCTCCGGGACCTTGGCCAGTGCGGTCTGGATGATCGTGGAGGTCAGGTCGTCCGCCCGCAGGTCCTTCAGCGAGCCCTTGAAGGCCCGGCCGATGGGGGAACGGGCAGCTGAGACGATCACGGCTTCGGGCATCACGCGGCTCCATGAGGGCTGGAAGGCTGTCTGGCAGGACTGCTCTGGAAATTACCCGGACGTACTGCGGAGGTCACCCGCACCGGCATGTGATGCGGGCCTCTTTTCTAAGCAACCGCTCAGTCAGCTCTCCGGGCAGCGGTTCGGTCAGCCGGTGGCGGCGGTGCCCGTGTCGCTGCCCGGACGCCGGTCCACCCGGGTCGAACCGCCCTGTTCCCCGTGTTCCTCCTGTCCCGTCTGTTCCTCCTGCTCCCCCCGTTCCTCTGGTGCACCCCGATTCCCTTTTTTCCCATGTGCTCCCGGATGCGGGTACCAGTGCGGATGAGGGTGAGGGTGCGGTTCCGTGGCCGCGGGCAGGCGCCGCCGCCTGCGGTGCTTGAGGAGCGCCCAGGGTGCTCGCGCCCCGGTGACCTCCGTACCGGCCTCCCTGGCCGCCTGGGAGGCCGCCTTGGCCACCGGCAGCATGTCCTCGCGCCGGGCGCCGTCCAGATGATCGGACTCCGGCCACAGCCCCAGCACCGCGCAGAGCGTCGGCAGGACCGCCATCGCCGCGGTCGCGTACCCCTCGGCCGAGGGGTGGTAGTTGTCCGGGCCGAACAGCTCCCGGGGGTTCGCCTCGAACTCCGGGCCCAGCAGGTCGCCCAGCGACACCGTGCGCCCGCCCTGTTCCACCGAACCGATCGTCTGCGCCGCCGCCAGCTGCCGGCTCACCCGCCGGGCCAGCCACCGCAGCGGCTGGTAGACCGGCTCGATCGTGCCCAGGTCGGGGCAGGTGCCGACCACCACCTCCGCGCCCGCCGTCCGCAGCCTGCGTACCGCCGTGGTCAGACAGCGCACCGACTGGGTCGCGGGCATCCGGTGCGTCACATCGTTCGCCCCGATCATGATCACACAGACGTCCGGGGCCCCGGACGGGTCCGCCAGCAGCAGCGAGACCTGCCGCTCCAGATCGTCCGACCTGGCCCCCGGCTGCGCGACATTACGAAGATCCACCGGCCGCTCCGAGACCGCCGCCAGCCCGGAGGCCAGCAGCGCTCCCGGTGTCTGCCCGGCCCGCCGCACACCCTGCCCGGCCGCCGTGGAGTCCCCCAGCAGCCCCAGCCGCAGCGGATCCGTCGGCCCGGCGAACGCCACCCCGTACCGCCCGTCCGCGCTCGGCGGGACCGGAGCGGTCCCGCCGCCCACCAGCCGCTTCGCCAGCTGGACCTCCGCCAGCAGGACGCCCACCGTCGCGGCCCCCAGCAGCCCGACGCTGCCGCCACCGTAGGCCGCGCCCGCTGCGATCCGCCGTGCCACCCTCGCCCTCGACACAGTCCGGTCCACCTCCTCGTCGCCGTACGTGCCGTACGTGCCGTACCGCCGTACACAGAGCTAACTGCCCCCAAGAGGGCGTCGTTCAATCGCTTCGCCCAATCCAGTCCCCGTACGCATACTCTTGCCGCACCATCACGGAGACCCCGGAGTACACGGTGCAATTCCACGATTCGATGATCAGCCTCGTAGGCAACACCCCGCTGGTGAGGCTGCGCAGTGTGACGGCCGGCATCCAGGCGACGGTCCTGGCCAAGGTCGAGTACTTCAATCCCGGCGGCTCGGTCAAGGACCGGATCGCCCTTCGCATGATCGAGGCCGCAGAAGAGAGCGGCGCGCTGCAGCCCGGCGGCACGATCGTCGAGCCGACGAGCGGCAACACGGGCGTGGGCCTGGCGATCGTCGCGCAGCAGAAGGGTTACAAGTGCATCTTCGTCTGCCCGGACAAGGTGTCCACGGACAAGATCAACGTGCTGCGCGCCTACGGGGCCGAGGTCGTCGTCTGCCCGACGGCGGTCGACCCCGATCACCCGGACTCCTACTACAACGTCTCCGACCGGCTGGTCCGTGAGACGCCCGGAGCCTGGAAGCCCGACCAGTACTCCAACCCGAACAACCCGCGCTCCCACTACGAGACCACCGGTCCCGAGCTGTGGGAGCAGACGGACGGGAAGATCACCCATTTCGTGGCGGGGGTCGGCACCGGCGGCACGATCAGCGGCACCGGCCGCTACCTGAAGGACGTCAGCGACGGCTCGGTCAAGATCATCGGCGCGGACCCGGAGGGCTCGGTCTACTCGGGCGGCTCCGGCCGGCCGTACCTGGTCGAGGGCGTAGGCGAGGACTTCTGGCCGACGGCGTACGACCGTACGGTCACCGACGAGATCGTCGCCGTGTCCGACAAGGACTCCTTCCAGATGACCCGCCGGCTCGCCAAGGAGGAGGGCCTGCTGGTCGGTGGCTCCTGCGGGATGGCGGTCGTGGGCGCCCTGGAGGTCGCGAAGCGGCTGGGCCCGGAGGACGTGGTCGTCGTCCTGCTCCCGGACAGCGGGCGCGGCTATCTGAGCAAGATCTTCAACGACGAGTGGATGGCGGACTACGGCTTCCTGGAGAACACCGGCCCCTCCGCACGCGTCGCGGACGTCCTCGACTACAAGGAGGGCCCGATCCCGACGCTCGTCCACATGCACCCGGAGGAGACCGTCGGTGAGGCGATCGACGTCCTGCGCGAGTACGGCGTCTCGCAGATGCCGATCGTGAAGCCGGGCGCGGGCCACCCGGACGTGATGGCAGCGGAGGTCATCGGCTCCGTGGTCGAGCGGGAGTTGCTGAACGCGCTCTTCGCCCAGCGCGCCTCGCTCTCCGACCCGCTGGAGAAGCACATGTCGCCGCCGCTGCCGCAGGTCGGTTCCGGCGAACCGGTCGAGGACCTGATGGCCGTGCTCGGCGGTGCGGGCGCGGCGGACGCGGCGATCGTGCTGGTCGAGGGCAAGCCCAAGGGTGTGGTCAGCAGGCAGGACCTGCTGGCGTTCCTCGCCAAGGACGCGGCGGCGGTCACCAAGCCGTAGGGCCGGACCGGACCGGGGCTTCGCGAAAACGGTACGAGCGCGACACGTACCCGCAGCACCGGCTTAACACGGATCGGGCAGATTGATGGGTGTCGGCAGGGAAACCCGCCGGCACCGATACGGCGACACGGACTACGGAGCGGCTCCCGGACCTCCACTGTCGTCAGGATGCGAGACCGGCCCTGACCCGGACCGCGTCCCTCGCGGGGACCGCCGTCGTCCCGCCCTCCGGGAAACCGGGGGTGCGGCGGTCCCCGCGATACACCTGTGCGCGGGGCCCGCGCACCGACAGCCGCTCAGCCGGCCGGTGCGGCGGCCCCGGCCGTCAGCAGCGCGAGGCGCTCCGCCGACTCCGTATCCGGCTCCGGGGTGTAGACCACCAGGCACTGATCGGGGTCTCCGGGCACGCCCAGCGTCTCGTACGGAAGCGTCAGCCCGCCCGCGGCCGGGTGGCTGATCCGCTTGACCCCGTACGCCTTCGCCTTCACCTGGTGATCCGCCCACAGCCGGCGGAAGTCCTCGCTCTGCATCGACAACTCTCCGACGAGCGCCGCCAGTTGCTTGTCGTGCGGGTGGAGGCCCGCGTCCAGACGGAGGTGGGCGACGGTCTCCGCCGCCACGGCTGCCCAGTCCGGGTAGAACGCGCGGGACGCGGGGTCGAGGAACACCTGGCGCGGCACGTTGCGCGCGGCCGGGGACAGCTGTGCGAAGCCGAGGACGGCGTCCGCCGCCGCGTTCCACGCCAGTACGTCCATCCGGCGGCCCAGGATGAACGCCGGTGCCCCGCCCAGGGTGTCCAGCAGCAGCCGCAGCCCCGGCCGCACCCGCTGATCGGCGGCCGGGGCCGCCGCGCGCTGCGTGGGGCGCGCCACCGTGCGCAGATGGGCATGCTCCGTCTCGTCCAGCCCCAGCACCCGGGCCACCGCGTCCAGCACGGCGTCCGAGACGCTCGGGCCGCGCCCCTGTTCCAGCCGGATGTAGTAGTCCACGCTCACGCCCGCGAGCTGCGCCACCTCCTCGCGCCGCAGGCCCGGAACGCGCCTGCGGCCGTAGGAGTTCAGTCCGACGTCACCGGGCTGTATGCGGGCACGTCGTGAGCGGAGGAAGTCTCCGAGGTCGCCGTCCATGCCGCGATCGTAGAAGACCCGGCCGTTTCCCAGCCTGGTACTGCCGGACCCAGGAAAGACGCATCCCTGGGTAGCGGCGGCCCGTGGCCGCAGAGTCGGTGCTCAGCCGGGGAAACGCCCCGGCTCCACAGCACCGGGGAGTACGGACATGTCGTACGGGACACTCGCAGGCCGCACCGCCGTCATCACCGGAGCCGCCAGCGGCATGGGGAACGCGACCGCCAGGCTGCTCGCCGCCCAGGGGGTCAGGGTGGCGCTGCTGGCCCGCCGCGCGGAGCGGCTTGAGGAGCTGGCCGAGAAGATCACCGCCGACGGCGGCCAGGCACTCGCCGTCGTCACCGACGTCACGGACCAGGCGTCCGTGGACGCCTCGGCCGAGCGGGTGCACGCCGCGTTCGGCCGGGTGGACCTGGTGGTCAACGCGGCCGGGGTGATGCTGCCGAACCCGGTGGACGAGGGCCGCACCGACGAATGGCAGCGGATGCTGGACACCAACGTGGCGGGTGCCCTGCGCGTCATCCGGGCCTTCACCGCGGACCTGGTGGCGGCCGCCGCCGACGGCCGCACCGCCGACCTGGTCAACATCTCCTCGATCGGCGCACACGTGATGTTCCCCAACTACGCGGTGTACGGGGCGACGAAGGCCGCGCTCACCTACCTCTCGGCCTCACTGCGCACCGAACTCGGCCCGCGCGACGTCCGCGTCACGAACATCGAGCCCGGCCTCACCGACTCCGAACTGGCCGGACACGTCGACAACGCGGAACTCAGCGGCCAGCTCGACGGCATGTTCGACGCGCTCGGCGGGCTGTCGAGCGACGAGATCGCCGACCTGATCGCCTACACGACCAGCCGGGCACGCCACATCAACCTGCGCCAGCTGGTCGTACTGCCGACCCGTCAGGCGTGAGGAGCGTCCGCCGGTCAGTCCTCCCAGTCGGACTTCTGCCGCTCGTCGTCCCGGCGCCGGAAGAGCCGCCCGCCGCGGGCGGCCTGGAAGGCGTTGACGCCGACGATCCCGAGCCAGGCCACGACCAGCCCCTGGAGGCCCGCGTTCACCACACCGATGGCGGACAGCGGGATGGCCAGGATCAGCGAGACGATCGCGAATCCGTACTGCTCACCGAAATGCCCGGAGGGGTGCTCCGGCGGGCGCGCGCCCCGGGCGACGACGATCTGCTGCTCCGCGAGATGACGCCTGACCCGGCGGTCGAGCGTGCCGTCGAGCCGCTGCTCGACCTTCTCCAGAAACGACTCGACGAGCGCGGACTCGTACTCGGTGCCCAACTCGCTGCGGGCTTGAAGGGTGGCGTTGAGCTCCTTCTTGAGCTCGGTGTCGGGTGCGTCCATGGTCCTACGTTACGAAGCCGCGTCGGCCGGGTCAGTGGGGCTAACCCCCCTGTTTGTGCGGGGGACCGGCGCCGGGACCGTCCGGGGCCTACTGGTGCCAGGCCACCGCGAGGCCCTTGCCGACCGCCATGACGACGGCGAGGACGAGGGCCGGAACGGCGTATCCGGCCAGCGCCAGGGCGGCCGCGCCCACACCGAACCAGCCGATCTCGAAGAGCACCCGTATCGCGCCGTGCACCTTGTAGGACGCCTCGGGTGAGCCGAACAGTGCCCACAGCGTGATCATCAGGGCCGGCCCGCCGACGCCCGCGAGCAGCCGCGGCGCCCACCCCGTGCCGAGAGTGAGGCCCCAGATGGCCACGGATCCGATGACGGCGAGCTCCGACAGGAAGATGATCAGCAGGTTCAGGGACTTCATGCCGCGTTCCCCAGGGCGGGTGCGCCGGAGTGCCGGATCAGCCACCAGGCGGTGCCGAGGTGGGTGGCCGCCGCGAGCGTCCCGCCGACGGTCATACCGGTGACCCCCTGGCTGACGCCTATGTACGCGTCGCCCAGCTGCGCCGCCCCGGCCACCGCCAGGACGGGTACCAGTGCGCGGCGTTCCCCCTTCAGCGCGTACACCAGCGCGGCGGCGAGCGGGACCGCGCGGACCGCGTACGCCTCCGCGTACACCTGGAGACCGGCAGTCGGCTCGCTGCCGGCCGGCAGCAGGAGCGTGGGGCGCGCCACCGCGATCACGGCCGCGACAGCCGAGCCCGCCGCCATGGCCACGTTGAGGCCGGCCAGTATGCGTCGCATTTCGTCACCTCTCGAATCATTAACCCTGTGAATGATTTCTCGATGATACGGTGCGGAGCGTGAAGGATGTCAAGCAGGAAAAGCTGACCGGCACCGCGGCCTTCCGGCTCGGCACACTCGGCGCGATCACCGCTGAACTGTTCGCCGAGCGGCTCGCCGTCCACGGCCTGAAGCCCAAGCACGCCGGGCTGCTGGCCCTGCTGGACAGCGGTGCGGCGGCCTCGCAGCAGGACATCGCCCGCACCATGCGGGTGACGCCCAGCCTGGTGGTCGGCCTCGCTGATCACCTGGAGGAGCTGGGTGCGGTCGGCCGGGAGCGCGACCCCGTCGACCGCCGCCGTCAGATCCTCAGCCTCACGGACCGGGGCCGCGAACTGCTCGCCCGCTGCACGGAGACGGCGAGGGCCATCGACGAGGAGCTGACGGCCGGCCTCGACGACGCGTTCCGCGCGAACCTGCGCCAGACCCTCGCCGTACTGGCCACGCGGGCGGGCCTGCCCGGATAGCGTGGCGCACCGCGGGCCCGGCGTCTGCATATGGACATGCAGACGCCTTGCTGGCTGAATGGATTCCTCGGTGCCGGACTGCGGCACGACGGATCGAGCGAGGGGACAGGATGAGCGGGAGCAGCCCGGCCGCGAGGTTGCAGCAGCTGTTCGAGGGGCGCAGGCTCACCCCCACCCAGCGGCGCATCGCGCACTCGATGGTGCGCAGGGCCGGAGACGCCCCGTTCTTGTCCAGCGTCGAGCTGGCCGAACTCGCCGGGGTCAGCCAGCCCTCCGTCACCCGGTTCGCCGTGGCGCTCGGCTTCGACGGCTACCCCGCGCTGCGCAGGCATCTGCGCGAGGTCTCCCCGGCCGGACCCTCGGAGGGCGCCGGGGAGGACACGTACAACGAGTACCAGCAGGCGGTGCTCGGCGAGATCGAGAACCTGCGCCACCTCGCGGAGCTGCTCGCCGACCCGGGGCCCGTCGAGCGGGCCGGACAGCTGCTCGCCGCCTCGCGTCCGCTGCCCGTGCTCGGGCTGCGCGCCGCCTCCTCGCAGGCCCGGGGCTTCGGATACTTCGCCGCCAAGGTCCACCCCGATGTCCGGGTGTTCGACGAGGGCGGCAGCATGCTGCACGACCGGATCGACGCCGCCCGGCGGGCCGGGGCCACCGCGCTGATCTGCTTCGCGCTGCCGCGCCACCCCAGGGAGGTCGTGGAAGCCCTCGCGTACGCGCGGGAACAGGGGCTGACCGTGGTTTCTGTCGCGGACTCCGCGTTCGCCCCGGTGGCCGCGCACAGCGATCTGCTGATCCCGGCCGCCGTCGGGACCGGGCTCGCCTTCGACACGGCGTGCGCGCCGATGCTGCTCGGGCGGGTGCTGCTGGAGTCGATGTGCGACGCACTGCCGGACGCGCAGGCGCGGCTGGAGGAGTTCGACGCGAGGGCGGCGGCGCGGGGCCTGTTCATCGAGTGATCCGCGGTGGTGGGGGTTCGGGGTGTGGGGTTCCGTCCTCAATCGC
>CBRG010000174.1 GCA_000470535.1 Streptomyces sp. AW19M42
CCGGGTCAGGCTCCCGGCAGCCCGTAGGCGTCCGCGATCAGTCCGTAGCTGCGCAGCCTGGCCTCGCCGCCGTGGGCGTTGGCGGTGATCATCAGCTCGTCGGCTCCGGTGCGCTTGGCCAGGTCGTCGAGGCCGGCGCGGACCTCGTCGGCGGTGCCGTGGACGATGTTGACGAGCCAGCTGTCGACGAACTCGCGCTCCATCGGGGTGAAGGCGTACGCCGCCGCCTCTTCCGGCGTCGGTACCAGCCCGGGGCGGCCGGAGCGCAGCCGGAGCATCGAGAGCGCGCCGGTCAGCACCTGGCGGCGGGCCTCGCGCTCGTCCTCCGCGGCCAGGGCCGCGACGCCGATCAGGGCGTACGGCGCGTCCAGTACCGCGGACGGCCGGAAGGACTCCCGGTACAGCTCCAGGGCCGGGATGGTGTTCTGGGCCGAGAAGTGGTGGGCGAAGGCGAAGGGCAGGCCGAGCACGCCGGCCAGCCGGGCGCTGAAGCCGGAGGAGCCGAGCAGCCACAGGGGCGGCCGGGCCGGGGACTGGACGCCGCCCTCCGCGGTGGCCTGGACGGGGCCGGGGACCGCGTGGATGCGGGCGTAGGGGTGGCCGTCGGGAAAGTCGTCGTCCAGGAAGCGGGTCAGCTCGGCCAGCTGCTGCGGGAAATCGTCGGCGCCTTCGTTGAGCCGTTCGGTGCGGCGCAGGGCGGCGGCGGTGGCGCCGTCGGTGCCCGGGGCGCGGCCGAGGCCGAGGTCCACCCGGCCGGGGGCCATGGCCTCCAGGGTGCCGAACTGCTCGGCGATGACGAGCGGGGCGTGGTTGGGCAGCATGACGCCGCCGGAGCCGAGCCGGATGCGTTCGGTGTGGGCGGCGGTGTGGGCCAGGATCACGGCCGGTGAGGACGAGGCGACGCCGGGCATCGAGTGGTGTTCCGCGACCCAGTAGCGGTGGAAGCCGCGCCGCTCCGCGAGCTGCGCGATCTCGACCCCGGTGCGCAGGGCCTGGGTCGCGGTGCCGCCCTGGCCCACGGTCACCAGATCGAGCACGGAGAGCGGAACGGGTGCCGTTCCCTCCGCCTTGCCACGGATCTCGTCGCCTCGAATCTCGTCCACGTCCTGACCTCTCCGATGGTGCTCTGGTATCCCTCGTACGTCCGCAGAGAACAAACAGGAGGATGGCTCCGTTTATTCCGGGGCCCGGCCGTTCCGAGGCGGCCGTTCCGAGGCGGCCGTTCCGAGGCCCGGTTACTCCTGGGTCCGGCCGGAGCCTCCGCCGTGCGCGTACGAGCGGCCGCTGCCCCAGATCCGCCGGGCCGGTGGCTCGGCCGGGGCCGGCGGTGCCTCGCGGGCCGCGAAGAGCGTGCCGAGCCGCGCGGCCCAGGCGGGGCGGTCGGCCAGCCGCAGGGCCTCCCGGACGGCCACCTGGTTCGCGGTGAGGACCGGTTTGCCGAGCAGCTCCTCCAGTTCCGTGAGGTGGCCGACCGTGTGCAGGGCGGTGTCCGGCAGAAGTACCGCGTCCGCGTCCGGGCGGTCGGCGGCGGTGACCAGCTCCTTGATCCGGTCCGGGCCCCAGTCGGCGGCCTCCGCGGCCGTGGCGGCACCGGCCGCGTGGGTGGCGAGCACCTCGACGCCCTCGGCCGCCAGGAACGCGGTGAAGCGCGCGGCGATCTCCTCGGGGTACGTCGCGGCCACCGCGACCCGGGCGGCGCCCAGCTTGCGTACCGCGTGGACGAAGCCGATGGAGGTGCTGGAGACGGGTACGCCCAGCGCGCGGGCCAGCGTCGCGGCCTGGGCGTGGGCGCCCTGCGGGCCGTAAAGGAAACTGCCGCCGTCGCAGGCCCAGACGACGGACTCGACCCCGGAGCGTCCCAGCTCCTGCGCGCCGGTCGCGAGCCGCTCGGGGGTACCCAGAGCCAGCAGGGCGTCCTCGCGGTAGGCGTCGTCGGGGCACTCGGTGTGCTGGACGACGAGTCTGATGGTGCTGTCGAGCAGGATCTCCATGCGCGGGAAGTCGCCTGCCGCGAAATGGCCCGGGTAGAGGAATCCGACAGTCGTCATGTCCACCCTTTCTGTGCGCCGGCAGCTGTCCGGCTGCTGTCCGGCTGTCTTCCGGAGCTCCCCCGTCTCCGTTCAAGTATTCCCCCATCCGCCCCGGTCATCGCTCCGAGCTGTTGACGGGGGCGGGAGCGGCTGCGAGCGTGGGCCCGGAGCCCACCTCGGCCGACGCGGGAGGAACCGTCCCCCATGCCGGAGCCCGTTCTGCTCGTACTGGACGCCGATCCACCGCCCCGGCTCGGCCGGCTGGCCGGGCGGGTCAGGGTCCGGCACACCGACGCGGCCGGTCTGGCCGCACAGCTCCCCCATGCCGATGTCCTGCTGGTCTGGGACTTCGCCTCCGACGCGGTACGGGAGGCCTGGCCGGGTGACGGGCCGCGACCGGCCTGGGTGCACACGGCGAGCGCGGGCGTGGACCGGCTGCTCAGTCCGGAGCTGGTGGAGTGCGACACGGTGGTGACCAATGCCCGGGGCGTGTTCGAAAAGCCGATCGCCGAGTACGTGGCGGGGCTGGTGCTGGCGTTCGCGAAGGACCTCCCCGGCACCCTGGAGCTCCAGCGGGCTCGGCTGTGGCGGCACCGCGAGAGCGTCCCGGTCACCGGCACGCGGGCCGTCGTCGTCGGCGCGGGGCCGGTCGGGCGGGCGGTCACCCGGCTGCTGATGGCGCTGGGCGTCGAGGTGGCGCTGGTGGGGCGCACGGCCCGGCGCACGATCCACGGGGCGGAGGATCTGGGCCCGCTGGCGGCGCGGGCCGACTGGGTGATCTGCGCGGCGCCGCTGACCCCGCTGACGTACGGGATGTTCGACAGCCGGTTCTTCGGGCTGATGCAGCCGTCGGCGCGGTTCATCAACGTGGGGCGCGGCCCGATGGTCGTCGAGGGCGATCTGGTGGACGCGCTGCGCAGGCGGTGGATCGCGGGGGCGGCGCTCGACGTGTTCGCGACGGAACCGCTCGGCGCGCGGAGCCCGCTGTGGGACGTGCCCGGCCTGATCGTCTCGCCGCACATGAGCGGTGACACGGTGGGCTGGCGGGACCGGCTGGGTGAGCAGTTCGTCGCGATGTACGAACTGCGGGCGGCCGGCGATCCGTTGCCGAACGTGGTGGACAAGCGGCTCGGCTACATCCCGGGGACGGATCTGGACGAGTGAGCCCAACCCGGCCCACTCAATACCGACTTCACCACCCCATTGCGGACATCTACTGATAACACCCCGTCATCTGCCGCATCCCGCACGGAAGTACACCCTGCTCACATCTCGTCGCGCTCCGCCCAACTTCGGACACGGGAAGGTCACCCTCCGGCCACCGTTCGGTTACATGCGATCTCCTGCTGCATAGACGTACGGGAGCGGGCAGGCGTTCACCCTGTCCGGACTGTTCGACCTTCCAGGAGACTGCGACCCATGGCTGATTTCCCGAACCTGTCCCGCCGGGGCTTTCTCAACCGATCGGCAGCCGTGGGCGGTCTGCTCGTCGTCCCCGGCCTGCTCACCGCGTGCAGCAAGACCGGCGCCGACTCCGCGGACGGCGAGGGAGCCCTCGACAAGCTCCGCAAGCAGGGCTTCGTCCGGGTCGCGTACGCCGACGAGGCCCCGTACGGCTACATGGAGGGCAAGCAGCTCAAGGGCGAGGCGCCCGCCCTGCACCGGGAGATCTTCAAGGCGCTGGGCGTCGACGAGCTGCGGCCCACCCTCTCCGAGTGGGACGGTCTGATCCCGGGCCTCCAGGCCAAGAAGTACGACGTGGTCAGCGCCGGTATGGCGATCACCCCCGAGCGCTGCGCCAACGCGCTGTTCTCCGAGCCCGAGTTCATCTCGCCGACCGCGATGATGGTGAAGAAGGGCAACCCGAAGAAGATCACCGATCTGGCCTCCGCGAAGGCGGCCGGGATCACCATCGGCGTGATGGCGGGTGCGGTCGAGGGCTCGTACGCCGAGGGTGCCGGCATCTCCAAGGGCAAGATCAAGACCCTGCAGAAGCCCCAGGACGGTGCGGACGCGGTCAAGGGAGGCCGGGTCGACGCGTTCCTGCTCACCGGCATCTCGCTGCGCTGGCTCGCCAAGACCAACGCGGGTACGGAGGTCACCGAGGCCTTCCTGCCGGAGCTCAAGGGGCAGAAGCAGTACAGCCCCGGCGGTGCCGTCTTCCGCAAGGGCAACGAGGACCTGCGGGACGCCTTCAACCGCGAGCTGAAGAAGATCGTCGCCGACAAGTCGCGCTATGTGAGCCTGCTCCAGGACTACGGGTTCGGAGCCACCGAGCTCCCGCCGGCCACCCTGAAGACGGCCGATCTGTGCAAGGGCTGACAGGGACGGAACCCACCGCATGAGTGATTTCTTCTCCGCCTTCATGGACGATCTCCCACAGGTGCGCTCCGGCCTGTGGGTGACCCTGGAAGCCACGGTCCTGGGCGCGCTGCTGGCCCTGGTGCTGTCGTTCGTCCTCGGTCTGATGTCGATCAGCCGGCTGCTGCTGTCGCGCGGCGTCTCCCGCGTGGTCGTGGAGTTCTTCCGCGGCACCTCGCTGTACGTCCAGCTGTTCTGGTTCTACTACGCGATGCCACCGCTCACGGGGTACGAACTGTCGCCGCTGCTCTGCGGCGTCCTCGCCTTCGGCCTGAACTACGGTGCGTACGGCGCCGAGGTGGTGCGCGGGGCGATCAACTCCGTTCCGCGTGCCCAGTACGAGGCGACGATCGCGCTGAACATGACGCCGCTGCACCGGATGCGCAAGGTGATCATGCCGCAGGCCTGGGTGCAGATGCTCCCCTCCCTCACCAACCTGCTGATCCAGCTGCTGAAGTGCACGCCGCTGCTGTGGCTCATCTCGGCCGCCGACCTGATGACCGCGGTCGAGAAGCTGCGCAGCCGTACGGGTGAGACCCTCACCGCGTATGTGACCCTGCTGGCCTGCTACTTCGTGCTGGCGTACGCGCTGACCCTGCTGATGAACCTGCTGGAACGGTCCGCCAAGCGCAAGCTCGGCCTGGACACCGGCGGGCGCAGCCTGCTGAAGTCCCGCAGCGCCGTGACCGCCGCCGCCGCCGGAGGTGCCCGGTGAACGAGGGATTCAAGTGGGACGCCGTCGGCGAGGCCCTGCCCCTGCTCCTGCAGGGGTTCAAGATCACCTTGCTGGCCACCCTGCTGGGCACGGTGGTCGCCGCGGTGCTCGGGCTGGCGATCGCGGTCGCCGGACGTGCCCCGAGCCGGTTCGTGACCGTGCCGGTGAAGGTGGTGATGGAGTTCATCCGCTCCACTCCGCTGCTGATCCAGCTCGTCGGCGCCGCCGCCGTGTTCAGTTCGGTGGAGCCGCTGTACATCGGCATCGTGGTGCTGGGAATCCACTACGCCACGTACACCTCCGAGGTGTACCGCGCCGGGATCGACAGCGTCCCGAAGGGGCAGTGGGAAGCCTGCCGGGCACTGTCGATGTCGTCCCGGCGGACCTGGCAGGCCGTGATCCTGCCGCAGGCGGTGCGCAACGTGCTGCCCGCCCTCGGGAACTACGCGATCCTGATGTTCAAGGAGACCCCGTTCCTCGCCGTGATCACGGTGCAGGAGATGGTCTTCAGAGCCCGTGAGTACGGGGCCGAGCACTTCGTGTACACCGAGGTGTTCACGCTCGCCGGGGTGCTCTTCCTGGTCGCGAGCTACCCGACCTCGCTGTTGATGAGAAAACTGGAGAAGCGCCTTGGCCACTGAACCTCTCCCCCTGCAGAAGACCGCGGCCACGGCGCCCGAGGACGTCGTGGCGGTCCCCGCCTCCCAGGACGGCGGGCATCCGCTGGTCCGCTTCGACAAGGTGGTCAAGCAGTACGGCGACCATGTCGTCCTGGACCAGCTGGACTTCACGGTCGGGCGCGGCGAGCACGTCACCCTGATCGGGCCCAGCGGCTCCGGCAAGACCACGATCCTGCGGCTGCTGATGACGCTGGAGAAGGTCAGCGGCGGCGTGATCCGGATCAACGGCGATCCGCTGACGCACATGGCGGCGGCGGACGGTTCGCTGAAGCCTGCCTCCGAGAAGCACCTGCGCGAGGCGCGGAAGAAGATCGGGATGGTCTTCCAGCAGTTCAACCTCTTCCCCAACATGAAGGTGCTCCAGAACATCACCGAGGCGCCGGTCAACGTCCTGGGCATGGACCGCGACAAGGCGGAGACCCGGGCCAGGGAGCTGCTCGACCTGGTCGGGCTCTCGGCGAAGGTCGACGCCCACCCCTCCCAGCTCTCCGGCGGCCAGCAGCAGCGGGTCGCGATCGCGCGGGCGCTGGCGATGGAGCCGGAGATCCTGCTTCTGGACGAGGTGACGTCGGCGCTGGACCCGGAGCTGGTGGCGGGCGTCCTGGAGTTGCTGAGCGATATCGCGCGCAACACCGACATCACCATGCTCTGTGTGACCCACGAGATGAACTTCGCCAGGGACGTCTCGGAGAAGGTGCTGATGTTCGACGCCGGGCGGGTCGTGGAGGCGGGTTCGCCGGAAAAAATCTTCACGGACCCGGAGCACGAACGCACGCGCGAATTCCTGAACGCGGTGCTGTGACCTCGGCATCCGTCGGTTACTTATGACCTTGGCATATGCCAGGTGCGTGCGCCCCAGTTCGCGGAGCCGGGGCGCACGGCCGAGTCGTCAACACCAGCCCCTGAACAGGCCATTGGCGGCTATCGTGAGGGCAGAGCTTGCGGTCACAACCTGGTAGGGGGAAACCGTGGCGTTGAAGCCCGAACCGACCGCGCCGTTCCATTCGGTGCAGTACGCCCTTCGTGTTCTCGAAACGGTCTCCAGACACGGCAACGGTGTGACGGACACCCAGATCGCCCGGGAGACGGGACTGCCCGTCGGGCATCTCGCCTCCCTCCTGCTGATGCTGCGCCGCGAGGGGTATGTCGAGCAGATCGCCGACGGCGCGTACGTGATCGGCGCCTCACTGCTGCTGCTCGGTTCCGGCGCGGCGCGCAGACAGGCCGTGGAGGCCCGCCTCCAGCAGGCGCTGGTGCAGCTGCGTGACTCGGTCGGTGCGGCGATCTACATCAGCCGGTACGTGGACGGCGAGATCCGGGTCACCCAGTGCGCCGACGGGCCGCGCACCCCGGCGGTCAACGAGTGGGTGGACTTCCGGTCCGCGGCGCACGCCTCGGCCATCGGCAAGTGCCTGCTGACCCAGCTGGACCAGAACGGGCGCCGCGACCACATCTCCCGGCACAAGACCGCGCGGCTGACGTCGCGGACGATCACGAGCGAGCAGGTCCTCTTCTCCAAGCTGGACAGCCAGCCGGCGACGGTCCCGGTGCTCGACCTCCAGGAGTACGCGGTCGGCACGGTGTGCGCGGCGGTGCCACTGACCGCCGGGGCGTCGGCGGGATGCCTGGCGCTCTCGCTGCCCGTGGAGGACGCGCACCGGCTGCGCGAGGCGGCGGACGCGCTGAACCGTCGCGCGGCCCCGGTACTGCTGTCCCTGGCCCTGTAACTTTCCGGGCGCTCCCGGCGCGAGCCTGTGCCCTCAACCGCCGGACGGGCGGGCACATCAAGCCCGTCCGGCGATGGAGGGCAAGCCCCCGCCCCCCCCTACAGCTCCAGCCATACCGCCGCGTCGCACGGCAGCATCCCCGCATCGTCCAGCGCGGCGCTGGACAGCAACACCTTCGCACCGGGCGGCAGCGGCACCGGGGCGCCCAGGTTCACCAGGCAGCGGAAGGAACCGGCACGGTCGAAGCACACCGTGTCCGGGCCCGCGTCCACCCACGTCAGAGCCTCCGGGAGTGCGGTCAGCCACTCGCGGCGGAGTGCCAGGGCCGCCCGGTAGAGGGAGAGGAAGGAATCCGGGTCCTCCTGCTGGGCCGAGGCCGTCAGGGTCGACCAGTCCGCCGGCTGCGGCAGCCACGGGGCGTCCGCACCTGCCGGGGAGAAGCCGAGCGACGCCCCGTCCGCCGCCCACGGCAGCGGGATCCGGCAGCCGTCACGCCCCCGGTCCCTGCCGCCGGAGCGGGAGAACGTGGGGTCCTGGATGAGGGTGTCCGGCAGGTCCTGGACCTCCGGCAGACCGAGCTCGTCGCCCTGGTAGACGTACACCCCGCCCGGCAGGGACATCGTCAGCAGCGCCGCCGCCCGTGCCCGGCGCCGGCCGAGTACCGCGTCGCTCGGGTCCTTCAGCCGCTTGTCGCCCATGTCGAAGGACGTGTCCGCGCGCCCGTATCGCGTGACGTGGCGGATGGTGTCGTGGTTGGACAGCACCCACGTCGGCGGCGCGCCGACCGGCGCGTGTCCCGCGAAGGTGTCGTCGACGACCCCGCGCAGGGCCGCCGCGTCCCACGGGCAGCACAGGAAGTCGAAGTTGAAGGCGGAGTGCAGCTCGTCGGGGCGCAGGTAGCGGGCCGTCTGCTCGGCGGCCGGCAGCCAGACCTCGCCGACGAACGTCCGGTCCCCGTCGTACGAGTCGAGGATCTTGCGCCAGGAGCGGTAGATGTCGTGGACGGCGTCGCAGTCCTGGTAGGGGAGGTCGGTGATGTCCGGGTCCGGGCCCACGTCGGGCAGTCCGGGCTTCTTGGCCAGGCCGTGCGCCACGTCGATCCGGAAGCCGTCGACGCCCCGGTCCAGCCAGAACCGCAGGATGTCCTCGAACTCGGCCCGTACTTCCGGGTGTTCCCAGTTCAGGTCGGGCTGTTCGGGGGCGAACATGTGCAGGTACCAGGGGCCCGCGCTGCCGTCCGCCTCTGTGACCCGCGTCCACGCGCTGCCGCCGAAGTAGGAGATCCAGTCGTTGGGAGGCAGTTCGCCGCTCTGGCCCCGGCCGGGTACGAACCAGAAGCGCTCACGCTCCGGCGACCCGCGCCCCGCGGCCAGCGCGGCCCGGAACCATACGTGCTGGTCGGAGCAGTGGTTGGGGACCAGGTCGACGAGGACCCGCAGTCCGTGGCCGTGTGCCTCGGTGATCAGCTGCTCGGCCTCTTCGAGGTCGCCGAAGAGCGGGTCGATGTCGCGGTAGTCGCTCACGTCGTAGCCGCCGTCGGCCATCGGCGAGGTGTACCACGGGTTGAACCACAGGGCGTCCACGCCGAGCTCGCGCAGGTACGGCAGCCGGCTGCGGACCCCGGCGAGGTCGCCGGTGCCGTCCCCGTTGCCGTCCGCGAAGCTGCGTACGTAGATCTGGTAGATCGCGGCGTGCCGCCACCAGTGGGTCACTGAGACTCCTTGTTCGGTAAAGGGGTGGTGCGGGCGGCCGCCGTCAGGGGCGGCCGCCCGCACCGGACGGGGCTACCAGCCGGTGTTGCCGGAGCCTCGGGTGATCGCGAAACCGCCCGCTGCAAAGAGCCCGCCGTCGGTGGCACCGCTGACGGTGACGCCGGAGAACGTTCCGGCTCCCGCGGAGTTGATCTCGATGCCGTACGAGCCGGTCCTGTCGATCCTCAGTCCGTCGACCGTCACGGCGCTGACGTTCTTCTGCCAGCTGATGAGCAGGCCGCTGTAGGTGCTGTCGAGGACGTCGTTGCCCTGGAGGAGGACGGGTGCGGTGATGTCGGAGGAGTCGGCGTAGATCCAGAGCGCGCCGAGCTTGCTCTGCCAGTTGGGCTCGTAACCACCGGTCCGGGTCAGGGTGTTGCGCAGTACGGACGTGGTGCCACTGAACGGCACGGGGGCGAACCGGCTGCTGATCGCGATGCCGGAGGCGCCGGTGACCGTGTCGGCGAGGAGGTTGTCCTCGACCCGGTTGGCGTGGCCGCCGTAGATGCCGACCGTGTTCGCCAGGAGCGGGAGCTGCACGGTGTTGAAGCGGAACGCGCAGTCCGTGACGGCCTGCGACTCGGAGAACATCGCGAGTCCGTCGTCGCCGGTGTTGCGGACGCTGGACTGCGAGACCTCGCTGCCGCTGGTGCCCTTGTGGAGGTTGACGCCGTCCGCGAAGGTGTCGCGGATGCGCATCCCGGTGGCCAGGAGGCCGGTGGTCGGGGCGTCGGTCCAGAGGCCGACCTTGGTGTGCTCGATCCAGATGTTCTGCAGGGTCGAACCGTTCCCGAAGTCGCCCTCGATCGCCGCGTCGAAGTTGGCGTCGTCCCGGTAGGAGACGTCTCCGGCGATCATCAGGTCCTGGACGTTGCTCGTGCCACCGCGGCCGAAGAGCCCGCCCTTGCCGTTCTTGCCGCGCAGCACGGTGTGCCACTGGCCGGCGCCGCGCAGGTCGGCCCCGGTGAGGTCGATGTGCCCGGAGATGTCGTACGTACCGGAGGGCAGCCAGAGGCCCTTGCCCTGCGAGGTGGCCGTGGAGAGCGCCGAGTTGAGGGCGGCGGTGTCGTCCGTGGAGTCGCCCGGGGTGACGCCGAGGGTGGTGGCGGAGACGAATCCGGTGGCGGGCATGGTGAGCGCGGCCGGGGCGGTCTCGGTCTCGACGAGGTCCAGGGTGTAGGAGGCGGCGGTGTCGCCCGCGTCCTTCTGGAACCTGAGCACGGTGCCGGCCGGGAGCTCCCCGGTCAGCAGGGTGCGGGTCTCGTCGAAGAAGTGGTGGCCCGAGCCCTGGGACGGGTCGTTGTTGTAGGGGTAGCCGCCGTAGACCCAGCTGTACTTGGAGCTGAGCGGCAGGTCCTTGAGCTCCTTGCCGTCGGCGTAGACGCTGAGCGTGGCGTCGGTGCCGGTGCCCGCCGCGTTGTCCGGCAGCGAGTAGCGCAGGGTCAGCGCGTTGGCCGGCTTCGTCAGGGTGAACTGGACGTACTCGCCGGTCCCGTCCAGGACGACGGCCCTGCGGCCCGATGCCTCGGACGGGACGGTGAGGTAGGTCCGGTCGGGGCCGATGGCGGCGGCGTTGGTGCTGCCGTCCTCCGCCTCGTAAGCGGTGTACGGGAGGCTCGCGCCGCGGGTCGCCGACGGGGTGGAGCCGGTGACGCCGATGCCGTCGAGCTGGTAGTTGCCGTTGTCACCGGATGCGGTGCGCAGGGCGAGGCTGTTGAGTGCGGCGCGCAGGGGTACGTCGGTGTCGGTGGTGGCCCAGGCGCCGCCGGTGCCGGGCAGGGTGAGCCGGCGGACGGTGGCACCGTTGGCGAGCAGGGTGGTGGTGGCGGCGGCGCTGTCCGCGGTGCGGTAGCGGACCGTCAGCGGGTAGGTGGCCGCCTTGGGGGCGTTGACGGAGAAGACCGTGCGGGCTCCGGTGCCGGTGAGGCCGGCGAGGTAGGCGCTGCCCTCGTAGCCGGTCGCGGCGGTGGCTTTCGCCGCGCCGCCGGAGAAGAAGGCGTCCTCTGCCTGGTGGGTCAGGGTGGTGGGGCCCGGGTCCGTCGGGGTGGTGGGGGTGGCCGGGGTGGCGCTGTCGAGGTTGACGTTGCCGCTGTCGGACGCGGTGAACGTCCAGGCGACGGTGTTGGCGCCCGCCTTGTAGGTGATCGCTTCCTCGTGAGTGGCCCAGGTGTCCCAGTTCGCGGTGGCGGCCAGGCTCACCTGGCGGACCTTGGCGCCGTTGACGTACAGGCTGAGCGTCATGGTGGCGGTCGTGCCGTTGGCGTACCGGACGGCTATGGACCCGGCGCCGGCCGCTTCGGACCGCACGGCGAACGAGACCGACGCGTTGCCCTTGTTGGCGTCGGTGAAGCCGCCGACGAAACCGCTGCCGGTGTAACCGGGATGCTCGGTGGAGACGGCGGCTCCGCCGGACAGCTGGGCGGACTCCGCTTCGAGCGTCGCGGAGGCAGCCTGTGCGGTCGCTGTCGCCGTCGCCCCGTACAACAGGACCACGAGCATCGACAGGAGCAGCGGCAGTACGGCCCGCAGGGGTCGGGGGCGGATGGGGGAGCGCTTTCTTGGTGCAGGAGACACGGCAGTGTGTCCTTCCTGTGTGGGGGTATCCCGGGGGTGGTGCCGAAGCGGCACGAGAGAGGGGTCAGCCCTTGAGGCTGCCCGCGGTGAGGCCCGCGATGATGTGGCGCTGGAAGATCAGGAAGAGGACGAGCAGCGGTACGGCGGCCATGGCCATGCCGGCCAGCAGCTGGTTGGCGGGCATGAACTCCGACAGCCGGTTCAGGGCCACGGTGATCGGCTGCCGTGCCTCGTCGGGGAGGACGAGCATCGGCCAGAGGAAGTCCTTCCAGACGGCGACGACCGCGAAGATCGAGACGACGGCGAGGACCGGACGGGACAGGGGCAGGACGACGGAGACCAGGATCCTGAGCGTTCCGGCACCGTCGATCCGGGCCGAGTCGAGGAGTTCGGCGGGAATCTGGTCGAAGAACCGCTTCAGGATGAAGATGTTGAAGGCATTGGCGGCTGCGGGCAGCCAGACCGCGAACGGGGTGTTGATCAGGTTGACGTGGAAGAGCGGTACGTCGACGACGGTCAGGTACATCGGTACGAGCAGCGCCGACACCGGCAGCATCAGCGACGCCAGCATCATGCCGAGGACCACGTTGCCCAGCAGCGGCCGCAGCTTGGACAGCGCGTATGCGGCGGAGACGTCGACCAGCAGCTGGGTGAGCCAGGCGCCGAGCGCGAGGACCAGGGTGTTGAGGAAGTAGTGCCCGAGCCCGACGTTGGTCCAGGCGTCGGCGTAGCTCTCGGGGTGCCAGCTCTGCGGGAGCAGCGTGGGGGTGGAGTCGGCCAGTTCGGCGGACGACTTCATCGCGCCGGTCGCCATCCAGTACAGCGGGAAGACGAAGGTGAGCGTGAAGCCGGTCAGCGTCAGGACCAGCACGAAGCGGTAGAGGAACCGGCCGGTGCGGCGGTTCATCTCGGCGGGTGCGATCAGGGTGCGTACGGGGGTTTCGGCCGGCATGGCGGTTCCTCTCAGCCCTGGGTCCGGGTCAGGCGCAGATAGACGCCCGCGAAGAGCCCGAGCACCACGAACAGCAGCGTGCTCATGGCGCTGGCCAGGCCGAAGTCGTTGTAGACGAAGGCGTAGCGGTAGAGCAGCAGGAGCACGGTGACGGTGGCGTCGTCGGGGCCGCCGCCGGTGAGCACGAAGGGTTCGACGAAGACCTGCATGGTGCCGATGACCTGGAGCAGCAGCGTGATCATCAGGATGAAGCGCATCTGCGGGATGGTGACGTGCCACAGCCGCTGCCGGATGGACGCCCCGTCCAGCTCCGCCGCCTCGTACAGCTCGCCCGGGATGCCGCCGAGCGCCGCCAGGTAGATGAGCGTGGTGGTGCCCATGTTGGCCCAGGTGGAGACGAGGACCAGGGAGACCATGGCGAGGTTCTCGGACTCCAGCCACTGCTGCGCGGGGAGGTGGAGGGCGTCCAGGACGTTGTTGAACAGGCCGGGGCCCGGGTCGTAGAACCAGCGCCACAGCAGCATGGTGACGATGGACGGCAGCATGACCGGCAGATAGACGGTCATCCGCAGGTACGAGCGGCCGTGCCGCAGCTCGTTCAGGACGACGGCGGTGGCGAACGGAGCGGCGAAGCCGAAGACGAGGGCGAGCAGGGTGAAGTAGCCGGTGTTCTTCCAGGCGGTGAGGAAGACGGGGTCGTCGAACAGCCGCTGGAAGTTGTCCAGGCCGACCCATTGGGCGGGCTGGGCGAAGGTGACCTGCTGGAAGCCGAGTAGGAGACCGCGGACGATCGGGTACCAGGAGAACAGGGCGAAACAGAGCACACCGGCGGCGAGGAAGAGATACGCGACGAGGTTCTCGCGGACCCTGCGCCCCAGCCGGGAGCTGCCGGGGCCGGCAGCGGTGGCGGTGGCGGCAGCGGTGGCGGTACGGGCCGGGGGCGGGGGCCCGGCGGGTGCCGGGGCCCCCTCCTGGCCGGTGCTCCTCGCCGCGGCGGAGGGGAGCGGCGACACGGTCATGGTCACTTCACCGAGGCGAGGATGGTGTCGGCCTTCTTCGCCGCTTCCGTCAGGAGCTGGTCGATGTCCGCGTCCTTCTTCGTCAGTACGGACTGCATGACGCCGTCGAGCACGGTGTAGAGCTGCTGGGCGTTGGGCGGCTCGACCTTGGTCGCCACCTGGGCGTTGCGGTCGACGAACGGCTTGTAGTTGGCGACCGGGGTGTTGGCGTACTTGGCGTGGATCCTGTCGATCTCGGCCTGGGTCCCACCGGCGAACAGCCGGGGCTGCGGGAGCCCGATCGGCACTCCGTCCGCCTTGGACCGCTTGCTGTCCACGTTCTCCCGCTCGGGGCTGCGCAGGTACTTCCACTGCACCCACGTGAGGCCGGCCTTGATCTTCTCCGGGGAGGCCTTGGGGTTGAACATGAACCCGTCGCCGCCGCCGAGCGTCGCCGTGCCGGGCATGGCGGCCAGGCCGTACTCGTCGTAGCTGCGCTCGAACTGCTTGACGATGGTGGGGATGTTGTCCGGTCCCGCCATGTACATCCCGAGCTTGCCGGAGCCCATCATCTTCTGGACGTCGGCTATCTCCAGCAGCTGGCGGGTGCCCATGCTGTTGTCGGTCCAGCGCATGTCGTGCAGCGCCTGGAGGGCCTTGTGTCCGGCGTCGCTGTTGAACGCCGCCTTCCACTTGCCGTTCTGCTGCGCGGCGACGTCCCCGCCCATGGAGTAGATCCACGAGGTGAGGTGCCAGCCGCCCTGGTTGTTCTTGCTGTAGTCGGCGTATCCGACCGTGCCGTCGCCGAGCGCGCTGATCCTCTTGGCGGCGGTGCGGACCTCTTCCCAGGTGGCAGGTGGCTTGTCGGGGTCGAGCCCGGCCTTCTTGAACAGGGCGCGGTTGTAGAGGAGCCCGAGCGAGTAGTTGCCGGTGGGCAGGCCGTACGTCTTGCCGTCGGCGTCCTTGAAGACCTTGAGCAGGGCGGGGTCGATGTCCTTGGAGAACGGCACGTCGGCGACGTACTTGCTGATGTCGGCGGCCTGACGTCGCCCGATCAGGCCCGCGGGGTCGGTGAAGTAGACGTAGTAGACGTCCTCCAGCTGGCCTCCCGCGAGCTTCGCCGCGAAGGTCTTCGGGTCCATCTGGCCCTCACGGGCGTCGATCCTGATCTTGGGGTGGCTCTTCTCGAAGGCCTTGACGTCCTCCATGAAGTTCTTCCGGTCGACCGGCTGGGTCTTGGCCGGCATGCCGTTGACGCTGATCGTCACCACGCCGTTCTTGTCCACGCCGGAGGACGAGGAGGACGAACCACCGCAGGCCGTGAGAGCGAGGGACAGGGCGACGGCCGTCGCCGAACCGAGAACCTGACGCCTGCTGATGCCGGACAAGCCATCCATGCGAATCGTGCCTTCCTGGGTGAACCAAGGGCTGTCGGACCCCGAGCGCTTGAAGCTGCGCTGAAGGTAGAAGCCGGTTACGCAAGAAGTCAATGCATCAACGCAAGAAAGTAATATTCTTGACCTTCGGTGGTAACGCGAACGTGCTCAGCGCGGACGGGCCGCCGTGGAGCCCCGGACGATCAGTTCGGTGTCGAACATCATCAGTTCGTTTGCACTGGCATGGCCGTCGATCTGCGCCACGAGCGCGGCGACCGCGGCTGTCGCCATAGCCTGGATGGGCTGCCTGGACGTGGTCAGCGGCGGCTCGGTTGCCACCATGAACGGGGAATCGTCGAAGCCCACCACCGAGAGGTCCGCCGGCACCGAGAGCCCCTGCCGGCGAGCGCCCCGGACCGCGCCGAGCGCTAGTGCGTCACTGGCGCAAACGATGGCGGTGACCCCCTCGGCCAACAGTCGGGGAAGCGCGGTGGCCCCACCCTCCATGGTGAACAGCGCGTGTGACACCAGCCGCCGCCACGCGTCCGGAGCGTCCCCCCGACGACTGCGGAAGCTCGCGTAACCGGCCAGTTTCCGGGCCGAGGGAACGTGCCCCACCGGCCCCAGGATCATCCCGATCCGCTCATGCCCCAGCGAGGCGAGATGGGTCAGCGCCTGTTCGGCGGCCAGGGCGTCGTCCACCCGGACCTGGGCCACCCCCAGGTTCTCGTCCGCGGCGTTCAGCAGCACCATCGGCACCTTGCGCTCCCGCAGCGCCCGGCCGTGCTCGGGGCCCGCGTCGGCATAGCTGGCGCCGATGAAGACGATGCCGCCGATGTTCTGGTCCAGGAGCATCTCGATGTAGTGCGCCTCGGAGACCCCGTCGGCAGTCCGGGTGCACAGCACGGGTATCAGTCCGCGCTTGTTGAGCAGTCCGCACAGGGCCTCGGCGAAGGCGGAGAAGATCGGGTTCTGGAGGTCGGGCACGACCAGACCGATCAGCGCGGCGCGCGGGGCGCGGTAGCGCAGCGGCCGTTCGATGCCGCACACGTCCAGTGCGCTCAGCACCGCCTCGCGGGTCGTACTCGCCACGTCCTGGCTGCCGTGGAGGACGCGACTGACCGTCGCCTCGCTGACACCCGCGAACTCGGCTACCTGGGAGAGTCGTCGTTTCGTCACGAGCTCACCCTACAAAGCACTACGCAAAAAGAAAGATCACTTACGAAAAAAAATGACTTTCTTTGAAAGAGGGCGGGCAGCGAGACGTCCTCGCCGGGACCGGAGGGGTCGGGACGCGCGTCATCAGCACCCCGGAGGACCAGGTATTATTTTCATGTCAGCAGGCGCCGCTAGCTCAGTTGGTTAGAGCAGCTGACTCTTAATCAGCGGGTCCGGGGTTCGAGTCCCTGGCGGCGCACAGACAACGCACGAGGCGGTTCCCGTTCAACGGGAACCGCCTCGTGCGTTTTGTGTTGTCCGCAGAAGTGTACGGATGTTTTACACAGTTGTACTAGACGACTGTTTTAAACGATCGTATATTTCCAGGCATGACAACTCCCACGCGCACCACCACGGCACCCGGCGAGCGCGCCGGCCGCAAGGAGTGGACCGCTTTCGTGGTCCTGCTGCTCCCCCTCCTCCTGGTCTCGATGGACGTCTCCGTCCTCTTCTTCGCGATCCCGTCCATCGACCGGGACCTCGGACCCAGCGCCACCCAGCAGCTCTGGATCTTCGACGTGTACGCCTTCGCCCTCTCCGGCCTGCTCATCACGATGGGCTCGCTCGGCGACCGGATCGGCCGCCGCAAGCTGCTGATGATCGGCGCCCTCGCCTTCAGCGCGGCCTCGGTCGGTGCCGCCTACGCTTCCAGCCCCGAGATGCTCATCGCGGCCCGTGCCCTGCTGGGGATAGGCGGGGCGACGCTGATGCCGTCGACGATGGGCCTGGTGCGGAACATGTTCCGCGACGAGTCGCAGCGCAGCCGGGCCGTCGGCATCTGGTCCGGCGCCATGGCCGGCGGGATCGCGCTCGGCTCGGTGCTCAGCGGCGTCATGCTGGAGCACTTCTGGTGGGGTTCGGTCTTCCTGATCAACGTGCCGGCGATGGTGCTGCTGCTGGTCCTGGTGCCGGTGCTGGTGCCGGAGTTCAAGGACCCGGACCCGGGCCGCTTCGACTTCCTCAGCGTGCCGCTGTCGATGGGCTCGGTGCTGCCGGTCGTCTACGGGGTCAAGGAGACCGCCGCCCGCGGCATAGACGCGCGCAACGCGCTGATCATCGTCGCCGGGCTCGTCATCGGCTGGTTCTTCGTCCGCCGGCAGCGCGGCCGGGACGACGCGATGATCAGCCGGGAGCTGTTCCGCGGCCGTGGCTTCGCCGCCGGGATCGGGCTGAACGCGCTGGCCTCCTTCGCGATGATGGGCTCCGCCTTCTTCACCACCCAGTACCTTCAGTCGGTGCTCGGCATGAGCACGATGGAGGCCTCGCTGTGGAGCCTGGCACCGTCACTGGCGGTCGGTGCCGCCGCGCCCGCCGCCACGGCCGTCGCCCAGCGGGTCGAGCGGAGCCGTGTCGTCTGTGCCGGGTTCGTGATCGCGGCGGCCGGCTTCGGTGTCCTCGCCCTGTCCGGCACCGACTCCCTGTGGCTGCTGCTCGTCGGATCGGCCGTGATGAGCAGTGGCATCGTGACCGTCATGGCGCTCGTCTCGGACATGGCGCTGTCCACCAGCCCCCCGGAGAAGGCGAGTTCGGCCGCGTCCCTGCTGGAGACCGGCCAGGAGTTCGGCGGGGCGATGGGGATGGCGCTCCTGGGCGCGGTGGCGACCGCGGTGTACACCGCCCAGATGCCGGACTCGGCGCCGGACGTGGCCCGCAAGACGCTGCCGGGGGCGCTGTCCACCGGTGACGGTTCGCTGATCTCGCTCGGCCGGGAGGCCTTCGTGCACAGCATGGGTTACGCGTCGGTGGCGGGGGCGCTGCTCCTGCTGGCCGGGGCGGTCCTCGCGGCGACGCAGCTGCGGCGGGCGGTCCTCTCACGCCCGTCCGACGTCCGATGACAGCAGACCGGCCCGCCCGTGCTCCTCGAACTCCGCTGTGAGGACCGACAGTTGTTCCTCCCCGAACGGTACGTAGGCACCTTCCCGGTCCCGGCACCACACAGCGGACCCGGCCCAGAACCCCTCCAGGCGCAGCCCGACCCGGTGCACCTTGTTCGTCGCGGTCACCGGCATCGTGGGCACGATCCGCACGAACCGGGGTGCCATCTTCGTGCCCAGGTCGGGCTGGTCCCGGAGGAAGGCGGCGAAGGCGGCCGGATCGAACCCGGCCCCTTCGCGCAGCGCCAGCGCCGCCATGACCTGGTCCCCCGCGACCGGGTCGGGCACCGCGTAGACCGCGACGGCGGCCGCGTCCGTCCAGCGGGCGAGGATGTTCTCGATCATCGCGGCGGCCAGGTTCTCGCTGTCGACCCGGAGCCGGTCCTCGGTGCGGCCGGCGAAGTAGAGGAAGCCGTCGGGGTCGCGGAAGAAGAGGTCGCCGGTCCAGTACCAGCCGCCGCGCACCCGGGCGGCGTCCGCCTCCTCGTTGCGCCAGTAGCCCTCGAACGGGGTCCGGCCTCGGTTGACCAGCTCCCCTATCGCGGCGGCGCCGTTGAGCAGCTTCCCGCCCTCGTCGAAGACGGCGGCGACCCGCTCGCGGCCGCTCGAAGGGTCGACGACCGCGAGGTCGTCCCGGTCCGGGGCCCGGCCGATCGCGCCGGGAGGGGTGTCCGGGGTCCGCTGGATCGCGGCGCCGCCCTCGGAGGAGCCGTAGCCCTCGACCAGCCGCACCCCGAACCGCTCCCGGAAGCGGACCGCGTCCACCGCGCCCGCCTCGGTGCCGAAGCCGATGCGCAGCGGGTGGTCCCGGTCGTCGGGGCGCTCGGGGGTGGCCAGCAGGTACTGCACGGCACGGCCGACGTAGGTGAAGTAGGTGGCCCCGTGGGCGCGTACGTCGGAGAGGAAACCGGATGCCGAGAAACGGCGGCGCAGCGCCACGGCGGCACCGCCGGCCATCGCCGGTGCCCAGTCCGCGATCACCGCGTTGCCGTGGAACATCGGCATGCAGATGTAGTGGACGTCCTCGCGGCCGGTTCCGAAGTGCTCGACGAGCGAGTGACCGGCCGCGGCGAGGCGCCCCTGGGTGCAGAGCGCGGCCTTGGGGGCGCCGGTGGAGCCGGAGGTGAAGTAGAGCAGCATCCGGGTCCCGGGCCCGGGGCGGGCGATGACCGTGTCGCCCGGCTCCGCCCCGGCGTAGGGGGCGAGCAGTGCGGTGTACGCCTCGGTGTCGGTGACCAGGACCCGGACGCCCGGCAGTTCCAGGCCGTCGAGCAGCGGCAGACGGGCGCGCTCGGTGATCAGGACCCGGCATTCGGTGTGCGTGATGTCGCGGGCCAGCTCGGCGCCACGCCGGGTGGGGTTGATGCCGGCGACGGCGGCCCCGGCCAGGGCCGCCGCGCTCAACCACAGCGGGAATTCCGGGGTGTTGTCGAGCAGCACCCCGAGGTGCGGTTCGCTGCCCGCCAGCAGCAGATCCGCCAGGAGCGCGGCCCGTGCGGCAGCGCCGGAGGCGACCTGATGGTGGCTGAGAACGGTGTCCTCGTGCCGCAATCCCGGCCGGTGGTCGCCCCATTGGCGCTGTACGAGCTCCGCGACGGTGCCTGCGCTCCTCATGGCGCCGCACGGTAACTGACTATGCGTCAGAACTGAACATCGGAGCACGAGTAGAACGCGTTGGCCGTGTCCGAGATGTTCCAGACGCTCAGGATGATGTGCTTGCCGGTCTTCTGGGTGGGGATGGTGCCCTGCTGGGTCAGCGTGGCGGGGGGCTGCTGGTTGTTGTACGGCACCGTCATGAACGGCTGCGACTCCAGGTCGGAGCGCTTGAGCGGCTTGGTGGGGTCCCAGCCGTTCTTGGTGATGTAGTAGCGGAAGTCCGTGGTGGCGTGCCGGGCGGTGAACTGCCAGCGGAAGCTGAAGCCCTGGCCCGCGGTGACGTTGGTGGCGGGCCAGTTGCCGCCACGCGGGTCGTCGAGCTGCGCGAACTCACCATGACCGCCGGAGCAGATCGCACCGTCGGCGGGGCCGGCCGCCGGGAAGCCCTTGGGGCCCTCGACGCTCTGCGGCTCCCACTGGATGTTGCCGCAGCCGGTCACCGTGCCGTTGGCACACAGCTTCTGACGGCTGATGGGGTTGTCGGTGTAGCCGTGGCTGCTGGCGCTGCTGGTCGCGAACATCGAGACGCCCGCCACCGCCAGGCCCACCAGGGCCGCACTTGTCTTCTTACGCATTGCTGACGCTCCTCGGATACGTGGGGGAGGTTCCATGAGCCCTGCTGCGCGCGTTCTGTGCGGTCTAGACCAAGGCCTAGATTATTGACGGATCATGAACATGTCCAGACCAATGGGAGCTGGAATCCGGTTCACCTCGCACCGGCCCGCCGGGCCGCTTCAGGCGCTGTCCCCACCACCGCGTCCGGTGTAGAAAGCCACGGTCAGGTCCTTCACCAGTGACCGCCGTTCGTAGTCGTCCAGCTCCACGAGCCCCCGGGCGGTCAGCCGGCTGACGGTGTCGTCCACCGCGTCCACCACCGAAGTCAGCACGCTGTCGCGGTGTTTGGCGTCGATGGCCGCGATCCGGCGCCGCTGCATGGCCGCGGCCACCTCCGGCGCGTACTCGATCCCGGTCGGCTGCGCCGAGTACACCTCGATGCCGACCGGCTCGCAGTCCGCCTTCAGCATCCGGGTCAGCGCGTCACCGACGGCCTCGGCGTTGCGCAGGGTGTGGGCGTCCTCGTGGAAGGCGTCGGCGGGCAGTTGCGAGAGGACCCGGGCCATCGCCGCCTCGACCTGCTCCCGCAGGTACTCCTCGTGGTCCTCGATGCCCAGCGTCGCCCGCACGGTGTCCTCGCCCCGCCACACGACGAGGACGACGACCCGCAGCGCCGTGCCGTTCGCGTCCACCGCGGGCAGCGGCTCGCTGCGCCAGTGCCGCAGCCGGACATCGACCCGGCGGCGCAGCAGCAGCGGGCTGACCCACATCAGCCCGGTGCGCCGCACGCTGCCCCGGTACTGGCCGAAGAGGGTGAGCACCCACGCGTACCCGACCCGGCCGCGGGTCAGCCCGCCGAGCGCGAAGAGCACCCCGGTCAGCAGCAGCGCGAGCGCCGCCCAGGCGCCGAGGCCGATCCCGTCGTAACGACGCGGGCCGAGCCCGAGCCGGGACAGCGCCCCGCCCGGCAGCGCGCCCGTCCACCACAGGACCCCGCCCGCCGCGGCGAGTCCGCCGACGGCGGCGAACAGCGCGGCCCAGCCGGGCAGCGCGGGTCCTGGCCGTTCGTTCAGCCGGGGGTCCGCGACCGGCGCGGGCCGCGTGGAGGGCCGCACCTGCGGTGACCGGGGCAGCGGCGGCCGCCGGACACCGGCCGGCCGTTCGCTCCCGGCCGCCCTGCGGACGACGGTGGCCGGCAGTGCGACGGCGTCCGCGGCGACCTCGGGGTCGTCGCGGAAGAGCAGGTGCACGGGGATGGAGGCGGTGCGCTCGTTGGCGATGACCGAGTGGTGGCGTCCGGTGTCCACCCGCACCTCGGTGCGCATCTCGGTGCGCATCTCGCCCGTGTCGCCGTCGCCGAAGGACACCGACAGGGAGGGCCCGAGGTCCCGGCGGGCCGGGGCGGGCCCCGGCCCGGGGAGGAACGGGCCCGCCGCCAGGACCGGTTGCCCCGGATCACGCACCCCCTCGCGCACATCCGCGCCCTCCGCGCCCCCGGGCCCGTCCTCACGTACGTCCGGCCCGGTGGCCGCGTCCAGGGCCGGGGCCGCGCCCGGAACCGACACCGAGGCGGAGGTCGCGCCGAAGGCGGAGCCCCCGTGTTCGCCCGCGCCCGGCGTCAGGTCGAGCACCAGGTCGACCACGGAGTCCGGCCCGGACCGTGCCACCGGACCGGTCCCGCGCTCCGCCTCCCGCTCCGGCGCCGACCAGTCGTAGGGCCCGCCCGGACCCGGCGCCCCGTCCGCCCGCTCCGGCGCGGCCCACTCCCGCACCGGGAGCGCCCCGTACCTCTCCTCGCCGTACCCCGGGTTCTCCGGGCTCCCGTTCTCCCCGTGCTCCTGGTTCCCGGAGCTGTCCGGCACCGTGGATCGCATTCCCGCCTCCGTCATGTGCGTCGTGTCACGCGAAGAGTCGCCGCCAGGTCTCCGGACCCGGATAGCCGTCGGCCTCCGTACCCCGCCAGCCCTGGGCCTTCTGGAAGGCCTCGACATTGCGCCGGTCCGCCTCGGTCCACCGGGGTCCGGGGCCGGACAGGTAGTACGTGCCGTATCCCTTCTTCACCAACTGTTTCCCGAGCCTGTCGACATGGCTGTTGGACTGACCCGTCCGGAAATAGCCCCGCCCGGGAAAGGCGGGCACCGCCGTCGAGCCGCCCCGGCCACCTGCGGAGATGCTGCGGCCGGTGCCGCCGGTCAGCAGCCGCCAGGTGTCGGGGCCCGGGATGCCGTCGGCCTCCTTGCCCTTCCAGCCCTGGGCCTTCTGGAACGCCTCGGTCGCCTGCCGGTCGGCGCTGCCCCAGGCGGGGCCTGGGCCGACCTTGTAGAAGCGTTTGCCGCCGCGGGCGACGAGCAGTTTGCCGAGCTCGGTGACGTAGGCGTTGTTGGCGCCCGGACCGAACTTCCCGGCTCCCGGGAACGCCGTCGTCGAGCCGCTGCCGCCGGTACCGGTGCTCAGCCCCTTGTAGCGGTAGGCGACGTAGCTGCCCGAGTTGGTCCAGTACGCCATGGGCGTCGTCTGCTTGCGGGTGTGCGGCGTGGTCTGCTCGTACGCCGTGTAGTGGGTGTGCGTGTAGTCCGTCCAGCCGCCGAAGATCGTGACGTGCGAGCCCTTCGAGGGGTCGGCCGGGTTGTGGAAGAGCAGGATGTCGCCGGGCTGGAGATCCTCCCGGGCGATCCGCGTCCCGTACGGGCCGAGGCTTCCGGTCCACTCGTTGCCCGGCAGGTTCCAGGCCATCGACACATAGCCGGAGCAGTCCCGCCGGTACCCGTCCGACGAGTACGCGCTCATGCTGTACGGGACCTGCGCGGTGATCCACTTCTTCGCCCGGTTGATGATGTCGGCCCGGCTGGTCGTGCGCAGCACGGGCGTGCCCGTCTGCGAGGCCGGCGGCCCGGAGGCCCCCGCACCCTGCAGCGGGCCCGGCCCGCCCTGCGGACTCTCCGGTCCGGGGTCGGACGGATCGGCCACGCCCCCCGGCTCCGGCAGGGCCGGATCGGTCACCGGGGCGGGGCCGGCCGCCGCCGTCGCCGCCTCCGCCAGACCGGCGCTCAGCACCACCCCGGCGGCGGTGACCAGCACCAGCGCGCGCCGCGCGCCGTGGACGGCCGGATGTCCTCCCTGCCGCGTCGGCAGTGCCGCGGCTGCGGTTCGCCGTCGTACGGCGCACCCCGCACAGGCGCAGTCGATGGCGGGTACGTACTCCTCGAAGGCCGGCACAGCCATGCGATTCCCTCCGCAGTTGTCAAGATCTTTGGGAGCATCTGTACGGGCGTCAGTGTCTCAACTCTCCAGACATGTAGCATTTTGACGGATAGAAGCTAAAAAACGACCATCCGACAGGCCGGGTCGGGCGAGAAATGGTCGGGAGCACCACCCCGGATCGGGTAGAGTTCTCCAGGTCAGCAGGCGCCGCTAGCTCAGTTGGTTAGAGCAGCTGACTCTTAATCAGCGGGTCCGGGGTTCGAGTCCCTGGCGGCGCACGCATAGTCAAGGCCCCTTCGCCACGCGCGAGGGGGCCTTGACTGTTCCCCGGTCCACCCCCGGCCCGCCCTCCGGCATCCCACACAGCTGCCGCACGGCGAATTCCTTGCTCACGCACAGTCCACCCGGGCCCGGCATGCAGTAACCGGCCGGTCACCCGGAGGCACGCCCCTCTTCGCGAACACCCACGGACGTACCGGCGGCAACGCCTCAGCGCTCCAGATCGGCCCGTACATCCGGAACCGCCGGCACAACGTCTCGCCGCACGAGCCCGAGGGCCCCGGCGGGCCGGCCGGTCGGGTGCGACGGCGGTGCACCGCCGCATCGCCGCCCGTCCCGGCACAGCGCCCGGGAGCGGCCCGGCTCCTCACCTCTTCACCGAAGAGCCGTTACGGGGAGGGTTCACGACACTCCGCCCGACTCGACCGGGTGCGGAGCGTGACCGATTATCGACGTAACGTCAGAACTCGACTGTTCGCGGTGAGTTCGGCGTCCTACAGTGGGCGTGCGGTGGACCGGACACCCACGACCTCCCGTGTCCGCGCCGGGCCACTCCCGCGGCCCGCGCCCCGCGGTCGAGGACCGGCCCGGCCGGCCGCCCGGAACAGCGGGCGGCCGGCCGGGCCGTGTACCACCGGGACCGCGCGCCGCCCGGCTACGCCGCCTCCGCGTCCTTCTCGGCAGCCTTCTCCGCGGCCTTCTCGGCCGACTCCTCGCCGGTCAGGTACGCCGAGACGACCACGTTGGCGGAGTACGAGTGCGAGGCGCGGTCGTACGTACCGCCGCAGGTGATCAGCCGGAGCTCGGCCCGGCCGTCCTTGCGGGGCCCGTAGGCCTTCTGGGCGTTGAAGCGGGCCCGGGTGAAGACCTGCACGTCGTCGATGGTGAACTCCGCGACCGTGCCGTCGGTCCGGGTGACCTCGACCTTGGCGCCGGGGCGGGCCGCGCTGAGCCCGTAGAAGACGGCGGGTTTCGTCTCTGTGTCGACGTGGCCGACGAACAGGGCCGGGCCCTTGGCGCCGGGCTCTGTGCCGCTGCCGTACCAGCCGACCGCCTGGGGCGTGTCGAAGGACGGCGGTGCGATCGCGCCGTCCGCGTCCAGGCCCCGGGAGACGACGGGGGCCCGGATGCCGATCGACGGGATCTCCACGCTCCTCGGCGTCACGCCCTTGATCGGGTCGTGTGCCGGGGGCAGCGGTACGCCGAGCGGGCGTCCGACGGCGGCGACGTCCCCGGTGGTCGGGGCGGAGCCGATGCCGGAGCCGTCGGTGATTCCTCGGCCCCAGAGCCACAGGCCCAGCAGGAGTACGGCCCAGGCCACTCCGGTGAGCAGCCTGCCGTGCCCCGTCGAACGGTCCTCGCAGGACATGTCAGTCGAGGGCCGGGCGGCGGCGGCGCGCGCTGCGGAAGGCGACCGCGACGGCGGCGACGGCGGCCAGGGCGAGGCCCACCAGGGCGTGGATGGTGCCGGGGCCCTCCTGGTGGGCGTCCTGGTCCGCGAGCACGGCGGTGCCGCCGCCGCCCGCGCGGACGGGGGCGACCGGCATGGGCCGGTTGCGGTGGACGACGGTGACGACGCCGGACACCTTGGTGTGCTTGTCGTCCTTGCACACCACCTGGATGTCGTAGTCGCCGGCCTCGGCGTCGGAGCGGATCCGGGCCTCCGCGAAGAGCGTCCGGGCGTCGCCGGGCGAGAAGCGGGCCTCGGAGACGAAGGCGTCGGAGTTCCCCTTGGCCTCCTTGCCCTTGCAGCCGTCGACCTCCAGGTCGACCTCGCCGCCCGGTGCGATGGAGGACGGGGAGACCGAGAGGGTGGCCCGGGACCGCGAGTCCTGGTCGTGGTCCGAACCGGAATCGGCCAGTGCGACGGAAGCGGGCATCAGGGTCGCCGCAGCCGCCGCGACGGCACAGAACGTGAGGGGTATTGCACGCATCGTGAACCTCCTTATGGAAGGTTCACGCGTGCGGCGCGATTCCGCATCCGCTGGGGGCCCGGCACTGGGCCGGTGGAGTGCGGGGAGACGGTGCCGGAGCACCGCTCCCCGCCCGCGATCAGCCCAGGTCCACGAGGTCCACGAGGTCGGCGATGGAGTCGACGACGGTGGACGGCCGGAACGGGTACTTGTCGATGTCCGCGACCGTGGTGAGCCCGGTGAGCACCAGGAACGTCTGCATGCCCGCCTCCAGACCGGCCAGCACGTCGGTGTCCATCCGGTCACCGATCATGGCGCTGGACTCGGAGTGGGCGCCGATCGCGTTGAGCCCGGTGCGCATCATCAGCGGATTGGGCTTGCCCGCGAAGTACGGGGCCTTGCCGGTGGCCTTGGTGATGAGGGCGGCGACGGAGCCGGTGGCGGGCAGCGGGCCCTCGGCGGACGGGCCGGTCTCGTCCGGGTTGGTGCAGATGAAACGGGCGCCGCCGTTGATCAGCCGGATCGCCTTGGTGAGCGCCTCGAAGGAGTACGTACGGGTCTCCCCGAGCACCACGTAGTCGGGCTCGTGGTCGGTGAGGACGTAGCCGATGTCGTGCAGCGCGGTCGTCAGCCCGGCCTCACCGATGACGTACGCCGTGCCGCCGGGCCGCTGGTCGTCCAGGAACTGGGCGGTGGCGAGCGCGGAGGTCCAGATGTTCTCGACGGGCACGTCGAGGCCCATCCGGTTGAGCCGGGCGTGCAGGTCGCGCGCGGTGTAGATGGAGTTGTTGGTGAGGACCAGGAAGGGCAGCCCGGACTCGCGCAGCCGCTTGATGAAGGCGTCGGCGCCGGGGATCGGGGTCCCCTCGTGGATGAGGACTCCGTCCATGTCGGTGAGCCAGGACGAGATCGGCTTGCGCTCTGCCATGCGGGACTCCTGATGTGCCGTACGCCGGGTGCGGGACGCCGGCGGCACCGCGTTGTGCAGCGCCGGCGTACCCGATTTTAGAGGGTCCCTTTCCGGGGGTCCGGCCGCGGCGCCGGATCAGCCGGACGTGACCCTCACACCGTCGACCGCCCAGAACCAGTTGTTGCCCCCGGTGTACCGGAACCGGACCTGGGCGGTGGAGACTCCGGCCGGCACCTGGAGGGCGAGCGATTCGCTCTTCGAGACGGTGTCCGCGGTGTACGTCCTGACGGAGACGGGTGCGGCGCCGTCGTAGGAGACGAGGACCTCACCCTTCTGCGGGGCCTCCTGACGGTAGTGGGTGGTGTAGGCGAGGGTGGCGGTGCGGCCGCCGGTGACCGGCCAGGCGGGGCTGATCAGGGTGGAGTCGAAGGTGCCGGTACAGCTCTTGTCGACCCACTCGTCGCCGTCCGCGACCGCGAATACGTTCCGGGCCCGGACGTTGGTCTCGCGCCACTGGCCGCGCTCCGCGGCGGTCCAGAACTCGTCGGTGGTGAAGGTCCAGCCGCGCCATTCGGTGACGCCGCCGGTGCCCATCGCGCTGTTGTCGATCGTCCATCCGGCGGGCGGGGTGTGGGTGAAGCCCAGGACGGCCGCGCCGATGCCGGTCTCGTCCACCCGGGTCTGCAGCTTCGGGCGCAGCGCGTCGAAGGCGTCGGGGGACGGCTGCTGGAGCGGGCGCCCGTCCAGGCCCCAGGCCGGGTCGACGGCTATGCCGAGGTGGGCGAGGGCGGAGGCGGCGACGTCGGGCATCTTGATGTCGTACCGGGTCGAACCGGCGGTGATGGTGCCGCCGGTCGCGATGAGGAAGGTCTGCCGCTCGGCCGCGCTAGCCCCGCCGTGGCCGCCCGCGTCGGTGTGCCCGTGGTCGGCGGTGATCATGATGAGCCAGTCCTCGGAGCCGTACGTGGACCTGCCCTTCACCGCCGCGACCAGCTGGCCGACCTGGGTGTCGACGCCGTGGAGCGCGTCCAGGTACTGGCTGCTCGCGGCGCCGTAGCTGTGGCCGGCGTGGTCGACGTTGTCGAGGTGGACGAAGACCGCGTCCCGTTTGCCGTTGGCGAGCTCGGCGGCGGCCCGGCTCGTGGTGCCGGTGTCGTACTCGGCGTCGGGGGTGGAGACCCGGGTGTCGACCTTCGCGGAGAAGATCGTGTCGGTGACCGGGTTCCAGGAGGCGACGGCGTACGTCGAGAGCGCGGGCTTCGCCGTCTCGATCCGGGTGAGGAAGTCGGGGTACCGGTCGAAGGCGTTGCCGGTGAACTCGTTGTCCCTGACGTGGTGCTTGTCGGGCCAGACGCCGGTGATGACCGTGGACCAGCCGGGGCCGGACAGGGTCGGGGCCATCGGGTCGGCGTAGAGCGGGCTGACGGAGGTGAGACCGGCGGCCATCAGCGCGTCGAGGTGGGGCGCGTCCGCGTCCTTGATTCTGTTCAGCAGGGCGCCGTCCAGGCCGATGACCAGGACCTTGGGGGTACGGGCGGCAGCCGCACCGGCGACGCCCGCGGCGGCGAGCGGTGCTGCGGCGGCGAGGGCGGCCGCGCTCATGAGGAGTGTGCGGCGGGACATGCCTGAGGTCACGAGATCCTCCGTCAAAGTGGTGGGGGCACACGGAAGACCCGTTCAACTCACCGCCTTTGGAACGGCAGTTGAACTTGGGCCTAGACCCGTTATCTTTTCGCGATGATCCGCCGGAGGTCCAGACCCCTGCGGTGAATGGTCCGGCAACGATCAGCTGCCGGTGGCCGACTTCCAGGCGTCCACGTACGAGTCGAGGTTGGCCGCGATGTCCGACCAGTCCGGCTCGAAGACCTCGACCCCGTCCATCAGCTTCGTCAGCGCGACCGCGTTGGGGTCGGTCGCCCCGATGTCCTTGCGGGCCGCGAAGCCGCCGCCGACCGCGCTGACGTCCTTCTGGGCCTGCTCGGCGAGCATGAAGTCGAGCAGCTTCTTGCCGTTGGCGCTGTGCGGGGCCTTGGTGACCAGGCCGGCCGCGTACGGCAGGGCAAAGGTGGTGGGCTTGGAACCGGCCTTCGCGGGGAACCAGATGCCGAGGTTCGGCATGTCCTTGGACTGGGCGTAGTTCATCTGGACGTCACCGTTGGCGGCGAGGAGTTCGCCCTTGTCGACCTTGGGCGCGAGCTTGCCGGTGGAGGCGGACGGGCCCACGTTGTTGGCCTGGAGCTTCTTCAGGTACGCCATCGCCGGCTCCTTGCCGCCGAAGTCGTGCATGGCCTTGACGAGTACGGCGGTGCCGTCACCGGCGACCCCGGGGGTGGAGTACTGCACCTTCTCCTTGTACGTCCCGTCGAGCAGCTCCTCCCAGGTGGCGGGCGGGGTCTTCAGCTCCTTCGTGTTGTGGATGAAGCCGAAGTAGTTGTTGACGACCGAGGTCCACTTGGCGTCGGACCCCTTGTCGGCGCTCGCCACCTGCTCGGAGCCGGCCGGTTCGTACGCCTGGAGGAGCCCCTTGGAGTCGGCCTGCTGGATGAACGGCGGGAGGGTGACCAGCACGTCGGCCTGGGTGTTGGTCTTCTCGCGGACGGCGCGCTGCACCATCTCGCCGGAGCCGCCCTCCACGTACTCGACCTTGATGCCGGTCTTCTTCTCGAAGTCCTTGAAGACCTTGTCGTACCAGCCGTCGCCGTTCTCGCCCTTGAGGCCGTCCGCGCTGTAGACGGTGACGACCTTCTCGTCGGAGGCGGCAGAGGAGCCGCCGCAGGCGGACAGCGAGGCGGCGAGGGCGAAGGCGCCGGTGACGGCGGTTATGGGCCTGAGGTGGTTGTCGCGCATGGGAGTCGCATCTCCTGGAAGACGTGTCGGAGCGGGGGAGGTCAGCGGTACGAGGCCCTGGTGCGTACGCGGGAGACCGCGAACAGCACGAGCAGCGTCGTCGCCATCAGGACCACGGCGACGGCGGCCCCGGTGAAGAGCGAGCCGCGGTCGGTGGCCGCGAAGATCTGCACCGGAAGGGGGGTCCAGTCCGGCGGGTAGAGCATCATCGTGGCGCTCAGCTCGCCCATGGAGAGGGCGAAGCACAGCCCCGCGGCCGCGGTGAGCGACGGCAGCAGGAGCGGCAGTCTGATGCGCCACAGGACGTACGCGGGCCGGGCGCCGAGGCTGGCGGCGGCCTGTTCGTACATCGGGTCGAGACGTACTGTCGCGGCCGAAACCGACGCATAGGCGAACGCCGTGACAAGAACGGTGTGCGCGAGGATCACGATCCAGCGCGTCCCGTTGAGCAGCACCGGCGGCTGACTGAACGCGACGAGCACGGCGAGCCCGACGACGACCGACGGCACGGCCACCGGAAGCATGAACAGCGCGTCGAGGAACCGTTTCCCGCGCCGCCCCAGCGAGGCCGCGGCGAGCGCCGCCCAGGAGCCGACGATCAGCGCGAGGAGGCTGGCGGTGACGGCGGTGACCAGGCTCGTGGTGAGCGCCTGGAGGGAGTCCCCCGCGGTCGCCGCGTCGTAGTGCTTCAGGGTCGGCCCGGAGGGGAACGCGCCGGACCAGTTCGTGGCGAAGGAGGCGGCGAGGACGACCAGCAGCGGCACCGCGAACAGCGGGACGAACAGGAGCAGGAACACGGCCCAGCTGGCCCACTTCCCGGTACGGCTACGCACCAGCACGACGGCTCACCACCCGGTACAGGCTGTAGAGGCCGACGGAGATCGCGATGTTGACGACGGCCACGACGCAGGCGGCCGGGTAGTCGGACTCCAGGATCGCCTTGCTGTAGACGAGCATCGGCAGGGTGGTGACCCCTTTCGCGCCGGTGAACAGCACGATGCCGAACTCGTTGAGGCACATCACCAGGACGAGGCTGCCGCCCGCCGCGAGCGCCGGGAGCGCCTCGGGGAGGATCACCTGGCGCACGATCCGGACCGGTCCGGCGCCCAGCGAGGACGCCACCTCCAGTTGCGCGGTGTCGAGCTGGGAGAAGGCGGCGAGCAGCGGGCGCATCACGAACGGGGTGAAGTAGGTGATCTCGGCCAGGAGTACGCCCCACGGTGTGGTGAGGAAGTGGAAGGGCCCGTCGGCCGCCCCGGTGGCCCCGGTCCAGAGGCCGTTGGCCATACCGGAGTTGCCGTAGACGAACAGCAGGGCGAGCGTGATCAGAAAGGACGGAAAGGAGAGGAAGACGTCGACGAACCGGGCGACGGCCCTGCCGCCGGGGAACGGTACGAAGGCGATGACCATGGCGAGGCCGAAGCCGAGGACGAGACACCCGGCGGTCGCACCGGCCGCGAGCCAGACGGTGGTGGTGAGCGCCGAGCGGAAGGAGGTGGAGGCGAAGACCTCGGTGTACGGGGCGAAGGAGGTACCGCCCTCGTCGGGGCTGAAGGACTGCCGGACGACGAGCAGGAGCGGGTAGAGGAAGACGACGGCGAGCACGGCGACGGGAGGCAGCGACCAGAGATTCCAGCCCGTCCGGCGTGTGAGGACGGACCCGCTGCCGGACGCGGCCGTCCTGACGTCCCCGGTCACGGCGCTAGCCATGGGACACCCCCGCCCCCTGCGGCAGCAGCACCGCGTCCCGCGCCGCGAAGTGCAGCGTCGCCGTGTCCCCCAGTACGGGCGTCTCCCGCAGCTCCCGGACATCCGCCTTGATCCGGTGCCCGTCGACGTCGACGTACAGCCGGTGGGTGGAGCCGCGCCACTGGACCTCGGAGATCGTGCCGGTCAGCGCGTTGGGGCCGGCGCCGAGCCCGACCAGGTGCGGCCGGACGCAGAGCGTGGCGGTCACGCCCTCGGCCACCTCGCCGGTGGGTACGGCGAGTGCGTGCCCGGCGAAGTCCACGGTGTCGGAGGGTTTCGCGACGGTGACCGGCAGCAGGTTGGCGTTGCCGACGAACGAGGCGGTGAACTCCGTGCGCGGGCGCCGGTACAGCTCCTGCGGGGTGTCGCAGTCCCGCAGCCGGGCCCGGTCCATGACGGCGATCCGGTCCGCGAGGGTGAGCGCCTCGACCTGGTCGTGGGTGACGTACAGGATGGAGACGTCGGGCAGTTCCCGGTGCAGCCTGGCCAGTTCGGTGAGCATCCCGGAGCGCAGCTGGGCGTCGAGCGCGGAGAGCGGTTCGTCGAGCAGCAGGACACCGGGGCGGATGGCGAGGGCGCGGGCGATGGCGACGCGCTGCTGCTGGCCGCCGGAGAGTTCGCGCGGGTAGCGGCGGGCGTACCCGGCCATGCCGACGAGTTCGAGCGCCTCGCTGACCCGGCCGGGGATCTCCGACCTGTCGGCCTTCCGGGCCTTCAGGCCGAAGGCGACGTTGTCCTGGACCCGCAGGTGCGGGAAGAGTGCGTAGCTCTGGACGACCATGCCGATGCCGCGTTTGTGCGGCGGCAGGGCGGTGACGTCGCGGTCACCGATGAACACCCGCCCGGAGACCGGCCGGACGAATCCGGCGACGGCGCGCAGGGCGGTCGTCTTGCCGGATCCGGAGGGCCCGAGCAGGGCCATGACCTCGCCGGGTTCGACGGTGAGATCGAGGCCGTCCAGGACGGTGTTCCCGCCGTACGCGACGCTGACCCGGTCGAACCTGATGCCGCTGCGGACGGCCGCGGCCCCGCCCGTCATGCCTCGGCCCGCGCGATCAGGTCCGGCAGTCCGGCCACGGAGCCCAGCACATGGGTGGCGCCGCTGCGGATGAGCCGGTCCTTGTCGTGGGCGCCGGTGAGGACGCCCGCGACGATCCCGGCCCCGGAGCGCACGCCGCTGAGCATGTCGTACGAGGTGTCCCCCGCGACGACGGTCCGCCGGACGTCGTCCACGGCGCCGGTGCGCAGGAGCGCGGCGAGGACCATGTCCGGGTAGGGGCGGCCGCGGCCGCCCGCGTCGGCGGGGCAGAGGGTCAGCTCGACGAGGTCCTGCCAGCCGAGTGCGGTGAGGATCGCGTCCTGGGTGGCGCGGGCGAAGCCGGTGGACAGGACCACGGTGCGGCCCTCGGCCCGGAGCCGCTCGATGGCCTCGGGGGCGCCTGGGACGGGGGCTATGAGGCCGCCGTCGACCAGGTGACCGTACGCCTCCTCGAAGGCGGCGTTGGCCTGCTGGGCGAGGGCTTCCTCACCGAAGAGGTGACGGAACACGGTGATCTTGGACTCGCCCATGGTGGCGCGGACGTAGTCGAGCTTCTCGGCGTGGTCGTCGGAGCCGGGGTGCACGCCGAGGTGTTCGGCGGCGGTGGAGAAGGCCCGCTCGACGAGGCCGCCGTCGGAGACGGTGGTCCCGGCCATGTCGAGGACGATCAGGTTGTGGGTGTGGTGCGTGGTCAACTTCGTCACCAGCCCAGTTCGTTGGCGGTCGTCTCTGCGATGGCGGGCGAGCAGGTCATGCCGCGGCCGCCCGGTCCGGTGACCAGCCAGACGCCGTCCCGTACCTGCTGGCGGTGGACGACGCGGCCGGTGTCGGTGCACTGGGCGTAGACCCCGGCCCAGCGGTGGCGGATGCGCGGCAGCGGGCGGCCGAGGAAGGACTCGACGACGCCGGTGAGGTGCTCGTACGGCTCCTCGACGGTGTCGAAGGAGAAGGGGTGCTCGTACTCGTGGGTGTCACCGATGGTCAGTCCGCCGTCGCGGCGCTGCACCATCAGGAGCTGCATCCGGTGCTCCGCGGCGGTGGCGGCCTGGGGCTGTCCGGCGTTGAGGGCGTCGAGCGCCTCGCCCCGGTAGGCGGGGTAGTAGCGGAAGCTGTCGGCGTCCGCGACGGACGTGGTGAGCTTCTCCCCGAGCGCGTCGGTCTGCATCATCTGGAGGCGGACCCGGCGCACCGGCAGGTCGGGGCCGGCCAGTTCGCGGACGAGCCCGCCGAGCCAGGCGCCGGTGGCCAGGACGACGGCGTCGCCGGTGTGCACGTCGCCGTGGTCGTCGCGGACGGACGCGGAGCCGACGACCTCGCGCACCTCGCGGCCCCCGAGGTAGGTGTACCGGCCGGAGGCCAGCAGCTGCCGCTTCAGGGCGAGTTGGGCGATGCGCGGCTCCACGGCCGCGTCCCGCTCGCACCACAGGGCCGCGCGGAAGTCGCCGCGCAGCGCCGGGTTGACCGCGCGGGCCTCGGCGGCGGTGAGCAGCTCGTAGCCGCGGGCCGCCGCGTCGGGTCGGGCGACGGCGGCCTCGGCCACGGCGGTCTCCCGTTCGGTCCGCAGCGGGGTGAGCGAACCGCAGGCACGGAAGCCCAGGTCGGCCACCCGCTCCCCGATGGACTCCCACAGCTCACGGGCGCGGAGCGCGGTCTCCAGCTCCTCGCCACCGGCCCGGCCACTGACCCATATCTGTCCGAAATTGCGGAGTGACGCCCCGCGTGCCTCGCTCTCGCGCTCGATCTGTACGACCTCGTGGCCGCGGTTCACTGCGTGCCAGGCGTGCATGGTTCCCACCACGCCGGCTCCTACGACGATGACTCTCACGACGGCAACGCTCCTCGGGACGGGTGACCCGTACGGATCGGTACGGCAACGGGAGGGTGAACTGAGCCCTAAACCTGGCCTAGACCCGTTACGTTTCCGTTATCGACGTGAGTCGATCCGCCGTCCGCTCGCGATGCGTTACGGGTCAGCCGCGTCCGCTCAGGTGGGCGGTGAAGGAGAACCGGTCGCCGCGGAACAGGGTCCGTACCCGCTCCAGCGGCTGCCCGCCCGCGTCCCGCGAGACCCGGTGGATCAGCAGCATGGGCAGCGCGGGCGGCGTACCGATGAGCAGCGCCTCGCGCGGGGTGGCGAGCACGGTCTCGATCCGCTCGTCCGCGTCTCCGAAGGAGATCCCGAGCCGGTCGTGGAGGTAGGCGTAGAACGACGAGTCGGGGTCGAACTTCTCGGCCAGGTCCGGCACCCGGGCCACACTGACGTACGTGCTCTCCAGCCCGACCCGGTCGTCGTCCGCGAGCAGCACCCGCTCCAGGTGCCAGACCGGCTCCCCGCGCTCCGCCCCGATCTCGGCGGCGAGCGCCTCGGGGCAGGGGAAGCGTTCCAGTCCGATGAGACGGCGCCCCGGGGTGCGGCCCTGCCGGCGTACGCCCTCCGTGTAGCTGGCGAGGGAGAGCGGCTGCTCCAGCTTGGGGCCCGCGACCACCGTGCCCCGGCCCTGCCGGGCGAGGCGCCCCTCCAGGAGCAGTTCGCGCAGCGCCTGGCGCACGGTCTCGCGCGACACCCCGTAGCGCAGGGCGAGGTCGCGCTCCGGCGGGAGCATGCCGCCCTCTCCCAACTCCTCGATGAGGACGGAGACATGGGCCTTCACGGCGTAGTACTTGGGAATACGGCCGTGCTCCGGGATGCCGGAGCGGATCGGTGCGCCAGGTGCCTGGTCGTGCGGGTAGTCCACGGCCCGATGGTGGCAGACGGACATGAACACCGCTGAACGCTCCGGCATTCGGCGGCCGGAAGCCGGCGCCGGGAGACAAGCTGCGGGAAGTCAGCGCCGGGTGCGGCGCGTCCGGCGCGACCAGACCACCACAGCCCCGCCACCGATCAGGAAACCGGAGACGGTGAGGACCGGCCGGGGCAACGCCACGGGGATACCGGTCCTGGCCAGCTCCGGGACCCCCGCCGGGTCCCGGCCGGG
>CBRG010000175.1 GCA_000470535.1 Streptomyces sp. AW19M42
GCGACGACCGGCTGGGTGCGCCCGCCCGGCGGGCCGACCGGCTCGCTCACGGCCCCGACCGCCCCGGTGCCCGCTCCGGCGCACGCGCCGGACAACGCGTCCTCGGGCCCGGACCGCTGGCGGCCCTGGCGGTTCCGGATGTCGAACGACGTGTGGGGGACGCCGGTCGTCGTCGGTGACCTGCTCTACGTCACCTCCTTCGAGGTGCACGCGCTGGACACCGGCAACGGGCGCCGCCAGTTCAAGACCCGTGACGTGGCCTGGGCGATGGCCGTGGAGGGCGGCCGGATCCACGCCTCCGACGGGCCCTCGCTCTACGCCCTGGACGCGGTCACCGGCGCCGAGCGGTGGCGGCTCCAGAGCGACGCGTGGGTGTACTCGCTCAAGGCGGACCGGGGCACGGTCGTCACCGGCACCCGGGGCGGCGGCGTCCAGGCGTGGGAGGCGTCCACCGGGGAGAAGCTCTGGGAGACCACCGGGGCGCAGACGGACTTCGAGACGGCGGAGGCCGGACCCGCCATCCACGACGGCACCGTCTACCTCTGGCAGGACGCCCGGCTGCGAGCCGTGGACGCCCGGACGGGCATCGAGCGCTGGTCGTATCCGGTGGGTGACGCGGCCTCCTGCGGCGGGGTGCCGGTCCGGGTGACCCCGGCGCCGGACGGTTATGTCTACGTCAGCGCGGGGACCCGGGTCCTCGCGCTGGACATCGGCTCCGGCCGGGTGCGCTGGCACTTCGAGTCCCCCGCGGTCTTCCTCTCGCCGCCCGCGTTCGCGGCAGGGCCCGCGGTCACCGGCGGCGGGGTGTACCTCGCGGACTACCTCGGCACGGTGTACGCGCTGGACGCCTCGACCGGCAAGGACCGCTGGCGCATCGCCACGGAGTCCCGGCAGTCGACCGAACCGGTGCTGGTGGCGACGGGCAACGTGCACGTCGGCAGCGGCAGCGCGCTGTACACGCTGGACGCGGTCACCGGCACCCCGAAGTGGCGGTTCGCCGCGGGCGGCGACGTGGTGGGCGCACCGGTCGTCGCGGACGGCCGGGTCCACTTCGGCTCCGCGGACCACGTGCTCTACACCCTGGACGCGGCGGGCGGCCAGCTCCGCTGGAAGCTCGCGACGGGCGGCGAGATCACCGGGTCTCCGGTGGCGCAGGGCGGGGTGGTGTACGCGTGTAGCAAGGACCGCTGCGTGTACGCGCTGGACGCGCTGAAGGGTACGGGGACGGGCAACAGGGCGCGTTCGTAGCGTGAACGGGGCGGGCCGCCTTTCGACCCGTCCGGCGTCCGAGGACGGAACCGGTGAGGTGGTGGGCGGTGCGGACGGGGCCGGGTGCGCCCGGCGGGCCGCTTCGTCCTCAATCGCCGGACGGGCTTGATTTCGGCGGCGGGCCTGTTTTCGGAGGCGGCTGCGGGCCCACGTACGGGTCCGCTTCCGGTTCCGGCCAGGGGCTCGTCTGCACCGACGGCCCCGGCTCCCGGGTCGGCGGCCAGGTGTCGGGATCCGCGGAGCCCGGCGGCTCGTACGGCTTCGGCGGCCCGTACCGCCCCGGCCGCCCCGCGCTCCGGCGCCGCCCCGACATCAGGGCCGCGCCCAGCAGGAGCAGCGCCCCGCCGGCCGTCGCGACCGCGACCCCCTCCTGGAGTCCGGACCCGTCGCCGGTGACCGTCAGTTCGCCGGCCGCCCGGCCCTGCCGGACCATCCACAGCACGGTGAACCCGAGGACCACCACGCCCGCGAGGGCGACCAGCAGCCGGGACCGCAGGACCACGCCGAGGACCGTCACGACCGCGGCGAAGGCGAAGGGCAGCAGGATCGAACCGAACAGGCCGGGGTGCGCCGTGGTGACGCCGGTGAAGAGGTCGTCGATCCGGTAGTGCCGCCCGAGGCGGCCGTCGTACCAGTCACGGAAGGGGCTCAGCACGGCGGCCGCCGCTCCGGCGAGAGCGATGATCGAGCCGACGACGTGACGGATCATCTCCGGCCTCCAGCGGAACGCGCGAGGCGCCACCGGCCGGTGGCGCGGAACAGCACCGCTCTCGCCTCCCGACGCTACGCCGGGCGGATGACCCCCGCCACCAGACGGCGACGGGCCGGCCATGGGCAGACGATGACGAGACCGTGACAGGGTCATGACCGCGCTGCCGATCGAAACCGGCCATGCTGTGCGCTACGGTGTCGCGCGGCCGTCCGGCCCCGCCGCCGGACGGCGGCACGGCACCGTACAACTGAATCACCACACAAGGGGGGCGGCATCGATGATGCGGCAGCACATGAAACTGACAGTGGTCCTGGTCGCGGTGGTCCTCGCGCTGACCGGCTTCTCCAGCTCCAGCCACGGCCACGGCAGCAAGAGCGGCAGCAAGAGCCGGAAGTCCAGCAGCAGCGGCGGCGGCGGGTGCTCCAGCTCAAAGAAGAGCAACGGCACCTACCACGACACCGACTCCGACTACGACGATGACGACTACTCGTCCGGCAGCACGTCCAGCGGTACCACCTACGGCACGGCGACTCCCAGCGCCACCGCGACGGACGCGCCCCGCGCGTACGTCTTCCGCTGCGCGGCACCCGGCAAGGGCAAGCGCAAGGCCGTCACCTCCTCCACCGTGCGGCTCACCGCGAACGCGGTCGGCAGCCACACGTACACGGTGGACGTGAGCTTCCTCGACGCCAGGGGCACCACCATCGACACGGGTGAGGCGACCGTGGAGGCCGACGGCGGCGACACGAAGACCGTCTCCGTCCGGATGGACAGTCCGGGCAAGGTCTCCCGGGTGAAGAAATGCTCGGTCACCGCGGAGCTCACGTACTGACGGACGCCGCGCCCGGCCCCGCGCTCATCTGATCCGGGGTTCACCGCCGCCCCTGCCCCGCCCCTCGAAAAGCTCCGCCTGCCGCTCCGGTGCCAGGTTCCCGAGCGCGATCAGGTGCGGGGCGTGGGCCAGCGCCTGCGTCCTCGCCGCCTCCTTGGCCGACCAGACGGCCCGTACCGTCCCCTGCACCGCGTCCGTCGGGTACGAGGCGATGACCGCCGCCGCCCGCAGCGCCGCCGCCACCGCGCCGCCGGCCACGGTGACCTCGCTGACCAGCCCGGTCTCGTACGCGCGACGGGCCGATACCCGCTCGGCCGTCCCCATCAGGGACATCCGGGCCACCTCACCGAACGGCATCCGCTGCGCCATCGAGATCGCCTCGTACGCGCTGACCATGCCGTACGTGGTGTGCGGATCGAAGAACGTCGCCTCCTCGGACGCGATGACGAACTCCGCCTCGCCCAGCAGGTAGAACGCCCCGCCGCAGGCCATCCCCTCCACGGCCGCTATCACCGGCTTCCACAGGTCGTTGGCCTTCGGCCCGATCGCGATCAGTGGATCGTCGATCGTGTACGGGGACGGGGGCTGCGGGACGTCCACGCCCCGGTCGATCCCGGTGCAGAACCCCCGGCCGCCCGCGCCGGTCACCACGACGGCCCGCACCTCGTCGTCGTACCGGAACGCCCGCCAGGCGGCGATCAGTTCGGCGGCCGTCGCGAGGTCGATCGCGTTGAGCCTCTCCGGCCGGTCCAGGGTGAGCAGCGCGACCCCTGTCGCCCGGTCCGTCTCGGTACGCAGTGCCATCGCCCCTCACCGCTCCAGCAGCCAGCGGACCATGGTCACCTCGGGGGAGACGGGGCAGAAGACCGCCTTCACCCCGGCGCCGATCCGCAGCCGCTCCGGATCGACGGAGTTCAGCGGTGCGTCGGGCCCGCTGACCACGTTGCCGACCAGCCGGATCTCGGGGGCGTCGGCCAGTTCGACCACCACCGCGTTGTACGGGGCCTGCGCGGCATAGGCGGGCAGCAGCGGCGGGTGCGGCAGTACGTACGACCAGATGCGGCCGCGCCCGCTCATCGCCCGCCACCCGCTCTCGAACGACTGGCAGTGCGGGCAGCACGGCCGGGGCGGGAAGCGGAGGCGTCCGCAGTCCGGGGCGGCGCACGCCTGGACGCGCAGTTCACCACGGGCCGCGTACTCCCAGAAGGGCGCGCCGTCCTCGTCGATGACGGGCAGCAGCATGGCATCCATCTCGGTCAGCTCCTCAGTTCCTCAGCAGTACGGCGGAGGTGGGCACGCCCTCCCCGGCGGTGACCAGGCAGGTCGAGGCGTCGGGGACCTGGGCGGTGGAGACGCCGCGCAGCTGCTTCACGCCCTCGTTGATGAGGTTGAAGCCGTGGACGTACCCCTCGCTGAGCCCGCCGCCGCCCGTGTTGATCGGGAGCCGGCCGCCGCTCTCCAGCGCCCCGCCCTCGGTGAACCCGGCGCCCTCGCCGCGCCCGCAGAACCCGTATCCCTCAAGGGAGAGCGGGATGAGCGGGGTGAACGCGTCGTAGATCTGGGCGACATCGACGTCCTCCGGACCGAAGTCGGCCTGCTTCCAGAGCTGTCGGGCGGCGGCCCAGGCCGGTCCGGTGAGCGGGTCCTCGTTCCAGTAGTTGACCATCCCGTGGTGCTGGGCGGGCAGCCCCTGGGCGACGGAGTGGAGGTAGACGGGCTTCCGCCGGCAGTCGCGGGCCCGTTCGGCGGAGACGATGACGCAGGCCAGCGCGCCGTCCGTCTCCAGGCAGTTGTCGAAGAGGCAGAGCGGTTCGCTGATCCAGCGCGAGGTCATATACATGTCGCGGGTCAGGGGGCGTTCGTACATCACGGCGTCGGGGTTCTGATTGGCCCGGTTGCGGCAGGCGAGTGCGACGTTGAAGAGGTGGTCGCGGGTCGCCCCGTACTCGTGCATGTACCGCCGGGCCAGCATGCCGATCTCGTCGGCGGGCCGCAGCAGCCCGTACGGCCGGGTCCACTGGGCGGGGGTGGGCAGCTGCACGGCGGTGTTCTTCCAGGGCCGGGGCCCGGAACCGCGCTTACGGGACCGCCACGCGACCCCGACACTCGCCTGGCCGGTGGCGACGGCGGCGGCGAGATGCGCGAGCGTCGCACAGGAGCCGCCGCCCCCGTACCCCACCTTGCTGAAGAAGGTCACGTCACCGGCTCCGATGGACTTGGCGACCTCGACCTCGTCGGTCTCCTCCATCGTGTACGAGGCGAACGCGTCCACCTCGGACGCGGCGATGCCCGCGTCGTCGAGCGCCGCGACGATGGCCCGGCAGGCCAGGGTCCTCTCCGATTCGGGCAGGTGTTTCGCGAACCGCGTCTGCCCTATCCCGGCTATCGCTGTCTTGTCCTTGAGCGTCGCCACCGCCACCTCCGAAGCCGTCATGACTGCTGACAGCGGAGGAGGCTACAGCTAATCTGACGGTTAGTCAGCTACTGCGGTGTCACTGCGGTGTCACTGCGGTGGAACCGCGGTTCTGTTCGGCGGGAGGGCACGAGATGCGCGGCGACGAGGAATGGTCCACCGTTGCGAACCTGGTACGGGAGGCGGCGCGGCGCTACGGCGACCGCGAGGCGGTGGCCGAGGGCCGCACCAGGATCACGTACACGGAGCTCGGTGAACGCGTCGAACGGGCCGCCGCCGCGTGCATGGCCTCGGGAGTGCAGCCGGGGGACCGGGTGGCGGTCTGGGCGCCCAACACCCTGGACTGGATCGTCTCCGCGCTGGGCGCGGTGACCGCCGGAGCGGTCCTGGTGCCGCTCAACACCCGCTTCAAGGGGGCGGAGGCGGCGTACGTCCTGGAACGCAGCCGGGCCAAGCTGCTCTTCGTCACGGGCACCTTCCTCGGTACGTCGTACGTGGCCTCGCTGCGCCGGGCCGACATCGAACTCCCGCACCTGGAAACGGTGGTCGTCCTCGCCGACACCGCCCCCGCCGACCACGTCACCTGGAAGGACTTCCTGGCCTCCGGCGAGGGGATCTCTCCCGAGCGGGTACGGGAACGGGCCGACGCCATCGCCCCGTCCGCCCCCTCCGACATCATCTACACCTCGGGCACCACGGGACGCCCCAAGGGCGCGGTCATCAGCCACGCCCAGACCCTGCGCTGCTACGAGATCTGGAGCGAACTGGCCGGTCTGCGCGAGGGCGACCGCTACCTCATCGTCAACCCGTTCTTCCACACCTTCGGCTACAAGGCGGGCGTCATCGCCTGCCTGATGCGGGGTGCGACGATGGTCCCGCAGCCGGTCTTCAACGTGGACACCGTCCTCGCCAACATCTCCGCCGAGCGCATCTCGGTCCTCCCCGGCCCGCCCACCCTCCACCAGTCGCTCCTGGACCACCCGGCCCGCTCCACCCACGACCTCTCGGCGCTCCGCCTGGTCGTGACGGGCGCGGCGGTGGTCCCGCTCCAGCTGGTGGAGCGCCTGCGCACCGAACTCGGCATAGCCACGGTCCTGACCGCCTACGGCCTCTCGGAGGCGAGCGGCATCGTGTCGATGTGCCGTCGCGGCGACCCGGCCCGGACCATCGCCGCCACCTCCGGCCGTGCGATCCCCGGCACCGAGATCCGCGTCCTGGCGGCCCCCGGCGAACCGGGCGAGGTCCAGGTCCGCGGCTTCAACGTGATGCGCGGCTACTTCGAGGACCCGGAGACCACCGCCGCCACGATCACCCCGGACGGCTGGCTCCACACCGGCGACGTGGGCGTCCTGGACCCGGACGGCAGCCTGCGGATCACGGACCGGATCAAGGACATGTTCATCGTCGGCGGCTTCAACGCCTACCCCGCGGAGATCGAACAGCTCCTGGGCCTGCACCCGGACGTCGCCGACATCGCGGTCATCGGCATCCCCGACCCCCGCCTGGGCGAGGTCGGCAAGGCGTACGCGGTCCGCCGTCCGGGCGCGACGGTGACCGCCGACGACCTGATCGCCTGGTCGCGGCGCGAGATGGCGAACTACAAGGTGCCGAGGGCGGTGGAGTTCGTCAGCGAGCTCCCGCGCAACGCGAGCGGCAAGGTGGTGAAGGGAGAGCTGCGGGGGCGGGGGTAGGCGATGCCTGGCCGGTCAGACCTTCTCCGCCACCACGCGGTGATGGTCGGCGGTGAGCAGTCCGATGTCCTCCACGTCGGAGGTCAGGATCGTGACCCGTCCGGGGAGTGCCAGGGCGGTCGGCGCAGAGCATCGCCTCGATGGCGTACTTGTGACCGTGCGGCCCGGCGTTCCGGAGGAGCGTCGCGAGATCGAGCGATCGCTCGATGAGGGGGAGCTGGGCGGGGGTGCCGTCTGAGGGGATACGGGAGGGGCCCGAGCCGGGTGCCGGCGGGCCCCTCCCGCGTACGAGTCGCAGTGACTCAGCCGGAGTGCGCGTCCTGGGGAGTCACCACGCCGGCGTGTGTGTCGGCCGGAGCCGGGGACGCACCGCCCGCACCGAGGCCGACGGGATTGCGGTGACCGCCCGGACGCGGACATGCCGCGGCCGCGACGGCTCCCCCTCCGCGCCGCCGCGGCCGCTCCCCCGTGCCCCCGTCGAATTGCAGCTCTAGGTGGTCGGCTCGCCCGTGGCATGTGTGTCCGTGGGCTTGATGGGGCTGCCGGTGGCGTGGGTGTCCATGGCCTTGATGTCACCGCCCGTCGCGTGCGTGTCCTGGGTCGTCGCCGTACCCGACTCCGCGCCGGTCGCGTGCGTGTCCGTGGGCTTGATGATCGGGTCGGTCTTCTTCGCTTCGCTCATGGTGGTCATCTCCGTTGTGGCTGGCGAGCTGCGTGTGAGGAGCCCGCCCGGCTGTTCCCCCGTGGACTGCCGGGCGGGCCCCTGTCAGGGCCGATCACCTTAGTGGTTGGCCGCTCGTGTCGCCCCGCCTGCCCCCCGACGCGACGGATCGACACGCATGACATTGCCGTCCGGCGATAAACGAACGATGAACGTCCGGGCCGACCGCTGGTTATGGCTGCTCAGTGGATACGCGCATCAGCAAGGTGCGGATCTCGGCCGCTTCGTCGGAGTCGAGGGCGTCGTAGATCGCGAGGGCTTCGTGCCAACAGGCCGCTGCCCGCCCCGACTGGCCAATTCCGTTGAGGGCGTGTCCAAGGACGGTGAGCACGTTCCCCCGGCGCCACTCCCCGCCGATGCCGCGCAGCACGGTCAACGCCGTCTCCGCCTTGGAGGCGGCCTGCGCCGGGTTGTCCCCGGCCAGATCTGTCTCCGCGAGGCGGAACATGGTCATGCCTTCCCAGAGCCGCTGGCGGCTGTCGCGGAAGACGTCCAGGGCTTCCTCGAAGCTGTGGGTCGCCTCGATGAGTTCGCCGCTTCGGGTCAGCGCGATTCCAAGGGCGTACCGGGCGTTGGCACCCCGGAGCGAATGGCCTATGCCGTCGTAGATGCCGATCCCCTTCCGGGCCAGCGCGACAGCACTCGCGGTTCGGCCCATGGCCAGATGAACCCGGGACAGATTGCAGAGGGAGGAGGCCTCGCCCGGGAGGTTCTCGCCCGCGCGGAAGTCCTCGATCGCCCGGGTCAGGTACTTCTCGCCGTCCTCGTGGCGGCTCTGGTAGATGGCGATGACCCCGCGATGGTTGAGCGCCCAGCAGTCGGGCAGCGGGTCATGTGCGTCCGGCGAGAGCCGCAGGACCTGGACGGCCTCTTGGTCGGCCTGTGTGAACCGGCCGGCGACCAGGTGGGCGTTGCTCAGTGTGACCAGGGCGCGTCGCTCGGCCCTGCGGTCACCGCACTGGCGCGCGGCATTCAGCATGCAGGAGGCGGCGACCTCGTACTGCTTCGAGTTGGCACCGGACTCGGCGAGGTCCAGGGCGGCCCACAGAAGGTCGATCGCCCGGCGGAGCCTCGGGCCGGATGACTGGGACAGGCAGGCCAGGAGAGTGCCGGCCTCCGAGTAGAGCCAGTCCTGGGCGTCGTGTCGATCATTGAACAACAGCCCCGGGTGCTCCGTCGGCTCAAGCTGATCCACCAGCCGGTCCCCCGGCCGCTCCAGCGCGTACACCCCCGCAGCCGTCGCCAGGTAGAAGTCCAGCAGCCGTGACAGCGGCAACTCGCGGTCCTCGGGGGACCGCTCGTCCCGCTCCGCGCAGGAACGCGCGTAGAGGCGCACCAGGTCGTGGTAGCGGTAGCGGCCCGGCGCGGCGGACTCCACCAGGGACGTGTCGACCAGGGCCTCCAGGAGGTCCTCCGTCGTGTGCGTCTCCAGGTTCAGCAGGGCGGCCGCGGCGGCGAGGGAGATGTCGGGGCCGTCCGCCAGGCCCAGGAGGCGGAAGGCGCGGGCCTGGGCGGGCTCCAGCTGGCCGTAGCCGAGTTCGAAGGTGGCCTTCACCGCGAGGTCGCCCGCCTGGAGTTCGTCCAGCCGGCGGCGTTCGTCCGCGAGCTTGGCGGCCAGGACCGAGACCGTCCAGGTACGGCGGGCGGCCAGCCGGGAGGCGGCGATGCGGATGGCGAGGGGGAGGAATCCGCAGGCGGCGACCACGTCGAGGGCGGCCTCGCGCTCGGAGTTGATGCGCTCCTCGCCCACGATGCGGGTGAAGAGCTGGAGCGCCTCCTCGGGCGACATCACGTCCAGGTCGACCAGGTGCGCGCCCGCCAGGTCGACCATCCGGACCCGGCTGGTGACCAGCGCCGCGCAGCCCGCCGTGCCCGGGAGCAGCGGGCGGATCTGGGCCGCGTCGTGGGCGTTGTCCAGGAGGATCAGGATGCGGCGGCCGTCGAGCGTGGAGCGGTAGAGCGCGGCGCGTTCGTCGAGGGAGTCGGGGATCGCGGAGTCCGCCGTGCCCAGGGCGCGCAGGAACGCGCCGAGCACCGTCTCCGGTTCGGCGGTGCGGGAGCCCGCACCCTGGAGGTCGACGTACAGCTGGCCGTCCGGGAAGTGCGGGCGGGCCTGGTGGGCCACGTGCACGGCCAGGGTCGTCTTGCCGACGCCGCCGATGCCCGCGAGGGCGGAGACGGCCATCACGGAGCTCTCCGCGGTGGCGAGCCGGTCGCCCAGCTCGCGGACGAAGGAGGCGCGGCCGGTGAAGTCCGGCACGGTGGCCGGGAGCTGGGCGGGGCGAACCGGGGCGGCGGCCTGGACCGGCTCGTCGACCGGGCGGGCCAGCTCCTCGTCGGCCTGGAGGATGCGCTGCTGGAGCTGGGCCAGCTCGGGGCGCGGGTCGACGCCCAGTTCCTCGGCGAGCAGCCGGCGGGTGTCGGCGTACACCGCGAGGGCCTCGGCCTGCCGGCCGCTGCGGTACAGGGCCACCATCAGCAGCTCGCGCAGCCGTTCGCGCAGCGGGTGCGCGGCGGTGAGCGCGGTCAGTTCGGAGACCGCCTCCGCGTGGCAGCCGACCTCCAGGTCCAGGTCGAGCCGGGTCTCGGTGAGCTGGAGGCGCCACTCCTCCAGCCGGGTGCGCTGGTTCTCCGCGTAGGGTCCGGGCACCGAGGCCAGCACCTCGCCGTCCCACAGGGCGAGCGCCTTGTTCAGCAGCACCCTGGCCCGGCAGCGGTCGCCCGCGGCGCGGGCCTTCTCGGCGCCGGCGGCCAGTTCCTCGGCCACGGTCACATCGAGCGCGTCGGGCCCGGTGCGCATCGCGTACCCGCCGGAATCGCTCGCCAGGGTCTGCGGACCCAGGATCTTGCGGAGCCGGGAGGCGTACGTGCGTACGGCGGCCAGCGCCTGCGAGGGCGGTTCTTCGCCCCAGATGGCGTCGATGAGCTCACCGGCCGTCGCGGTGTGGCCGCCCCGCAGCAGCAGGGCAGACAGCAGGGCGCGCTGCTGCGGCGAACCGGACGGCAGCGTCTCGTCACCCCGCCGGGCCCGTACCGGTCCGAGCACGGAGAAGCGCAGTTCTGTACCGTCCGCCGGCTGCCGCTCCGGAGCTCGTTGTTCCGGAACACGCACCCGTGACCCGTCGTCACGGCCCATTGCCGCCTCCTGTCCTGCTCTCTGCGCACTGCCGCACCGAACATGTCGGGACACCGCCGAGGAGATCCGAATTGCTCCATACCGTTCGTATCGCCGTCAACAGTCTGCCTTGTGAAGGGCGGACACGTCAGCAGTGGGTGACTGTCTGCACGAGCCCTCGACAACGATTGTGGAACGGAGCCTCGCACAGATAGCTGACGGTTCGTCAGATCGGCGCTACCGTGGAACGCATGGAGACCTTCCCGAAGATCATCTCGGTGGACGACCACACGGTGGAGCCCCCTCATGTCTGGCGGGACCGGCTCCCGTCCAAGTACGCGGACTCCGGTCCGCGCATCGTCCGGGCGCCGCTCAAGGAAATGACGTTCATGGGCGGAAAGTTCGCGCCCGTGATGGGTGCGAAGGGCGACGATGGCCCGGTCGGTGACTGGTGGGTGTACGAGGACCTGCACCGCCCGCTCACCCGCCTCGACACCTCCGTCGGCTACGACAGGGATGAGATCAAGCTCGAAGTCATCACTTACGAGCAGATGCGCCCCGGTTCGTTCTCGGTGCCGGAGCGGCTCGCCGACATGGACGTCAATCACGTGCAGTCCGCGCTCTGCTTCCCGACCTTCCCCCGCTTCTGCGGCCAGACCTTCACCGAAGCGAAGGACCGCGAACTGGGCCTGCTGGGCGTGCGCGCGTACAACGACTGGATGGTCGACGAGTGGTGCGGCCCGGACGCGCACGGCCGGCTCGTCCCGCTCACCCTGGTCCCGCTGTGGGACGCGCGGTTGGCCGCGGAGGAGGTCAGGCGCAACGCGGCGCGCGGGGTGCGTGTGGTGGCGTTCTCCGAAATACCTCCACATCTCGGACTGCCGTCCATTCATACGGACGAGTGGGATCCGTTCCTCCGGGCCTGTGACGAGACGGGGACGGTGATCGCCATGCACATCGGCTCGTCCTCGAAGATGCCGTCCACCTCGGCCGACGCCCCGCCCGCCGTCGGTTCCACCATCACCTTCGCCAACTGCTGCTTCTCGATGGTCGACTGGCTGATGAGCGGCAAGTTCGAACGCTTCCCGAACCTGCGGATCATGTACGCGGAGGGGCAGATCGGCTGGATTCCGTACATCCTGGAACGTGCCGACGTGGTCTGGGAGGAGAACCGGGGCTGGGGCGGGGTCGCGGACAAGGTCCACCGGCCGCCGTCGGAGCTGTTCACCGAGCACGTCTACGGCTGCTTCTTCGACGACGCGTTCGGGCTGAAGAACCTGGACGCGATCGGCGTCGCCAACGTGCTGTACGAGACGGACTACCCGCACTCCGACTCGACCTGGCCCAAGTCCCGTGAGGTGGGGGAGGAGCAGATGGGGCACCTGGACGCGGACGTGGTGGACCGCATCGTGCGCCGCAACGCGATCGATCTGCTCGGGCTCACCGACGACGGGCTGTGGGCGGGACCGGGCGGAGGCGCGGGGGTGTAGGGCCCGTACCGGGTTCTCCCGGGGAGTGGACGGCGACGGCCGCCCCGGTTTCGACCGCGGAGTGGTGGACAGCAGCTACGAGACGCCCAGGAAACAGGGCGCAGGGAAGCGCGAGAAGCGGCACGCAGGCAGGAGCCCCGCTCCCCCGCCGAGGCGGGGGGGCGGGGCTCCTTGGGTACTGCGTTACCGGCCGCGATCGGCCGACCCGGGCAACTAGGCCGGGGTGACGTTCTCAGCCTGCGGACCCTTGGGTCCCTGAGTAACGTCGAAGTTCACGACCTGGTTCTCCTCAAGGGAGCGGAACCCGGACGCGTTGATCGCGGAGTAATGGACGAAGACATCCGGGCCGCCGCCGTCCTGGGCGATGAAGCCGAAGCCCTTTTCAGCGTTGAACCACTTGACGGTTCCGGTAGCCATAAGCCCTCCTTGGGCCAAAGGGTTGCCCTGCTCCAGAACCTGCAAAGAAGTCTGAAAACTACAAAAGCCTGCGGGTTACATGCTCCGCAGGCTCTGTACTGCAAGGGAAACCAAACTGCAACTTGGCGCTGAGCCTAGCACGCAGGATGTGCGTAAGGGTAGAGGGAAAGATCACTTGACCCGAATGTTTGATTGCCGTGCGCACGCACGGCCCGGGACCCTCTTCGGGCAGGGCCGGGAGCCCTTGGGGAGCCTCTTCGGCAGAAGTCGCGGGGATGGGTCCGGCGCCATTCCCGCGACCCCCGGGAGGGAGATCGGTGCCCACCCCGGGAGAGGGATCGCGCGGCGCCGCGTGCCCCGGTGGGGTCGTCGGGGGCCGACGGGTCTAACCTCGCGATGTGGACAATTCAACCGTCTCAACCGTCGCAGGCGACGACCGTCGCAACCGGCCGCGCGTCGGTCACATCCAGTTCCTGAACTGCCTTCCCCTCTACTGGGGGCTGGCGCGGACCGGGACCCTGCTCGACCTGGAGCTCTCGAAGGACACCCCGGAGAAGCTCAGCGAGCAGCTGATCAGAGGCGATCTGGACATCGGCCCCATCACCCTCGTGGAGTTCCTGCGCAACGCCGACGACCTGGTCGCCTTCCCCGACATCGCGGTCGGCTGCGACGGGCCCGTCATGTCGTGCGTGATCGTGTCGCAGCGTCCCCTGGAGGACCTCGACCGGGCCCGGGTGGCGCTCGGCTCGACCTCCCGCACCTCCGTACGGCTGGCGCAGCTGCTGCTCGCCGAGCGCTACGGGGTGACCCCGGACTACTACACCTGCCCGCCCGACCTCGGCGTGATGATGCAGGAGGCGGACGCCGCCGTCCTCATCGGTGACGCCGCGCTGCGAGCCAACCTGCACGACGCCCCCCGCCTCGGGCTCCAGGTCCACGACCTGGGCGCGATGTGGAAGGAGTGGACGGGGCTGCCGTTCGTCTTCGCGGTCTGGGCCGCCCGCAAGGACTACCTGGCGGCCGAGCCCACCGCGGTGCGGAAGGTCCACGAGGCGTTCCTGGCCTCGCGGGACGTCTCCCTGGAGGAGGTCACCAAGGTCGCGGAGCAGGCCGCACGCTGGGAGGCCTTCGACGCGGAGGTCCTGGAGCGCTACTTCACGACCCTCGACTTCCGCTTCGGCCCCGCGCAGCTGGCCGGTGTCCAGGAGTTCGCCCGCCGGACCGGCCCGACGACCGGCTTCTCCGCGGACGTGAACGTGGAACTGCTCGGCGGCTGAGCGCACGCGCCGGAGGCCCGCGCGCGACGGGGAGGCGGAATGCTCCATTCCACCCGCCCGTCGCCCTTTCCGCGTTCGTGCCTTCCCGCCTTCTCGCCGCCTTCCCGTCTTCCTGCCTTCCTGCGGGATGTTCCCGAGGGATATCGATTCGAGTGAATACGCGTTGAATGGCCGATTAGTGGGAAGCGTCGGGAGTGCGCCCCGGTGTCTTCCGTCAATCGGTCCGTCACCGGGGGACGACGCATTCGCGCTCTTTTCTTGTGATGAATGGCGTCGTTCGTTCCCTCGGGGGCGAAATAGGCAGATGGTTTGCCTGGGACCTCAAGACCTTCGGCTCTAGGCTTCGGTCGGAGGTCCGGCCGGTGTCCACAGGGGGAGTCCGCATATGCAGCCGCTGGAAGCCGGCGAACCGCTGAGCATCGGTGCCTACCGGCTGATCGGCAGACTCGGTGCCGGCGGCATGGGGCGCGTCTATCTGGGACGCAGCGCCGGGGGCCGCACCGTCGCGGTCAAGGTGGTCCATCCGCACTTCGCGCTCGACGAGCAGTTCCGCGCCCGGTTCCGGCGCGAGGTGGACGCGGCGCGGCGGATCGGCGCCCAGTGGACCGCGCCCGTTCTGGACGCCGATCCCGACGCCCCCGTCCCGTGGGTGGCGACCGGCTACGTGGCCGGGCCCCCGCTCTCCGCCGCGGTCACCGAGCACGGCCCCCTGCCCGAGCAGGCGGTACGCACCCTGGGCGCGGGGCTGGCCGAGGCGCTCGGCGCGGTCCATGAGCAGGGCCTGATCCACCGGGACGTGAAGCCCTCCAACGTCCTGCTCGCCCTCGACGGCCCCCGCCTGATCGACTTCGGCATCGCCAGGGCCGTCGACGCCACCGCCTCGCTCACCTCCACCGGGGTCTCGGTCGGCTCGCCCGGCTACATGGCACCGGAGCAGATCAGGGGCCAGGAGATCTCGGGCGCGGCCGATGTCTTCTCGCTGGGTGCGGTGCTCGCGTACGCGGCCACCGGTGCCGCGCCCTTCCTCGGCGACTCGTCCGCCGTACTGCTCTACAAAGTGGTGCACGAGGAGCCGGAGCTGGGTGATCTGGAGGGCGAACTGCGCGAGGTCGTCGCCTCCTGCCTGGCGAAGGACCCGGCCCACCGGCCCACTCCGGCCCGGCTCGCGGACCAGCTGGCCCCCGGCGGCGCGGCGGCCCGGGTGGCGGCGGGCTGGCTGCCCGGCCCCCTGGTGCGCGAGGTCAGCCGCTCCGCGGTCGCGCTGCTGGACCTGGAACCGCAGGACGCCCCGGTGCAGTCGGGGCCGGTGCCGTTCACCAACGCCTCGCACGGGTTCAACGGGGGCCCCGCCCTCGGGGTGTTCGGCCCGCCGGTCGAACCGGCGGCCCACCTGACCGGACCGGGTACGAGCCCGCCCCCGTACCCGCCGGCCCCCGGGACGGACGGGGTGCCGGGGCAGCGCGCGCCCGGCCCCCGGATCACCGTCGGTGTGAGCGCCGACTCCCGGCCGGGCGAGCACCGGGGGCGCGGGCTGAGCTGCACCGTCGCCCTCGCGGTGGCCGGTGCGCTCGCCGCGGTCACCGTGGGCAGCGCCTACGTCTTCGACCTGATGCCGGGCGGTGGCGGCGGCAACACCGCGGAGCACGGGGGCACCGACCGCACCCCGGGCGCCACCGCCTCGCCCGGGCCGACCGGTCCCGGTGACAGCGCCGCCACCCCGGGCGGCCAGGTCAGCGAGGTGCCGAAGAGCTTCATCGGCACCTGGGAGGGGCCGATCACCGAGAAGACGACCGGCCAGTCGCACGGCACGCTCAGCGTGGTGATCAGGAAGGGGAAGAAGGGCGCCGACGTGGTCCGTACGAGCACGACGCTCTCCAGCCTCGGCGTCGAGATCAGCTGCCACAGCATCGCGTCCTTCACCTCCGGCACCGACAAGGAGCTCACGTTCCGGGAGCGCGCCGATCCTGAACGCCCCGGCACGGCGGCCCTGTGCACGACCACGACCACGGACATCCACTTCACCCGCGTCACCGACGACACCCTCCGCTTCCGGTCCGACGAACGGGGCGCGGGGTTCCCCTACGGCACGCTCAACCGGTCCGGCGGCTGATCCGCGACGGGGCTGGCGTACGCTGAAGCGGTCCGTAGATCCGTTGAAAAACCGCCGAAAGGTGACAGCCCGGTGACCGAGAAGGCCGACCTCCAGCCCATCCTCGACCGAGCCGCCGAAGGCGGGCGGATCACTGCGGCGGAGGCGCTCGACCTCTACCGCTCCGCGCCGCTGCACGCGCTGGGCGCGGCCGCCGACGCCGTACGCCGACGCCGTTACGCCGGTACGGAGCACATCGCGACGTACATCATCGAGCGCAACATCAACTACACGAACGTGTGCGTGACGGCGTGCAAGTTCTGTGCGTTCTACGCCGCGCCCAAGGACACCGCCAAGGGCTGGTCCCGCGACCTCGACGACATCCTGCGCCGGTGCGCGGAGACCGTGGAGCTGGGCGGCACCCAGATCATGTTCCAGGGCGGCCACCACCCGGACTACGGCGTGGAGTACTACGAGGAGCACTTCTCCGCGATCAAGAAGGCGTTCCCGCAGCTGGTCATCCACTCGCTCGGCGCCTCCGAGATCGAGCACATGGCCCGGATCTCGGAGGTCTCCGCGGAGGAGGCCATCAGCCGCATCCACGCCGCCGGGCTCGACTCCTTCGCGGGCGCGGGCGCCGAGCTGCTGCCGGCCCGGCCGCGTACCGCCATCGCCCCGCTCAAGGAGTCCGGCGAGCGCTGGCTGGAGATCATGGAGATCGCGCACGGCCTGGGGGTCGAGTCGACCTCCACGATGCTGATGGGCACGGGCGAGACGAACGCCGAGCGCATCGAGCACCTGAGCATGATCCGCGACGTGCAGGACCGGACCGGCGGATTCCGCGCCTTCATCCCGTACACGTACCAGCCGGAGAACAACAAGCTGAAGGGCCAGACGCAGGCCACGCTCTTCGAGTACCTGCGGATGATCGCCATCGCCCGGCTCTTCCTGGACAACGTCGCGCACATCCAGGGCTCCTGGCTCACCACCGGCAAGGAGGTCGGCCAGTTGTCGCTGCACTACGGCGCGGACGACCTCGGCTCGATCATGCTGGAGGAGAACGTCGTCTCCTCCGCCGGAGCCAGGCACCGCTCCAACCGGCTGGAGATCATCGACCTGATCCGCAAGGCGGGCCGGGTCCCGGCCCAGCGCGCCACCACGTACGAGCACCTCGTCGTCCACGACGACCCGGCGAACGACCCCGTCGACGAGCGCGTCGTCTCGCACATCTCGTCCACCGCGATCGCCGGCGGCACGGCCCACCCGGAGCTGAAGCTCCTGAGCGCCAACTGAAGTCGTCGTGCTGACCGTTCACGCCGCGCCGCTGGTCCTTCCGGTCGGCGCGGCCGCCGTCGAGCGGGGCGCGGTCGCGGTGGACGGGGGCCGGATCGTCGCACTCGGCCCGTACGAGGCGGTCGCCGCCGCTCATCCGGCGGCGCGCGTACGGCAGTGGCCGGGCGTCATCGCCCCCGGGCTGCGGCAGCGCCACGCGGAGTGGCTGCTGACCCGCTGCTACCACCCCGACCCGCGCGAGGCGGACGAACTCGGCACCGATCCGCTGTCGGGCGAGGCGTTCGCGCGGCTGGCGCGGGAGCTGGACGCGACCCGGTGGGCCGGCAGCGTACGACGGGGTCTCCAGCAGATGCTGCGGTACGGGACGACGCACCTCACCGGCCCGTTCCGCGACCCGGCCGTGCGGACCGCCGTGTCCCGCTCCGGCCTGGTGGAGGTTCCGGGGGGCGTCACGGAGGAGGGGTCGCCGGACCTCGATCCGCTCGCCGGGGGCCGTGACCTGCCGGGCTCCGTGCACACCCCGCTCGTCACCGGGGCCCGCGCCGACTTCGCGGTGTTCGACGTACCGGACGAGGCGGCGCTCGTCGCGGCGGGGGCGGCGTCCTGCGTGGTCACCGTCCTGGCCGGACGGCTGGTGTACCGGCGGCGCTGAGCGCGTCGGGTGCCGCAGGAGTCTCACGCCACCGACGGGCCGCCCAGGTAGTGGCCGTTGGTGGCGTAGGGCCAGGCGTTGGCGACGCATCCTTTGAGGCCGTAGATCTGCTGCATCATGGCGGGGGCGGGCCGGCCCTTGCCGGGGCAGGTCTCGTGGCCGTGGCCGAGCCAGTGGCCGACCTCGTGGTTGATGATGAGGGCGCGGTATTCGGCCAGGGGGCCGTCGAACTCGGGTGAACCGGTCTGCCAGCGCTTGAGGTTGACCATGACATTGACGCCGACGCGGCAGTTGACCTCGCCGTGCGTGTCGAGTCCGCTCTTCCCGCAGATCCTGTCCGTGGTCCGGGGCGAGGCGATACGTATGACCAGCCCCGCAGGGCCCTCGGCGACCTGGCGGAAGGTGTTCTCGCCGTGGTGCGACCAGCCCCGGGGCGCGGCCAGGATGCGGGTGACCACCGCGGCCGCCTTGTCCGGGTCCAGGCCGGAGCCGTCCTCCACCTCGACCCGGTAGGCGTGGCCCTTGCCGGTGGTCGACGCGGCCGCGCGGGCGACGGTGAAGGAGGCGGCGGAGACCGAGCCGCCGGTACCGCCCGCGCGCTCGTTCTTCCACCGGAGCCCCGCCACGGTGGCCGCCACCAGCACGACCGGGACGACGGTCATGATGAGCAGTCTTTTCCGGCCACGTCCCCGCTGACCCTGCCGACGCACGTCCGATCCGGACATCCGCGCCCCTCCCCAGTGCTCCGGTGTTCGTACTCCCCTCTGTCATGACCGCCTATGGCGCGGATTGGTTCAGTCCACTCGCCTGCGAAGCGGGCGGGGCGGGTGCCTCGGGAGTCACAGGAGCCTTACGGCACGGAGGGTCCGCCCAGGTAGTGGCCGTTGGTGGCGTAGGGCCAGGCGTTGGCGACGCATCCTTTGAGGCCGTAGATCTGCTGCATCATGGCGGGGGCGGGCCGGCCCTTGCCGGGGCAGGTCTCGTGGCCGTGGCCGAGCCAGTGGCCGACCTCGTGGTTGATGATGAGGGCGCGGTATTCGGCCAGGGGGCCGTCGAACTCGGGTGAACCGGTCTGCCAGCGCTTGAGGTTGACCATGACATTGACGCCGACGCGGCAGTTGACCTCGCCGTGCGTGTCGAGTCCGCTGCTCCCGCAGATCCTGTCGACGGTCGCCGCCGTAGCGATCCGGACGACCAGCCCCGCCGGGCCTTTTTCGACCTGGTGGAACGTGTGCTCCCCGCCGTGCGCCCAGCCACGCGGTGCGGCGAGGAACCCGGCGATCCGGGTGGCGGCCGCGTCCGGGTCGACGCCGGAGCCGTCCTCCACCTCGACCCGGTAGGCGTTGCCACCGCCCGACGTCGCGCCCGCCCGCGCGACCGTGAAGGTGCCGGGGCCGTGGGAGGGAATGGCGGGATGGCCACCGCCCTTGGAGCCGGAGCCGGAGCCGGAGCCGGATGTGGAGTCGGTGTCGGAGCTCGGCTTCGTCTTCGGGCTCACCTTCGGCTTGGCACGCGCCTTCGGTTTGGTGCTCGCCCCGCCCTTCGAACCGGAACCGGACGGGGAGTCATCGGCATGCGACTTATCGCCGGAACCGGAACCGGAATTGGCTGATCCGGACGCGGCCGCGGCGGCCGACAGATCGTCCCCGCCGGTCCACAGCGGCGAGGCGGCCACCGCGATGCAGATCACGGCCGTCGGCACGAGGACCGCGACCAGCAGCCGTATCCGGCTGCGGCGG
>CBRG010000176.1 GCA_000470535.1 Streptomyces sp. AW19M42
CAGGGGGGCCGGAAGAGCCAGCCGGCCCTCCCCGCCCTGGTTCGCGCCGCCCCGGAGCGCCCGGTGACCGGCGGCCGGTACCGGTGTCGGAGCCCCGGCCGGGACGCCCTGCGGCGGCACGGTCTGCCCGCGCTGCGGACGGCCCCCGCCTCCCTGAGCGCCCTCGGCAGCCGTCACCACGGACCCCTCGGAGGGGGCCCCGGCAGCAGCGGGCAGCGCCAGGGCCTGCCCCGGCCCCTGCTGGGCGTCGGCGGCCTGAGCGCCGGTCTCCGCCGGACTGGGCCGGCCGCGCCTGCGCCCGGAGCCGCCGCCCCGCTCGGCCGGGCTCAGCCCGTTCGGGTTCGCCCCGCCGTGCTCAACGGCACCCGCATGCGCGACCGCACCCGCAACCCCATCCGCGTCCGCAGTCGCGGCGGCAGCGGCGTACGGGGTCACTGACGAGCCCGCTGACGGGTCAACGTACGGCGCCGCGGACTCGTCCACGCCTTCGGCCGGGGGCCGGTGCCGGGCCCGCCGCCGGCCGGTCGGCTCGGCCGCCCCGGTGTCCCCGGTCGCGGCTCCGGGCACGCCCACGCCCTCGGAATCCCCTACAGGGCTCTCCAGGAAGGCATCGGTGGAAGCCCTGCGCGCCCGGCGCCGCCCCCCGCCACCCGTGCTATCCGCGGCCCCGGCAGCCGCCTCCACCTGAGAGACCTGAGGTGCCACAGCTGCCTGAGGATCCTGCGGAGCCTGAGAGACCTCAGGAACCTGCGGGACGTTCAGAGCCTGACCCACTGGAGCGGCCGGGTCCACTGGAGCGGCCGGGTCCACCGCCGGGGCCATGGGAGGCAGCACTGCCCCCGAACCCGCGCCCAGGGGCACTTCGAGCACGTACGCGCTGCCGCTCATGCCCGGCATCTCGTGTGTCTGGAGCACGCCGCCGTGCGCCCGCACGATCCCGCGCACGATCGGCTCGTGCACCGGGTCTCCACCGGCGAACGGTCCGCGCACCTCGATCCGTACGACGCCACCGCGCTGTGCGGCCGCGACGACGACCGTGGAGTCGACGTAGCCGCCGCCCGGCACCAGCCGGGCCTTGCCGGTCGAGTCGACCCCGGCGACGTCCGCGACGAGGTGCGCGAGCGCGGTCACCAGCTGCCCCGCGTCGACCTCGGCCTCGATCGGCGGGGCGTGCACCGCGAACTGGGCGCGGCCGGGGCCGATCAACTCGACCGCGGCGTCGATACCGGCGGTCACCACGCCGTCGAGCAGCACGTTCGTCTTGACGAGCGCCTCTGAGCCGGCGTCCAGACGCTGGTAGCTCAGTACGTTGTCGACGAGCGTCGTCATCCGCGCGTAGCCGGCGGCCAGGTGGTGCAGGATCTGGTTGGCCTCGGGCCACAGCTGGCCCGCGGGGTCGGCGGCGAGCGTGGACAGCTCGCCGCGCAGCTCCTCAAGCGGCCCGCGCAGCGACTCGCCCAGGACGGCGGTCAGCTGGGTGTGACGGGCGGACAGCTCCGCCAGCCGCCCTGCCTGTTCATGCATCCGGTCGGCCTGCTCCTCCAGTGCGGAGGCGTAACGCTCGGTCCGGTCGGCCAGCTCGGCCGCGTGCTGTTCCGTCAGCCCGGTGATCTCCGCGGCGTGGTTCGCGGTCAGCTCGGTGACGGCGCCGGTGTGGTTCGCGGTCAGCTCGGTGAGGGCGCCAGTGTGGTTCGCGGTCAGCTCGGCGATCTCGGCCGCGTGCTGCTCGCCGAGTTCCTCGTAGGGCCTGCGGTCGGCGAACGTCATCACCGCGCCGACCAGCTGGTCGCCGTCCCGCACGGGCGCCGTGGTCAGGTCGACCGGCACCTGCGCACCGCTCTTGGACCACAGGACCTGCCCGCGCACCCGGTGCTTGCGACCCGACCTGAGGGTGTCGGCCAGCGGCGATTCCTCGTACGGGAACGGCCCGCCCTCGGCCCGCGAGTGCAGGATCAGCGGGTGCAGCTCCTGGCCGCCGAGGTCGGTGGCGCGGAAGCCGAGGATCTGGGCGGCGGCGGGGTTGACCAGGACGACCCGGCCGTCCGTGTCCGTGCCGACGACGCCCTCGGACGCGGCCCGCAGGATCATCTCGGTCTGCCGTTGCGATCGGGCCAGCTCGGCCTCGGTGTCGACGGTGCCCGAGAGGTCACGCACGACGAGCATCAGCAGCTCGTCACCCGTGTAGGTGCCGTTGTAGTTCACCTGGACGTCGTTGTACGCGGCCTGCCCGTCCTCCAGGCTGGCGCTCGTCACCTCGACGGGGTACTCGTTGCCGTCGGTCCGCCGCGCGGTCATCCGCGTGGGCTTCGTACGGCCCCGCTCGTCCGCAGCCTCCGGCCTCCGCATCGACCCCGGGATCAGCTTGGAGTCGAACTCCGGCAGCAGATCGAGCAGTCCGCGTCCGACGAGCGCGGTGCCCGGCGTCTCGAACATTTCGAGGGCGATGGTGTTGGCGTTGACGACCGTACCGTTGCAGTTGACGAGCAGAAGCCCGTCCGGAAGGGCGTCGAGTATGGCTGCGAGGCGAGCAGCGCCTCGGGATGGCCTGCTGCTCACGACGACGCTTCCTCCCTGATTACTGCACCTTGCCCGACAGCGGCCCCATCTTGCCCCTCGGGCCTCAGGCTGTCACTGGAGGAGTCTAAAGGCAGGGGAGGGGCAAGGGGCGGCGGATGAGGGGGAGCTCTCACCAAGGTTCTGTGCACAAGGTGTACGACTCTGGCCCATTACGCGCCCCTGCGCGCCCTCCCGCGCCCTGTGCAACCGCTGCTCAGCGGACGTTCGGGAGCACCGGACGCAGACTGTTCCAGCGCCCGATCTCGCACCCGTTTGTCCGGTCGAACGCGGCATCGATGCTTCGTCCGCGCCAGCTACCGGTGATCCGCGCGGTGGCCGATCCGCCGAACTGCTGCGTGCACATCGCGTTGCGGGAGACCGGCGAGAACGGGTCCGTGCTCTCGCCGGGCAGCTGCGCCAGCCGCTCGCAGGCCTGCTGCGCCACGGGGTGGCTGCCACCCGCCGGCTCGCACTCCAGCTCGTAGCTGCCGTCCGCCGCCGGATCCCCGGTCCCCGAGACGATCACGGTCAGGTGCGTCGGGCCGCCCCCGCCCTGGAGCACCCCCAGCGGCAGCGGCAGCGGCAGCAACGGCCGCGGCAGCGGACCGTCCGCAGCCATGGCGCCGGGCGCGGCGGCGGACAGCACGGCGAGGGACACGACAGTGGTGAGTGCGAGGCGACGCAGCATGCGGGCTCCTGTGGTCGTGCACGTCGGCGTCAGCGGCCGGCGACCGAGAAGAACGGCGGGGGGGGCGCCCCCGCATGACTAACGCTCCGGACGCCACGGGGTTGCGCAACCGCAGGCGCTTTGCCCTCGCGGCCGACTGCCTAGTACCGTAGGCACCGATTGGTGACGCGGCTCGCTGCTGTGACATCATCTGCACGCACCACCCGCGCTCGCGTGGGTGTGCTGGAGGCGTCGCCTAGTCCGGTCTATGGCGCCGCACTGCTAATGCGGTTTGGGTCTTAAAGCCCATCGAGGGTTCAAATCCCTCCGCCTCCGCGTGATCACCGAAGCCCCGCGCCACTGGCCGGGGCTTCGGTTGTTCCCGGGCCGGGGTCGTTCGGGGCGGGCCTGCGCCCGGACGCCGCCGAACGGGTGTTTCTCCAGCTCAGCAGCGGTACGGCTAATGGATTTCGCGTGACGCCGCAGGTCATGTAATGTTGTTCTCGCAACGCCGACAGGGCAGAAAAGCCCAGGACGCCAAGCACTCGTAGCTTAACGGATAGAGCATCTGACTACGGATCAGAAGGTTGCAGGTTCGAATCCTGCCGAGTGCACAGCAGGCCAGAGGCCCCCAGGAGAAATCCTGGGGGCCTCTCGCGCTGCCCGTACAGCAGCGAAGTACAGCAACCGTGTCAGCCGGTACCGCCCATCGCGTCGGACAGCTTGCCGATCGCGGCGCGCACCTCTTCCTCGCTGGCCTCGGCGTAGACCCCCATCGTCATGGCGATCTGTGAGTGCCGAAGGATTCGCTGAGCGATCTTCGGGTGCACTTTGAGCGCGACCAGGAGCGAACTGCATGTGTGCCGCGTGTTCCGCAGCGGGATGACCCGGAGGCCGGCGCGGCGGGCCCGAAGTGCGAACATCCGGGTGAGGTTCCCCGGCTCGATCGGAGTGCCGTACTTGGTGGTGAACACCAGGCCGTGCGCGTCCTGCCAGAGTTCGCCCGCGGCCGTCCGGTCGCCGACCTGCTGAGCCCGGCGCATCCGCAGGGCTTTCAGGCAGAGGGACGGCAGGGGCAGGAAGTCGTCAGAGTCCTCGGTCTTGGTCTCGCGGTGGAGGATCTGCCTGCCAGCCCGCTGGATCTGGTGGTCCACGTACAGTTCGCCAGCCTCGAAGTCGATGGACTTCCACGTAAGCCCCAGAACCTCCCCGCGCCTCAGGCCCAGCGTCAGCACAAGAACCCAGGCTGCGAAGAGGTGGTCATCGCGAGCGGCAGCGTCCGCGAGGAACTGGCCGGCCTCAGCAACAGACCACGGCTTGATCCGGCGTCGACGAGGCTTCGGCACCTTCACGAGCGAGGCGACGTTCTTACCGATCTCCTCCTCTGTGACCGCATGCGTCAGGGCAGCCCGCAGAGCGTCGCGGGATGCCTGGATCACCCGGCGGGACGGGTACGACTCGCAGCAGTCTCCGACCGCGCAGCATTTCCGTCGAGCAGCCGCCCTCTTCTCGTCCTTCCCCTGGGCGCAGCACTGACAGACGGTGCCCAGCTTGGTCAGCCACTCGCGCACATCCCGGACGGTGAGCTTGTCGAGCCGCTTGGAGCCGAGGTGAGGGGTGATGTAGAGCCTGACGTACCCCTCGTACGAGACGTAGGACAGCGGGGCGAGGTTGGGCTTCACGATCGAGTCGAGCCAGTACGCCAGGAAGGCGTCGAGGGTGCGGTGCCGGGTGGCCACTGGCCCCTTCTTCGCTTCCGCGTGGAGGGTCAGCCACTTGTCGTGGACCTCTTCGCGGGTCTTGCCGTACGCGTACTTCCTTGCGCGCTTCCCGTCCGGCTTGGTCACCCAGACGTAGGCCGCGAAGCCGTTCTTGTACGGGTAGATGGAGCCCTCTCCGTTGCCGCGCTTGCCGGTCATGCCGCCCACCCTTCGGCGTCGGCGGAGACGCGCTGGATGTACTCGTCCACCCAGGCCGGGAGGATGCGGCGGTTGCGGCCGACTTTCACGGAGCGGATCTCCCCGGTGAGCACGAGCATTTTCGTCTTGGAGAGCCCGAAGCCGAGCATCTCGGCGACCTCGGTGGTGGAGTGCCACTTGCGCTCGATCACGGTGGTGGTCATGCAACTGTCCCTTCCAGAGCGTCATACCGGGCTTCGCGGGCGGTCTCGCGGTTGGTTTGGAGATCACGGGCGATGGTGGCGGCAAGGGCCCCTTCGCCGGGGGTGTGCCCGTGGCCGACGTACTGCCAGTCGGTCAGGACGAGGACGGTGTCCGGTTCGCGGTCGGCGAGGCCGAGAGCAGGCGCTTCCTGGGCGGCGCGGTAGTCGGCGCGTTCCTGACGGAGGGCGCCGAGGGTGGTGGAGTAGGTGCGGGACTTGGACGAGAAGTGGCCGCGGAAGCCGAGCATGTGGGCCCAGGGCCAGAGACGTCGGTCCGGATAGAGGCTGTCGAGCTCACGGCATGCGGTGATGAGCCGACGAGTGTGATCGGGAACGCGGTGGCGGTCGAGTTCGGCGAGTTCACCGATACGGCGGTCCAGGGTGCCGGTGTTCTCGGCGGCTTTGGTGGCGTACTTGGCCACGTACGAGGCGACCGCCTGTTCGGTGACATCTGAACCGTCGCCGAAGGCCTTGACCGGGCGGACGTCGAGCTGTCGGCCCCACCGGAAGGTCCGGGCGGACTGTTCACCGGCAGCCGGGACGGAGACCGACGTGTACGAGTGCGCGGCTGCGGCGCGTATCGCGTCGGTGAGGAGGTCGACCGTGGCCCAAGATGGCGGCGGAGTACAAGGTCCGTCCGGGCCGTCGAGACGTACGACGGCATGGAAGTGGAGGGCTCCGCGCTTCTGGAATTCAGCGACCTTGCCGAAGGAGAGGCGGAGATGGTCGCCCAGCTCACGGCGTGGGATTCCTGCGTGGATGGCGAGTTCGCGGCGGAGTCGGGTGGTGAAACGCTGCCAGAGCTCCCCGGCATGGTTGTTGAAGAGCACAGCGCCCGCGTAGTCGTAGGTCTCCGGATCAAGGGCGGAGCCCAGGTCCCCGGAGTCCGAGGCGTGCGCCGTGCCGCAACGGCAGGTGCCCCGGTCGGGGCGGTTGTGGACAGGGCCGAACGAGGGTGCGGTGAGGGTGGTGAAGACGCGCGGGTGGTCGCGGACGGCGGCGGTGATGTCGCGGCGGTCGTCTCCGGCGAGGCCGGCGCGGATCAGGTGGTAGGTGTCGCCCGCGTAGGTCCAGGCGCAGGACGGGCAGCGGGAGGCGCGGCGGTTGCCGCAGGCGATGCGGAGGCGCCCGCCCGGCTCGTACGCGGTCGAGTAGCGGTGCAGGGTCTCGCCGGTGGCCTTGTCCTTGTGGGTTACCCAGCCGCTCAGATGGACAGGGTCGGCACAGCCGCCGGTGCGGCGGATCTGGTCCTCCCAGCGGGTGTAGTCGGAGGCCGAGGCCACCCGGAGGACGTCCCCGAGGACGGTCGGGTCGAGCTTTGGGGCGGGCACGGACCGCTTCTGTTTCGAGGGTGAGGGCCGGTGGGCCATGCTGGGGGTTCCTTCCGGTTGCGAGATCGATCGGCGGGCATGGCTCCCGGGCGGCGGATGCTTGGCGGTATCGAGGCCGCCCGGGGGCCGGTCAGCGATGCTTGGCGTTGGACGCGATCAGGGACCGCAGGACGACCGCGCAGACGGCGACCGATGCGCTGGTGACGGCGACCGCCAGGAGCAGCGAGACCAGGACGGTGCCGACGACCAGGACGACGGCAGTACCGGCACCGACGAGCGCGACCGCGGTGCCGGGGGTGAGCTGTACGACCGGACGGGACGGCTCAGGGGCGGCGGCGGATGCCGGGGCAGGCGTGCCCGGCGTGATGGTGGTCGGCTGGACGACGGCGGGCGGGGTGACCAGGCCCGAGGGCTGCGGCATGGTCGGGATCTTGGGCTGGAACATGGGTGGTTCTCCTCTCCCGGGCACGGGCTACTTGACGGCGGTGTCGATGACAGAGGCGAAGAGACTGTCGGCGAGGAGGTAGCCGCCAAGGAGGAGCACGCAGATCAGCCACACCGGCGGACGGAAGAGCTTGATGCCGAGGTAGCCGACGACCAGCAGGGCGATCCAGAGGGGGACGTCCATGGACGCTGTCTCCTAACGGACGGTGCAGCGGTGGGTACGGGCGGCGAGTTGGGCGGCGGTCCGGCTGGAGTAGTCGGCGGACCAGCCGCAGCGGTCGGCCGTGCAGACGGCGGCGTGGATGGTGCAGCCGGTGCGGTCCCGGTGGGTGCCGATCTGCACGGGGCCGATACGCATCACGGAGTGGAAGCTGTCGCGGGCGGGCATACCGGTCAGCCCCTGTCGGTCGTCGGGTCGGTGTACTGGGCCCGGATGCTGCGGGCGGTGGCCGGGTCGGCGATGCGCCCTGCGGCTTCCTCGGCGAGCATGTGGGCGAGGAAGGGGCGTCCGGCTGCGGCCATCTCACGCGCTCCGTCGAGGTAGTCGGCCACGGTCAGGTCGGCGGGGTCGTGGGTCATCTCAGTTCTCCTTTGCGGTCAGCTGAGGCGGGCGGCGATGGCGTCGGCGAGGTGGGGCGGAACGCCGAGGCGGGAGCGGAGGGTGTCGGTGTCGATCGGTGATCCGGTGCGGGTGCGGTACTCGTCGGCGACCTTGCGGGCGTGGTCGATCAGCACGGCGGGGACGGGCGGCTCCGGGGACGGGGCCGGGGGCGAGGACAGGGCCTTTGTCGCAGGGGGTTCATCGGCCTGGGAGGGGATCGGGGCAGCGTCAGGCACACGCGTCGGCCCGACGTCCTTTGTCTCCGTGACGGCGGCTGGCGAAGCTGGCTCCGGCTTCCCCGACGAGTGGGCTAGGAGAGTGCCGCCGAGGAAGGCGAGTGCGGGCCATCCGGCGATGCCGAGCCGGAGCGGGGCCGGCGGGTCGGCCAGGTCGAGGAATCCGGCGGTGGCGACGTTGGCGCCGAGGGACGCGAACAGGGCGATCAGGAACCAGCACCAGGCCAACCGAGACGGACCCTCACTGCGCAGCCGACGCCAGGTGGCGACAAGGAGCAGGTCGACGCTGACCGGGTAGGCCCATGCCTTCCAGCCGTCCTGTCCGGCCGCGGCGGCGAGGTCGTGCAGGTGGGCGAAGGACAGAGCTCCGGCGATGACCGCCTGGATCAACACTGCGTCGATCCGGAGACCGTGCCGGGCGCTCATCAGGAGTCCTCAGCGGGGTCGGAGTCGTCCGGTAACGTGCCCGGCGGCGGCTCCGGCAGCGACACGGCGAGGGACGGGCTGACGACGTCCACGAAGTCGAGGTCGGCGCCGGCCATGTCGGCGTACAGAGCGAGTTGGCCGAGCAGAAGCACTGTCCGGGCGAAGTCCTCGCAGTCGGGGCACATGGCGGTTCTCCCTTCTCTGGGCATGGCAGTGGTAGGGACTCGGCGCGAAGACGGTCACGCCTACCGGGTGGGGGGAGAGATCAGGCGGTGGCCGGAGCGGCCTTCGCCGATGGCACGAGCTCGGTGGCGGTGCCGGTGGTGGGCCGGAAAGGGGCCAGCTCGGGCAGGTCCGGGGTCCTGTCGGCGTACCGGTTGCAGAGGTTCACGGCCTGGCGGAGCGAGGTGTGCGGAGCGCGGATGCGGTGCCAGCCGCCGGACGCGTCTCCCGCGATGGCGAGGCCTCGCAGTTCGGCGGGAATCTGGATGGCGGCGAGGACCGCGTCCGGGGCGATGTCGCCGAAGGCCATGTTGGCGGAGGTCTCGTCGTTGAGACGGTGGGCGGTGCGGCCGGTGAGTTGGGCGCGGAGCATGGTGATGCCCTTGCCGAGTTCGGAGCCGAAGCGCTGTCCGCAGATTTCGAGGTAGATACCGGCGGCGCGGCCGAGCTGTGCGAGACGGACCAGGGCGGTGATGATGCGGTCTCGCCGCCTCTCCTCCTCCTTCGTTGCGTACAGGGCGAGTTCGGCCACCTCGTCGACCAGGACGACGACCGGGGTCGGGCGGAGCTCCTCAGGCAGGTCCCAGATGTCGGCGGCGATCTCCGCGTCCGGCACATCGACGGTGATGCGCTGCTGGGTACGGATGAGGCGGTAGACGTCCGCCATCCGCGCCACGAGTGCATCGAGGAGTTCGGCAGCGGTGTCCGGGCTGTCGGCCAGCGCTGAGAACCGGCGTGCCAGCGGGAAGAGTTCGACCCCTTGTTTGCAGTCGATGCCGACGAGGGCAACGTCCAGAGGAGCAAGGCCGGCGACCAGGTTGCGTTGGTAGACCGACTTGCCGGACTCCGTGGCGCCGAGGGTGAGGGCGTGAGGTATCGCGCGGTAGTCGCGGTAGTGCACCGATCCGTCCTCCCGCAGGGCGACCGGTACCCGCATCGGCAGGGTCTCCGTCTCAGCAGGCATCTGCACCCGCTTGAGCACGTCGTATCCGGTCATCCGCACCTCGACGACACCGGACCGCACCTCACGCGAGGTCACGCCGAACATCGAGAACGAGTGCCGAAGCCGGTCCGAGGCCGCAGCGATGTCGAAGACGTCCTGCCCGGGACGGAGCTTGAGTCGGAGGACCAGGCCGGTGCGAGTCGGCCACAGTCGTCGGATACGCGGTGGGCGGGGCTCAGGTATCGGCTGGTTGGTGGCCCGAGCCAGAGATAACCGCCAACGCGCCGGCGGAACGGTCAACCCGCACGCGTCCATGACCGAGCGGTACCGGACCAAGACCCGCAGCGCGGCCAGAGTGACCCCGAAGGCCAGCCAGTACCAGGCGGGCCGCCGCCACCGCAGGAGACCCACAGCAGCGACGACCAGCACCAGAGCGACCGTGAAGGCGGTCATGATCAGGCCGCCTTCGACCCTGTGGTGGCGACGTCGGCGAGCGAGGTGACCGCGACCGCGCGGAACGCGATGCCGTGCCGCCGCTGGCCGTTGAAGTCGTTCTCCCACGGACGGGCGACCAGGCCGGTGAGCGCGACCGGCGTACCCATGGCCAGCTCACCGGTGATCCCGGGCTCCGGAACGGTGACGGACAGGATCTCCACCTCCTCGTTCGCCGCGAACATCACGTCCACGGTCATGAGCTGAGCACCGGTCTCCATGTCGGTGGCGATCTCACCGGTGCGGCGGTCACGGACCTTGACCTGCGGAATCTTGGCGACCATCACGACAGCGCTGGAGGTGTCGACGGGAATCTGACGCACAGCAGATCACTCCTCTATAGATGCCGAACTCCGTCACTCATGTATATGAGTTACATGAAGAAGAGTGCCTGACTCCTGTACATGAGTCAACCCGCCGCGAAGAAGAACTCACGACGGGTTGCGGGAAGTTGAGCGGACGTCAGTCGTCGGCAGGGATCCGATACTCGAAAACGAACTGGTCAGCGGCCATGAGCGTGTCGCACACCTCGACCACCCGACCCGCGGTCGTACGGGCCTCCCGGATCAGGTGAACCACGGGCGCGCCAGGGCTGAGCGCCAGTTCCGACGCCTCCGACTTCGAGGCCGGGCGTGCTTGCAGCGTCTCGACGAACTCCGCGAACTCATGCCCGTGGTCTTCGAGTCGGGCATAGATGCCACCGCCCCCGGGGTTCTCGGCGAACAGCTCGGGGATCTCCTTCACCACGTCCCAGGGCAGGTACGACGAGGCGGTCTCCACCGGGGTGCCGTTACGGAAGTAAAGGCGCCGGCGGGCCAACACCTGCGTACCGGCGGGAACGCCCAAGCGCTCGGCGGCATCCTCGGGCGCGTCCATAGGACCGATGTAGAGGACGCTGACTTTGGCGGTGGCGCCGGACTGTGCGGACTCCGCGAGGTAGGCGGCCTGGCCACCCTGCCGGAGCGAGCGCCGGAAGCGATCGGAGGAGCGGTGCCGTACGGGGGGCCGGTTCTTCACGATCGAGCCCTTGCCATGCCTGGTCTCGACGAGCCCACTCGCCCGTACCTCAACCATGGCCTTACGGATCGTCCCGCCGGAGACGCCGTAGCGGTCCACCAGCTCGGATTCGCTCGGCACCATGTCGCCGGCCTTGAGAACCCCCGCCCGGATCTGCTGCACGAGGTCATCAGCGATCTGCACATACCGAGGTCCGGAACCGGCCCCTCCCGCCGCAGTTCCCATAGTCCTTCCCTGCCTCCTATGCTCCTCTACATGAGTCAATCACAGGAAGCGGCACCCACTCCCCTGCACTCCGTGTCCGTCGCCGGAGTAGTGGTGCGCGAGGACGGCCGCCTCCTGGCGATCCGCCGAGCCGACAACGGCACCTGGGAGCTCCCCGGCGGCATCCTCGAACTCAACGAGACGCCGGAAGCCGGCGTTGCCCGCGAGGTCTGGGAAGAGACAGGCATCCACGTCGAGGTGGACCAGCTCACCGGCGTCTACAAGAACACGACCCGCGGCATCGTCGCCCTGGTCTTCCGCTGCAAGCCCTCCGGCGGCACCGAGCGCACATCAAGCGAGTCGACAGCCGTCTCCTGGCTCACACCCGACGAGGTCAGCGAGCGCATGTCCGAGGTCTACGCGGTCCGCCTTCTGGATGCCCTGGACGGCGACGGCCCTCACGTGCGAAGCCACGACGGCAAGCAGCTCATCACAGCGGGATAAGACTTTCCCTACTTCATCAAGGCCCGCGCACGGCGCGGGCGCGCGCCGCCTCAGCGGCGCGGCCTGCCTCCTGTCTCCGCCCCGGCTGGCCGCGCCCGGCGGCGCGCTCGACGGCTGCGGACATGAAGTGGGGAGACACCCTCTGTGGCTGGGGCGGTCGGCTCCACGGCTTTAGCCACCTCCCCGGTTCGGGTCCCGCGTCGAGCAAGACCAGGGGGCCACTCGTTCAAATTCCGGGCAGGATCACAGCCTGCCCGAGTTGCCGGCCAGCGTACGGCCCCCTGATCATGCACGACCCCAAACCGGGCAGGCCACCGGCCAAACCCGCTCCGCCGCCCTTAGTCGACGACGGCTCAATCTCCCAGGACGTTGCGGGACCAACTTCCGCTACAGACCTCGTGTTTGCAGCCAATACCGTCGTAGGCTGCTCCCATGGGGCCTGATGAGACCACCGTAGACCCGCGAACCGTCTACCGATTCGACGGAAAGACTCTCGGGCCAGGCGGTTACGCAGACGTTCGACGGGCATGGCACAGAGAATCAGAGGAAGAGGTTGCTCTTAAGCGACCGCTTTCAGTCCCTCAAGCAAAGGAGAGGATCCGGCGGGAGATCGAAGCCCAGACCTCACTACACCATCCCAACATCATGCCAATTCGCGATCATGACCCCGGCTATGAGTGGTACACGATGCCGGTAGCAGATGGCAGCCTGACAAAACTCAGAACCGAACTGGACGAGGAAGACCTGGTTTCAATACTGCTAAATATCGCCGAGGCCCTCGAAATAGCACACAAGAGAGAGCTCGTCCATCGAGATATTTCACCGGGGAACATTCTCGCACTACCCGAATCAGGAACAATAAAGAGGCGTTGGGTCGTTGCCGACTGGGGGATGGTGATGCGCCCCTACGCTTCCGGATCATCACCACTTACCCGCACGAATCAAGAAATAGGAACGGACGGGTACGCCGCACCGGAACTCAGTGAAAATCCCCGTGAAGCAACCCCGGCAGCCGACGTCTACAGCCTAGGCCGTGTGGCGGCATGGTTCCTAACGGGCCACCGGCCTAAAGCTGGGCGACCACTTCTACCCGATGAAAAATACCTTCACTGGCGCCCCTTCATTTGGGAATGCACCCAAGAGGAAATCGCCCGCCGCGTGAAAGATATGCCCACTCTGCGCGAATTGCTTGAGAAAGTTCCAGGGTCTCGCGACGAGCCAGTAGAAGTGAGAGCCGAAAAAATAACGGAGGATATCCTACTCGGGAAAGCCACGGAGATTGAAACTCTAGTGACGCTCGCGCTGGCTTACCCGAATAATCACACAGTATTTTTCGATAACTTGGCACCACTCACCTCTTCTCTGGTGGCTGGGTGGACAAACAAAAACCCCGACCGCGCCAGCGAATTGGCAATCACGATGGCACGACATCTCAGAGAGAGCCCATGGGAGGACCGTGACAGAGACTACATGGGGACGCCACTATCTTTTATTCACACGATCCTGCGAACTTTGGTTAGCATCAAACAAGTTGGACTCGCCCAGGATGCAGCACCCTCATTCTTTTCCGCAGATGCACATTGCGGCTATTTAGAGCAAACCAGGCGAACAACAGAGTGGCTCGACGAACTGGAGGGGCAAGCGGAACGTGCTATGTCTCGGGCGCTCACCGGCTCAGGTGCAACGGTGCTCGCCTACTATGGCAGGCTCAACTGGACGCCACGAAGCGCAATCCTGGCAGCTTTGATTGATCCGTAACCTCCGTATCTCTCAGGAACTGTGTCCGTGGGCACGGCGCCGTGGTGCAATGGAAACATGTTGACTAACGAGACTCATGCTGAGCAGCAGCCTCTCACCGACGTGACTGTCGGTGCCTGGAGCCCTCAGCCACTTCCCACTCCCTCATCAGGGCAGGGTAGGACCCACGGCACCAGCAGGAACGAGCCGTTCGATCGCTGGTTCCGCTACCCGGCCGGTTTCGCCTCTGACTACGTCACCACTCTCCTCGCTCATCTCGAGCTTGATTCAGAGAGTCTGGTGCTCGATCCATTCGCCGGCTCAGCTGTCACAGGAACGGCGGCTCGTCAAGCGGGACACTCATTCTTTGGTGTGGAAGCCCACCCTATGATCGCGGAACTGGCCCGGCTGAAGCTACAGAGCCAACCGCGCACCAAGGATAAGACCCTCGGCGAGGTAGCCAGAACACTAGCTGTGGCAGCAGCCCAACAGAGCTCTTCAGCGGAGCGCCGAATCGATCAGGAACCGGACCTCGTAACGCGGTGTTTTAGTACCCCCGTACTCGGGCAACTTGTAGCCCTTCGCGACATGATTCGCGCCGGAGCAGGTGAGTCGTGGAATCTCCACGCTAAATGGGCCCTTCTGGGAACTCTGCGCGATGTTGCTTCAGCACGCGTCGGCTGGCCTTATCAAAGGCCGGGAACAGAACGTAAGCCTATCCATAGCAACCCATTGGCTCGCTTCGTTCAACGCGCAGAATGGATGGAACAAGACATTCGCGAAGCTACCGAGAACCCGAATAATCTTTTCTACCAAGTCGTCCAAGGTAACTCATGCGAAAAAATTGCTTGGGAGAAGTTGAGTCCCGAGAGCGCTCATGGTTGCGTCTCATCGCCACCGTATCTCAACAATTTTGACTACGCGGATGCAACCCGACTTGAGCTCTATTTCTGGGGAGACATCTCTAGCTGGGCTGAAATGTGCACAGAGGTTCGCTCAGACATGCTGACTGCGACCACTCAGCAGAGCAGCGTACCTGCAGCGCGCATGGCCACTGCGAGACTTGCAGAGTATGGAGAGATCGCTGACTCAGTCCTCGATATAACTTCCAAACTCTTGGCTGAACGGAATAAGCGCCCCAGAGGTAAGGAGTATGACCGAGTCCTGCCCGATTATTTCCTGGCCATTGCTCAAGTGCTCGAAAACATGGCCACGGCGTTGAAGCCGGGATCCCCCGTAGTATGGCTCGTCGGTGACAGTGCGCCTTACGGAGTGTACGTGGACACTCCGCGCCTAATTGGCGATATCGCCCAAAGTCTCGGATTCTCTTTCGAGAAGGACATAACCCTACGTAAGCGGGGCCAGCGGTGGCAAAGCAATAGCGTGCGGCATGACGTCCAGCTTTCGGAGAGGCTTATCCTTTTCCGTAAAAATTAGCCTACTCATTCGCTTTTTCGATCGTTGCGTGCCCGAGCTTCTGCGAACGCACAAATGAATTGTGTTTTCAATCGGCGAGTGTCTGCGGGTCGTTCAAAAATAAGGGACCCGTGAGCAAGGGCGTCACCAGTTTCGCGAAATCCTAGGATCAACGCATCAAAGGCTTCTGCCAGCGAATCTTCGGTCAACGAAGTCCTTCGTGCCAGGTCTGCCGCGAGGTAAAAAATCACTTCCTCTTTGTGCTCTGGAGATACATGGACGAACTCGCCGCCTGATCTCTTGTCAGTCACCAGGCGGTGGGCCAGTCGACGTCTAGCTTCGCTGAGGCCGTAGCCCCCTTTAAGGCTTCTCTCGCCGGCAGAGCGCGAGCTCTTGTTACGCATTACTATCTCAGCAAATCGTTCCGCTCCGCTGTAAATAGCCGAGTTGAGGCGTAGCCCTTCTGGCGAATCCGTAGACAACTTTGGCATGGCTCGTTCTGGTGCGTCGGATCGATTGACCAAGAGCGCAATTACTAGACCTACCGAGATCGCCTGCATGACCTCAATGGCCTTCCCGGAACGCAGCGCAACGACCTGATTTAGCCGCGCTGTAGACCACTCGCGATATTTATCAAGTGCGCGTCTTTCCATGACTGCAATCGATGACGAGGAGAGGACAAAGTAATCGTCTTCTGCAGCTTCCTGCAAAATATCTAGAAATAGCCGCGCCTCGACGCCGACGATGCATGAACCGGATCCCACATCGATTACGAGTGGCCGTGTGTACGAAGCTCGCCTGATCTTCATGGGTGTTTTCTCGAGAGAGGCTAGCCGCTCACGCAACGTGCCTCCCCGAGTCAGCGGGTCGAAGAACTTACGGCACAGTTCAAGGTCTGTATCCAGATCCTTAGGCGGACTGCTGTAGGTAAGTTTCCATAGCGCTGTGAGGTCTTCTACGATTACCGAGATTTCTGGTCCAGTAAGAACCGCAGGAATGCCAAAAACTGTGCGATGCCCAGTCGGGTTCACGTACGGAGCTCCTCCGCGAAGTAGCCACGCTGTTCGAGACTGCGGATCTGTTCCTCCTGAACCACGCTGGCTTCGCCACTGCGCCGGCGGGGTGCATTTTCTTCCAAAGGTAGAATCACAAGTACTTGATCCTTCGTCGCCCCACGCTCACGAGACTGTAGGAAGTCAATCAGGCTCGACATGCGATCCGAGTCCAAGAAGGATCCGAACTCATCGAGCGCGATCAGCCTGTTGGCTGCTGGGAGCCCCTCGCGATCGAGCTTGGCAACCTGCGCCTGCGTGTAGGCGAATACTTGTTGTCCGCTCGAGAAGGCGGAGAGTGGACGGCGTTCCTCTTCCCCATCCTCGTTAATCCAGCAGATTGCCATGTCTGTCGGGTCGAGCCGTATATCACTACCACCGCCGAAAAGAGCCTTTCGGACGAGTTCATCATCGAACCACTTCCGGACATCCTCGCCCAGCCAAAGACGCACAGAGCGGTCGACTGGCTCGTCTCCACCTGGAAGTCCACCCCGGCTGTCCATGCTGTTGTGAAGCTCGCCAAGCGCCCGTCCAGTACCTCTAACTAGCGCGTCAATGCGGTGTAGTTTATTCCTTGCTTTCTCCACGCTACCCAAGGCGCCAACGAGAGCGGTGGCTTGACTTTCCTCATCCGTGTCGGCCAGGTCAGCGAGATGTGGGAGAGCTTCAATAAACCAACGATTCTTCGCATCCTGAGTAAGCTGAATGATTGCGTTCTTCATTGCAGATGAACGTTTCTCGACTGCCGCACTTGCACGTTCGGCTTGCTGTGATGCCTGTGTATCGTTTCGAGCGATCTCTTCCAGCTTCGCCGATTCTGCCAGCAGATGTCCCTTAACGCGCGAGGCCTTGACACCCATAGCTTGACAGAGCTGCACGAGTTCTGCGTTTAGAGACTGTTCATCGAGTCCCCCGCCAAGCAATTCGCGCGCATGAGAAAGGCGAGCGTGATTCGATTGGACCTGTGCCGAATCCCTGTCTAGTTTGTTTCTATGCTCCATGAGTTCGTCAAGCGTCCGCGCCGTCTGCTCAGGAAGACCGTCAACCGCATCCTTCAGACGTTTCTTGGCCTTTACCAACCCTGCCTCGGCTAGCTCGAACGTGTCGAGGGCATCGGAGGTTTGCATCAGGCTGTCAAGGAGATTTCGGGTGTCGGAAATGTCCTCATTAAGCTTAGCGGCATCAGCAGATGGAGTGCGTTTCCGGAGCTTTTCACGTTCTGCCGACAGGGCCTGATTCAGGGACCAAACGGAATAGAGTTCCGCATTTTCTGTATTTGTCAGCAGAATGGCGGAGCCTAGCTCCTCGTTCTGTGCTGCATCCAGACGTCGAATCAAGTCGTCGAGAACTTCAAGAATCAGCGGGGCCGAGTGCACGCTCGGTAGTTGACTGGTCAATTCTGCAAGGCGTCCGCCGGCTTCGCGTTGCGCCCGTTCTATGACTTCACGCTGAGGCTCGATACCTGCGCTTGCAGCAGCATTTTCCAGCGCCCGACGTGCCGCCCGCAGGGACCGATCATGTCGATCCAAGTAATTCTGGGAGTTTTTGAAGTTTTTCTCAGCCGTTGCATCGCGGTGCTTTCGAGCACTGGCATCCGCGATTTTCTGATCTAGCGATTCCTTCTGGCCGTCAAGGTCAGCTAGACGTTCAACAAGCTCGGCGAGTGTCGCGTCCATTTCCGGCCCGCGTCCCCGCACCTGAATCAGCCGGTCTGCTACTTCAACTGCTCGCTTAAGAAGCTTCATACGGCGGCTAGCTTCTGCTAGCTCGCCTGCAACCTTTTCCGCCTTTTTCCGAGAATCGCGCATGACAACAAGTTCTGCCGCGAGGTTCTCTGGCCCGGCATCGACAATTAGCGTGCGGACAGAATCAATTGATTCGTCAAGAGTGGTTAGGCGTGCCTGGCGCTCCGCATTCCATCCTAGAATTTCCTTTTGTGCTTCCAGAATTCTCGCGGAAAGGACATCTTGCGGCGTATCTGCGGCCAGGATGTGATATACGCGGAGGATTTGCCTTACATCCTCGTGACTGCTTTCTTCCCCATTGATCCAAATAGACCCAATTGCCTCATTTAGTGGTTCCGCAGGGTCAAGCGGCCATTGCTCTGGGGTCAGATCCCATCGGATTTCTTCTCCATTGCGGAGGCCCGAGATCTGTACGCTTCCGCCCAAGAGTTGCTCTCTAAAGGACGGCCATGCCACAGAATCGCTACGGAAGGGTGTTTCACCAACACACAGCGCTAGTAGCTTGATTGCGTTGGTCTTACCAATTCCATTATATCCCTGAATCTTGCAAAGCTCGATGTCGGGGATTTCTTCGATTATGCGAAGGCCCCTGCGGCGTTCCGTCTCAATCCTGATGCGCATCAGCCATCAACTCCTTGAGGGTAAGGATCAAGTCGAACGGCTCGGTTGCCAATAGTCTCAGGAGTGCCAGTTCATCCGCAGTCAGTGCATCTGCATGGGGCGCATGGGCTTCGGCCGCTGCCGATACCTCACTCATCACGCCCAACATCCGTTGGCCAAGGTTTGACACTGTGCGCCCCCCACCGTCGCAACAATTCGTCAAGTTGGTCGGCCAGTCTACTGCTGCCGACCGCATCATGGTCCACTATTCGACCCGCATCTGACGCATCCTCACCATCCAGTGGCGAAAGCTGACCGAATTGGGCGTTCTACCACTTTTGCACCCTTAGGTGTTCTGTCGATAATTCAACAAGCGCCCCACTTGAACCTATGATCACGTGCCAGGGCGCGGTGTAACCCCCGCCCATGAGCTGCATTGGCTTCGGTTGCCAAATGCCCACTTTCGGCATGACCGCGGTGGACGACTCATCTCATCGTTGTCCTCCCCCCTGCCACGCACGCTGCCCACTCACGGCGCCCGACAAGGCACCGTGCCCTGCTGGCACCGGACCCAGATGACGAGCCCGACGCGTATGCGAGATGACGCTGTGGACCATGCGCGGACGAGCCGAGGCAAGCTCACTTATGTTCGACCACCTGACCTGCGCAGATTTCTCCGGTGGTTAAGGCCTCCGGAGACGTGTGCACCACAGGCCAACTGATGACTTGCGCGCCGGCAGAGATGACGTGAGCAGGCGGTCTGTCCGTGGACCCGAGTCGAGTCGCGCTAATGCTGCGTACCGAGAACATCGAGTGCGTGTCTAACTGCGTGACAACGCCGATAGACAACGACGGACGCGTACGGACACCTGCGGACGCTCAGCGCAGGTGAGAGGCGCATCGGCCCAAAACGCTGCCCCCGCCCAAGTTGCCTCGGGACGAAACAGTCCCCAGGCCGTCCAAGGTTGCCGGAAGTCAGCTGGCAACGCTAGAGGCCCATGGCATCTGATCTGGTCAGAGCCATGGGCCTCTCTTGCTGTGCTGGTCGGCGGGAACGTAGATCAATAGGCGGACTCACGCCGATCGCTCATTGCCAGGAGGCGGCCCCGGCTCCTGGCGACGCGGAGGATGTCCCGCAGAGCACCGGCCAGCTCTTGGACCAGGCACCGCATCTCGTCGAGAGACGTGTCCTGGTTGTCGAGAGCTTCTGAGACCTCTTCCAACAGGTCACTTGCCGTGTCAAGTTGTACAGCTTCGATGTTGTCCGCGAGGCGGGACATGTAGCCGTCCGGGTCGTCAGTGCTCAGGTAGCAGGGCTTGTCCCCCGGGCCCGACCATGGGAGGAGCCGAAGTTCGTTCGGGGTCGTCATCCTTGGGTTGGCCTCTCGTTGAGCACGTGGTGGGCGGTGAATACGGCGTCAACTCGGTCTCCCGGAAAGGCCAGGAGCGCGGCTTCTACGACGCGGCCGTTGGTGTCGGTGGCGATGCGCGTGATCGCGAGAACGGCCATGTTGTTTCCGAGGCGGAGGGCCGACGCTTCGTCTGGGGTGGCAGAGCGGGCGGAGACCGTCTCTCGGATGGTGGCCGGCGACGGCCCGAGGACGGCGAACCTCGTGGCTGCCTCCCGGCACACAGAGTCGTTGTCGAGGACTCCGGCCGGGGCCAGGTCGCGCGGGATATAGATGCGGGCCAAGCCGTGCGGTGACCCTTGTTCGAGGCTGAGGCAGGTGTACTCGGCGAGAGGGCTGCCCGTTGGCACCTTCAGCAACGTGGTCAGGTGCACGGAGGCCGGAACCGTGGTGCTGCGAACCGTGATGCGCAACGTTGGCTCAGCGGCGGTCCAGGGGTCCAGCGTGCCCCAGCCGCCTACGTACATGATCTTGCGGCGCGGGTGACGGACGTAGTTGCCCTTGCCGTGGATCTTCTCGACTAGTCCTTCGCCCTGGAGCACGGCGAGAGCACGTCGCAAAGTCACGGTACTGACCCTGTACCGAGCGGCCAGGCCGGCTTCGGACGGGAGGCGTTCACCAGGCTTGATGCTGCCCGTCGTGATCTCGCGGCGTAGGTCGTCGGCGATGTCGTGATGGCGTCGGGGCACGGAGCCGGTCACCGCCTTCTCAGCAGTCGCAGGGCGATAAGCCGGGTACGGGCATGTATGGCCAGCAGTTCGCCCGACTCGAAGACCAGTTGCTTGGCCCCTTGGGGAAGCTGGAAGAGGTCACTCACTCGGCAGGCCTGACCGCCGAGTTCGATGATGTCGCCGCGCTGCACGGTGGCCGCAGTGACCTCGACGGAAGAGACCAGTGCACCGCCGGGGGCTGGGGCCCTCATGCCGTCACCTTCACGGGCACGGACGGGTTGGGGTTCGAGTGGCACGGGCAGATGCACACCTCATAGATCACCGGCACGTCGTCCGTCGTCGCAGGCGGGGACGGCTCGGTGCAGGAGTGGTGTGTGCCAATCCAGCAGGCGATCGAGCGGTAGGCGGCGGAAGCTGTGCCCATCGGGTGCGGTTGTCGGCGAGGAGGCATCAGTGGGCCCCCGCGAGGGCCGACCGGGCATCGGCCGGCAGGTGCGGGGCGACGAGTGCCGCGCGTGTCCTTGCACGCTGCTCTTCCCACGCCAGCAGGTACGGACGGACAAGTGCGACGTCTTCTCCCCTCAGCGGGTAACGGTGGCTCGTGCCGGCCGGAGCCCGCCCCAGGGCGACGGTCGAAGGGTCAGCGGGCACGGGGCAGGTGAGAGGGACCAGCGGCCGGGAGGGAGTTAAGGGGCGGCGGTGCCGACCGTTGGGGAAGCACCGCGCTCTGGTGCGCGAGATGGCTCGGCGGATACGGTTGAGCATGCTGTTCAGCTCCTATCGCTGATAGCCCGGTCCCCCGACGTCGCCTGTCGTGGGGACCGTTTTACGTACGACCGCCCATAAGGTGCGGCCGTTCAAGCTGGTGGCCACGAGCCCGAATCGATCGGCATCGGCCACCGCGTCCAGGACCTCCCGCCATGAGTCGGCGGAGAGCGTGTCCGGTACTTCTGCCTCGACCGTCGTGAACTGGGTGTGCTCTTCCACGCGCGGGCGGAGGCCAGCGGCAGACAAGCGGGCGGCGATAGCCGCCGCGGTCACTTCCGAAGCGGACACAGCACACCCTCCGTTGCCAGCGATCACTTTCAGTGAAGCTAGTTAACTAGATTAGAGCTAGTGGACTAGATTTTCCATATGTCTGAGCAACCGCCGTACCTCCGCATCGCCGACGAACTCCGGCAGCGCATCGCGGAGCACGTCTGGGAACCGGGCGACCGTCTCCCATCCCGCGCACAGATCGGCCAGGAGTGCGGCGTGGGCGAGAACGTGGTGCGCAGGGCACAGGAGTTGCTGATCTCCCAAGGCGTGCTGGAAGGCCGGGCCGGATCGGGGACCTACGTCGCCGAGCCACGGGAGCGCGTGAGAGTCGTCCGGTCGTCGGCACGTGAGCAGCCCAGCGGGTCCCCGTTCCGCCAGGACATGAAGGCCCTTCGCCTACAGAGCGACTGGGAGAGCCGGACCGACGCCAAAGTGCCGGCCCCGGCGGAGATCGCGACGCGGCTCGGGATCGCCGAAGGCGAGCCGTGCGTGCGGACGACGTACGAGTTCCTTGCGGACGGGAAGCCGGTTCAGCTGTCGACGAGTTGGGAGCCGTACGCCGTCACTGGCGGAACCCTCGTCGTTCTCCCCGAGGGAGGGCCCCACGCGGGGGCCGGGGTCGTGAACCGCATGGCGGAGATCGGAGTCACCATCAGCCACGCGGTGGAGCAGCCCGAACCCAGGCACGCGACCGCCGAGGAAGCATCGCTACTCGGCATCCAGAAAGCCGCGCTCGTGACGCACATCCGGCGGACGTACTACAGCGACGACGGCCGTCCCGTGGAGACAGCGGACATCGTGGTGCCCGCAGCGCACTGCGAGATCGTCTACGAGATCCCGATCAACCGCTGACGAGCAGCCCCGACACCTCCCAAAGCCGTGGCCCAGCCGTGCCCCCCGCGTGCCCCTTCCGTGCCCGACAGAGCGGGAAACCAGGGGGAACAGCGGTGCCTGACAGGGAACGGGCATGGCAAAGACCCCCGACCATACTTACTGGTCAGGGGCCTCTCGCCTGCGGTGGGTGTGGGATTTGAACCCACGGTGACATCGCTGCCACGACGGTTTTCAAGACCGTTCCCTTAGGCCGCTCGGGCAACCCACCTCGCACCGGCGGGCAACGGCCCGCTTCGACGCGAGGACAGCCTAGCCGGTCAGCTGTCGCCCTTGCGCTCGCCCAGGGTGACTTCGGCGGTCGACGTCTTGCCGTCACGCTTGTACGTCAGCGTGACCTTGTCGCCCGGCTTGTGGGTCCAGATCTCACCGATCAGGGTCGGGCCGCTGTCGACCACGGTGTCGTTGAACTTCGTGATGACGTCACCCGGCTTGAGGCCCGCCTGGGCCGCGGGGCCGCCCTTCGTCACCGCTTCCGTGCCGCTCGCGCCCTGAGCCGAGATGACCGCGCCGCCGGTCTTCTCGTCCATGGTCACCGTGGCGCCGATGACCGGGTAGACCGGCTGGCCGGTCTTGATCAGCTGCTCGGCGACGTTCTTCGCCTGGTTGATCGGGATCGCGAAGCCGAGGCCGATGGAGCCCGCCTGGCTCTGGCCGGTGCTGCTGCCGGTCGACTGGATCGCCGAGTTGATCCCGATGACCGCGCCACCGGCGCTCAGCAGCGGGCCGCCGGAGTTCCCCGGGTTGATCGAGGCGTCGGTCTGCAGCGCGCTCATGTACGAGTTGCTGCCGCCGGAGCCGTCACCGGAGGCGACCGGGCGGTTCTTCGCGCTGATGATGCCCGTGGTGACCGTGTTGGACAGGCCGAACGGGGCGCCGATCGCGATCGTCGAATCGCCCACCGCCACCTGTTCCGAGTTGCCCAGCGACAGCGGGGTGAGTCCCTTCGGCGGGTCCTTCAGCTTCAGGACCGCGACGTCGTAGCCCTCGGCCCGGCCGACCACCTCTGCGCCGTACTTCTTGCCGTTCGAGAACGTCGCCGTGAGCTGGCCGTTGTCCGCGGCGGAGGCCACCACGTGGTTGTTCGTGAGGATGTGGCCTTCCTTGTCGTACACGAAGCCCGTCCCCGTGCCACCCTCGCCGTCGCCGCCCTGCGCGTCGATGGTGACCACGCTCGGCAGCGCCTTGGCCGCCACGCCCGCGACCGTGCCCGGGTCGCGCTTGAGGTCCTGCGGGTTGGCCGACGCCGCGACGGTGGTCGAACCGGAGGAGCCGGAGCTGTCGTTGCTGTCAGCGGCCCAGTAGCCGAGGGCTCCGCCGACGCCGCCCGCCACGAGTGCTGCCACGACCGCCGCGGCCACCAGACCGCCCGCACCCCGCTTGCGGGGAGCGTCGGGCGTATGTAGCTGGCCGGGCGGGCCCCACACCGGGCCACCGCCGTGCGCCCCGTGGCCGCCGTGGGCGTACGCGGGGACCGCGGGCGGAGGCGGGGGCCAGCCGGCATCCGCCGCCGACGGCGGTACGGGAGGAGGCGTGTGGGGCTGCGGCGCCGGGGGGACCTGGGCCATGGGTGTGGTCGCCGGGTCGTGCGCAGGGGGGACCTGCGGCTGCGCGGCGGTCACGTCCGGCTGCGTAGGGGCCGGGGGCGTGCTTCCAGGAGACCCCTGGGGAGCATCGGCCGGCACTGGAGGTGCGGACGGAACGGACGGGGCGGCCTCGGCCGCGTTGCCCTCGTTGCCCTCGTTCTCTGTGCTCACAGCTCTGTACTCCTCGGTTCCACATCATCATTCGGCAAGAGATCCGCTGTGTACGTGTCTGGAGTCAGCTTTTCCCACAGCACGTCAGACCACTGTAAGCAGGACCTGTGCATCCGCGCACGGGCCTTTACATCGGTCAAAACGACCTCACTTCGCAAGGTTCGCGCACCCGGGCCCTCCGGTGACACCATGACGCGGTGACCCAAGCACGGCACCAGCACACCACGCAGCATCCCATCCAGGTCATCGCGCACAGAGGCGCGTCCGACGACGCCCCCGAGCACACCCTGGCCGCGTACCGGAAGGCGATCGAGGACGGCGCCGACGCCCTGGAGTGCGACGTACGGCTCACCGCCGACGGCCATCTCGTCTGCGTGCACGACCGCCGGGTGAACCGTACGTCCAACGGTCGCGGCGCGGTCTCCGCCCTGGAGCTCTCCGAACTCGCCGCGCTCGACTTCGGCTCGTGGAAGGACCGGGACGAGTCGGAGTCCCCCGACTGGGACCCGGTGCCGGGCGAGCTCACCTCCGTACTCACCCTGGAACGCCTTCTCGAACTGCTCGTCGAGACAAGAGCCGTCGGGCGTCCGCTCCAGCTCGCCATCGAAACCAAGCACCCGACCCGCTGGGCGGGCCAGGTCGAGGAGCGGCTGCTGGATCTGCTGAAGCGCTTCGAGCTCGACGCACCGCCGGCCGAGGGCCCCTCGCCGGTCCGCATCATGAGCTTCTCGGCCCGCTCCCTGCACCGCATCCAGGACGCCTCACCGGACCTGCCCACCGTCTACCTGATGCAGTTCATCTCGCCCCGGCTGCGTGACGGACGGCTGCCGGCCGGCGCCCGGATCGCCGGTCCCGGGATGCGGATCGTGCGCAGCCACCCGGGCTACATCGACCGCCTGCACCGCGCGGGCCACCGGGCCCACGTCTGGACGGTCAACGAGCCGGAGGACGTCGACCTCTGCGTCCGGCTCGGAGTGGAGGCGATCATCACGAACCGCCCGAAGCAGGTCCTCTCCCAGTTGGGCCGCTCTTCATATCAGTGACGGGGAGTACACCGGCGCATTCGGGGTGTACTCGATCGTTGCGAGTGCGTCACTGTCAGACCACTGGCCGGTTTCCGGCCCAGCCCAGGGGGGCATCCACACCGTGGCGTGGGGCAAAGGAGGTCTCGGGGGTGGCGTTGGTGGTGGCACAGGAAGTGCCCACGTCGTCGAGCATGGCCGTACCCCATGGCCCTGCGGGCGTGGGTCAGGCACGGCGCCGGATGCGTGAGCAGTTGCGCAGCCACGGGGTGCCGGATTCGGTCGTCGACGATGCTGTATTGATCCTTTCCGAACTGCTCAGCAACGCCTGCCGTCACGGCAGGCCGCTGGGCCGGCACAGCGACGTGGGGGAAGGCGACGTGCGCGCCGCCTGGCACGTCGACAGAACAGGTGGGCTGACGGTCGAGGTGACGGACGGAGGCGGTCCGACCCGACCGGTTCCGGCCACTCCATCGGTCACCGCTCGCGGGGGCCGGGGACTCAACATCATCAGCGCGCTCGCCGAGAAGTGGGGCGTACGCGACGACGCTTCCGGCGAGGTCACGGTCTGGGTGCTGGTCGACGAAGGGCCGCAGCGCCCCGCCGGCCGACCGGGCGGACGGGCCAACGGACGGGCCACGGGCGCGACCGGGCGGGCGGGCACGATCGGAGTATCCATCCCCGTCGTACCGGGGCTTGACGGGCTGGATCTCGCAGGCGCCTTCGACGACGTGGGCTGACCCAGGCCGGATCCCGCCGCCGCCTTCAACGACGTGGGCTGCCCCGGGCCGGATCACGCAGCCGCCTTCAACGACGTGGGCTGACCCAGGCCGGCTCGGACAATGCCTCAGGGG
>CBRG010000177.1 GCA_000470535.1 Streptomyces sp. AW19M42
GCGGGGGGCGGCTGCACGGTAGGGGAAAAGGCCGGCGGAGCCAGGGGCGGTGGGCCGGGCGGCGGCGGGGGAGGCGGCCCCGCCGGGTGCGGCACGGAGCCGCCGGGGCGGTCGGCGCGGCCGTCTGGCGGCTGCGCACCCCGCGTGCCCCGGGCGCCGTGCGTGCCTTCGTTGTCCATGAACCGTTGCCCCCTGACCAGCCAGGTCCGACCGCTGCACGGCCAATCTAGTGTGCGGACACGGGGAGTTCAGCAACGCGCCCGGATAGTGACGGGGAACGGGGCCGTTCCCGCCCCCTACCGCCCGCCGCCGGCCTTCCGGTCCACCCTCCGTCCGTCTTCTGTCCGTCGCGGACAAGGACACGCCTGCCACCACTCCCGATCGGAGCATGCCCGCGCCCCGTCCCCGCCCCTAGCCTGCAGAAACAGAAGCGTCCGAAACACCCCCCAGGAGCCCCGCATGACCGCAATTCCGCAGGAGCGCCGCGTCGTCACCGCCATTCCCGGCCCGAAGTCGGTGGAGCTGCAGGCCCGCCGCCTCGCGACGGTCGCCGCAGGTGTGGGCTCCACCCTGCCGGTGTTCACCGCCCGTGCCGGTGGCGGGATCGTCGAGGACGTGGACGGCAACCGGCTGATCGACTTCGGCTCGGGTATCGCCGTGACGTCGGTCGGCGCCTCCGCCGAGGCCGTGGTGCGGCGCGCGTCCGCGCAGCTCGCGGACTTCACCCACACCTGTTTCATGGTCACTCCGTACGAGGGGTACGTCGAGGTCTGTGAGCAGCTCGCCGAGCTGACGCCGGGCGACCACGCGAAGAAGTCCGCGCTGTTCAACTCGGGCGCGGAGGCCGTCGAGAACGCGGTGAAGATCGCCCGTGCGTACACCAAGCGCACCGCCGTCGTCGTCTTCGACCACGGCTACCACGGCCGGACCAACCTCACCATGGGCATGACGGCGAAGAACATGCCGTACAAGCAGGGCTTCGGCCCGTTCGCTCCCGAGGTCTACCGCGTCCCGGTGGCGTACGGCTACCGCTGGCCGACCGGCGCCGAGAACGCCGGTGCCGAGGCGTCCGCGCAGGCCATCGACGAGATCACCAAGCAGATCGGCGCGGACAACGTCGCCGCGATCGTCATCGAGCCGGTCCTCGGCGAGGGCGGCTTCATCGAGCCGGCCAAGGGCTTCCTCCCGGCGGTCGCGCGGTTCGCCAAGGACCACGGCATCGTCTTCGTCGCGGACGAGATCCAGTCCGGCTTCTGCCGCACCGGCCAGTGGTTCGCCTGCGAGGACGAGGGCATCGTCCCCGACCTGATCACCACCGCCAAGGGCATCGCGGGCGGCCTGCCGCTCTCCGCGGTCACCGGCCGCGCCGAGATCATGGACGCGGCGCACTCCGGCGGTCTCGGCGGCACGTACGGCGGGAACCCGGTCGCCTGCGCCGGCGCGCTCGGCGCGATCGAGACGATGCGCGAGCTGGACCTGAACGGGAAGGCCAAGCGCATCGAGGAGGTCATGAAGGGCCGCCTCGCCGAGATGCGGGCCAAGCTGCCCAACGGGGACATCATCGGTGACATCCGGGGCCGCGGCGCGATGATCGCGATCGAGCTGGTGAAGTCCGGCACGAAGGACCCGAACCCGGAGGCGGCCGCGCGGCTCGCCAAGGCCTGCCACGCCGAGGGCGTGCTGGTGCTCACGTGTGGCACGTACGGCAACGTCCTGCGCTTCCTGCCGCCGCTGGTGATCGGTGAGGACCTGCTGACCGAGGGCCTCGACGTCATCGAGCAGGCGTTCGCCGGGGTCTGACCCGTGCGGTCCCCGGAGTCGGCGCGGTGTTTCCTCCGGGGATGCCCGGCGCCCGGGTGAGGGCCTGTGAAGAAGGTGTGCGGGGGCGATGGCGGGATAACGTTCCCGCTGTCGGACCCCCCACCGCCTGACGTACGGTTTGCGCAGATGAGAGAAACACCCCGCCCGCAGGGGACTGCCGGCGACACCGGGTCGGAGCTCCCCCAGCACCGTCCTGGTTGTGCCTTCGCGCACACCACTGGAGCCTCGGGCTCCGGAACTCCTCACCGATCGGATGGCCGCCCGCCCCACACCCCCCGGGGCGCGCGGCACACCGGTCCGGCCGTCCGTCCCGGAACAACCCCCCCTGTTCCGGGACGGACGGCTCTTCTCTTTGCCGTGGTCTCGGGCCTGCTGGCCCTGTTCGCGCTCACCACCTGGCAGATCGCGGCCGACGGCCCGCTGCGCGGCCTCGACGAGCGCACCGGCCGGGCCCTCGTGGGTCACGGTCCGGCCGGGCTCACCGAATTCCTCGCGGATCTCGGCAACACGCAGGTCGCGCTCCCGGTGCTGGGCTGCGCGATCCTCTGGTCGCCGGTGCGCGGTGCGCGCCGCACCCCGGTCACCGCGGCGCTCACCATGGCCGCCGTGCCGCTGCTCGTCGTCCCGCTCAAGGACTGGATCGCCCGCCCCGGGCCGCTGACCGACGCCACCGGCTACTACCCCTCGGGCCACGCGGCGACCGCGGCGGTGGCGTACGGGGCCGCGGCACTGCTGCTCGCCCCGTACCTGCGGCGCTCATGGATGATGCCCGTCGCCGCCGTCCTGCTGACGGCGGCGACGGGCACCGGTCTGGTGTTGCGCGGCTACCACTGGCCGCTGGACGTGCTGGGCAGCTGGTTCCTGTGCGGGCTGCTGCTCCTGCCGCTGGTGACGGGCCGCCCTCAGCCGCCGAAGTAGGCGTCGAAGTTCTTCGAGAACTCCCAGTTGTTGAAGCGGTCCCAGTTGATCGACCAGGTCATCAGTCCGCGCAGTCCGGACCAGGTGCCGTGGGTGGCGTACGAGCCGCAGTCGGTCTTCTTCGTCAGGCAGTTCAGCGCCTTGGTGACCTCGGCGGGCGAGGTGTGGCCGTTGCCCGCCTGGGTGGAGGCCGGCAGACCGATCGAGACCTGGTCGGGACGCAGGCCCGGGAAGATCTTGGTCTGGTCACCCGCCACCGGGAAGCCGGCCAGCAGCATGTCGGTCATCGCGATGTGGAAGTCGGCGCCGCCCATCGAGTGGTACTGGTTGTCCAGGCCCATGATGGAGCCCGAGTTGTAGTCCTGGACGTGCAGCAGGGTGAGGTCGTCGCGCAGGGCGTGGATCACCGGGAGGTAGGCGCCGGCGCGCGGGTCCTGGCCGCCCCAGGGGCCAGAGCCGTAGTACTGGTAGCCGAGCTGCACGAAGAAGGTCTCGGGGGCCATGGTGAGGACGAACTTCTCGCCGTACTTGGCCTTGAGGGTCTTCACCGCGGAGATCAGGTTGACGATGACCGGCGTGGTGGGGCTGCGGAAGTCGGTGTCGCCGGTGTTCAGCGAGAGCGAGTGGCCCTCGAAGTCGATGTCGAGTCCGTCCAGACCGTACTCGTCGATGATCTTGCTGACCGAGGAGACGAAGGTGTCACGGGCGGCGGTGGTGGCGAGCTGCACCTGTCCGTTCTGGCCGCCGATCGAGATCAGCACCTTCTTGCCGGCGGCCTGCTTGGCCTTGATGGCCGCCTTGAACTCGGCCGCCGACTCGACGCCGGGGCACTCGGCCACCGGGCAGAGCGAGAAGCGGATGTCGCCCGAGGTGACGGAGGTGGGTTCGCCGAAGGCCAGGTCGATGACGTCCCAGGAGTCGGGCACGTCCGCCATCCGGGTGTAGCCGGAGCCGTTGGCGAAGCTGGAGTGCAGATAGCCGACGAGGGCGTGGGCCGGCAGCTCCGCGCCGCCGCCTCCCCCGCTGCTGCCGGTCTTGGTGGTGGCGGGCACCGCGGCGGACTTGGCGGACTCGCCCGCCGCGTTGGTGGCGGTGACCTGGAAGCTGTACGCGGTCGAGGCGGCGAGGCCGGTCACGGTCGCGGAGGTACCGGTGGTCGAGAGGACCTTCGTGCCGCCCCGGTAGACGTTGTAGCCGGTGGCGCCCGCGGCGGTCGTCCACGACAGCGGGACCGAGGACGCGGTGGCGGTGCCGGCCTTGAGGCCCGCCGGTACCGCGGGGAGGGCGACCGGGTCGCCGCCGGGGCCGACCAGGGTGAGGTCGTCGGCGTAGTACGCGGGAGTGCCGTACCAGCCGTGCGTGTACACGTTGACCGAGGTGGTGGACGCGCCGGTCCTGAACGTGGTGGTGAGCTTCTGCCAGGCCCCGGCGGACTGCGTCCAGGTGGACACGTCGGTCGTGCCGGTGCCTTCCGCGCCCAGGTAGACGTAGCTGCCCTGTACCCAGGTGCTCAGCGTGTACGTGGAGTCGGGCTTGACCGTGACGGCCTGGGAGCACTTGGCGTAGTCACTGCCGGCCGGGGTCGCCTTCAGCGCGGAGGTGCCGCCGTGCACGGGGGTGCTGACAGCGGCTCCGCTGCCACCCGTGCAGCTCCAGCCGTCCAGACCGGCCTCGAAGGTTCCGTTGCGGGCCAGATCGGCGTCGGCAGCGGCGGCGCTCGGCGCCGAGGCGGCCAGGCCGCCCGCTGCCAGCAGGGCGGCCGTGAGGGCGGCCAGCAGTCCGGTAATGCGGGCGGGGGGTCCCGTACGTTCCACAACGGCCTCCGTGCAGGGGGGAATTGGGTGGCCACAACATGGTCCAGACCAATCCGGTTGTCAAGACCTCTGGCACTCACCGCCTAATCGGTCTCCCCCGCCGCCGCCCCTCCTGCGGCCTCGTGCATCGCGAGTTCCAGCAGCGTGGCGTCGGTGAGCGTGCCCGATCCGTCCGGCGGAACCAGCCAGCGCATCCCTACGGAGACCCGCCCCGGGTAGGGCACCACGATCCAGGTCCCCTGGCCGGCGCCCCGCACGCCCGTCCCGATCCACCGCTCCGCGGTGCCCGGCGGCACGAAGAAACCCATGCGGGCGTCACCGAAGCCGGCGAGGACCGGCCCCGGCCGGTCGATGAGCCGGGTGAGCACATCGAGCGTCGGATGGCCCAGCTTCCCCGGAAGAATGAGCACGTCCCAGCGCCGGCCGGCGGGAAGGAGCGCGATCCCCCGCGGATCGCGCTCCCACTCCCACCGGCAGGCGTCCGGGTCCGGTGCCACCGACACAAGCCACTCGACCGCCGCCCTGACCTCCGAGCCAGCCATGGCCCGCCTCCGATCCGTATCGCACCCGCAGCGAGTTGCGGGTGCGTTCACGGGAGAGAGCGCGGTGGAGCCGATCCATGACGCGGGTTCGGCTACCAACCGGTAGTGAAATGGGTCACGTCCCGGCTCAGCTGTCGAAGCCGAGCCCCAGCCGGTCCATCGTCCGCAGCCACAGATCGCGGTGGCCGCCGTTGTCGTCGGCCCGTGCCAGGGAGCGCTTCGTCAGCTCGATCCCGGCCCAGGCGAGGGGCTCCGGCGGGAACGGCATCGGCTTGCTGCGCACCATCTCCAGCGCGGTCCGCTCCGTCTCCTCGCCGGCCAGCAGGTCGAGCATCACGTCGGCGCCGAACCGGGTGGCCCCGACGCCGAGTCCGGTGTATCCGGCGGCATAGGCGACCCGGCCCTGATGGGCGGTGCCGAAGAAAGCGGAGAACCGGGAACAGGTGTCGATCGCGCCGCCCCAGGCATGAGTGAAACGCACTCCGGCCAATTGCGGGAAGCATGCGAAGAACTGTCCGGCGAGCTTCAGGAACGTTTCCGGCCGCTGGTCGAGCGCGGCGCTGAGCCGGCCCCCGTACGGATAGATCGCGTCGTATCCGCCCCACAGAATGCGGTTGTCGGCGGAGAGCCGGAAGTAATGGAACTGGTTGGCGCTGTCCCCCAGCCCCTGCCGGTTCTTCCAGCCGATGGCGGCGAGCTGGTCGGCGGTCAGCGGCTCCGTCATCAGCGCGTAGTCGTAGACCGGGACGGTGTACGGGCGCACCCGCTTCACGAGCGAGGGGAAGATGTTCGTGCCGAGGGCGACGCGGCGGGCGAGCACCCTTCCGGCCGGGGTCCGGACCGCCATTCCGGTTCCGGTTCTGGCCAGCTCCAGACCTCGGGTGTTCTCGTAGATCCGGACACCCAGGTCGAGGCAGGCCTGCTTCAGGCCCCAGGCCAACTTGGCGGGGTTCAGCATCGCGACCCCACGGCGGTCCCAGAGCCCGCCCAGGAATGTCGGTGAGTCGACATGGGCGCGCAGCGCGTCACCGTCGAGGAACTCGACGCCGCCGAAGCCGCGCCGCTCCAGCTCCTGATGCCATTCCCGCAGCTCTTCGAGCTGGTGGGGCTGGGTGGCGACATCGATCTCACCGGTGCGCTCGAACTCGCAGTCGATGCCGTAGCGGGCGACCGCCTCCTCGATGGCGTCGAGGTTGCGCGCGCCCAGCTCCTCCAGCTTCTTGATCTCGTCCGGCCAGCGCTCCAGGCCGTTGGGCAGGCCGTGGGTGAGGGAGGCGGCGCAGAATCCGCCGTTGCGGCCCGAGGCGGCCCAGCCCGTCTCGCGCCCCTCGATCAGTACGACATCGCGTTCCGGTTCGCGCTCCTTGGCGAGCAGCGCGGTCCACAGTCCGCTGTAGCCGGCGCCGATGACGAGGAGGTCGCAGTGCTCGTCGCCGGTGAGCGCGGGGAGCGCTTCGGGCCTGCCGGGGTCGTCCAGCCAGAACGACAGCGGCTTGGCGCCGGCGATTGACTGGGCGGCAGCACTCATGGCAACTGGGGCCATGTTTTCCAACTCCTTAGGGACTTTCAGGGTCGTGCGTTGTTCTTCCGCCGGTTCGCTATCAGCTGGCCGGCGAGAACCACCAGTACCGCAATGATGAACATCGCCGTACCGATGACGTTGATCTGCACGGGCGTGCCGCGCTGTGCCGACCCCCAGACGAACATGGGGAAGGTCACGGTCGAGCCCGCGTTGAAATTGGTGATGATGAAATCGTCGAAGGAGAGCGCGAACGCGAGCAGCGCTCCCGCGGCGATTCCGGGGGCGGCGATCGGCAGCGTCACCCGCAGGAAGGTCTGCACGGGTCCGGCGTACAGATCGCGCGCCGCCTCCTCCAGCCTGGGGTCCATCGACATGACCCGCGCCTTGACCGCCGTCACCACGAAGCTGAGGCAGAACATGATGTGCGCGATGAGGATCGTCCAGAAGCCCAGCTGCGCGCCCATGTTGAGGAACAGGGTGAGCAGGGACGCTGCCATGACGACCTCGGGCATCGCCATCGGCAGGAAGATCAGCGAGTTGATCGCACCGCGCGCCCGGAAGCGGTAGCGGACCAGGGCGAACGCGATCATCGTGCCGAGCACGGTCGCGCCGACCGTGGCCCAGACGGCGATCTGGAGGGAGAGCGAGAGCGAGCCGCACATGTCGGCCACGCCGCAGGGGTCCTTCCAGGCGTCGACCGAGAAGCGCTGCCAGGAGTAGTTGAACCGCCCGTTGGGCTTGTTGAAGGAGAACACCATCACGACGATGTTCGGCAGGATCATGTAGGCGAGGGTCAGCAGACCCGCGATGACGATGATGTGGCGTCGCAGCCAGCGCAGTACGGGCATCAGACCAGGTCCTCCGTCCCGGAGCGGCGGATGTAGACAGTGACCGCGATCAGGACGACCGCCATCAGGATGAAGGAGAGCGCGGCCGCCGTCGGATAGTCGAGGACGCGCAGGAACTGGGTCTGGATGACGCTGCCGACCATCTTGGTGTCGGTGGAGCCCAGCAGTTCCGCGTTCACGTAGTCACCGCTGGCCGGGATGAAGGTCAGCAGGGTGCCGGAGACGACGCCCGGCATGGAGAGCGGGAAGGTCACCTTGCGGAAGGTGGTGGCGGGGGTGGCGTACAGGTCCCCGGCCGCTTCGTGCAGCCGGCCGTCGATCCGCTCCAGCGAGGTGTAGAGCGGCAGGATCATGAACGGCAGGAAGTTGTACGTGAGGCCGCAGACCACCGCCATCGGGGTGGCCAGCACCCGGTTGGACTCGGTCCAGCCGAGCCAGCTGGTGACGTCGAGGACGTGCAGGGTGTTCAGTACGTCGACGACCGCGCCGCCGTCCGCGAGGATCGTCTTCCAGGCGAGCGTGCGGATCAGGAAGCTGGTGAAGAACGGTGCGATGACCAGCACCAGCACCAGGTTGCGCCAGCGGCCGGCCTTGAACGCGATGAGGTAGGCGAGCGGGTAGCCGAGCAGCAGGCACAGGATCGTGGCGGTGCCCGCGTACAGCAGGGACCGGACGAACTGCGGGTAGTAGTCGGCCAGCGCGTCCCAGTACGTCCGGAAGTGCCAGGTGACCTCGAACCCCTTCTCCAGGGATCCGGTCTGGACGGAGGTCGAACCCTGGTAGATCAGCGGCAGCGCGAAGAAGACGACGAGCCACAGGATGCCGGGGAGCAGCAGCCAGTAGGGGACGAGCCGCCTGCGGGTGGAGGGCTTGCGCACCTTCGGCTCCTCGGCGGGAGCGGGTGGCGCCTCCTGGGTGACGCTCACGCCGCGTCCTCCACCGTCTCCACACCGGCGGCGATGTCCTGGGCGGCGTCCAGGCCGAAGGTGTGCGCCGGGTTCCAGTGCAGAACGACCTCGGCCCCCGGGGTGAGCCTGGCGTCACGTTCGATGTTCTGCTCGTACACCTGAAGCGACTTGCCGGCCGGACTCTCCACCACGTACTGCGTGGAGACGCCGATGAAGCTGGAGTCGACGATCCGTCCGGTGACCCGGTTGCGGCCCTCCGCTATCTCGTCCGCGTCGTCGCGGTGCGCGAGGGAGATCTTCTCGGGGCGGATGCCGAGGAGCAGCTTGCCGCCCTTCGTGGTCGGTGCGGGACATCGGCCGGTGGGCAGTCGCAGCTTCCCGCCGCCGGCCGATACGACGACGTCGGAGCCGGTGGAGACGACTTCGCCCTCGATGAGGTTCGAGGTGCCGAGGAAGTTGGCGACGAACGTCGTCCGGGGGTTCTCGTAGAGGTCTGCGGGGTCGCCCAGCTGCTCGACCCGGCCCGCGTTCATCACCGCGACGGTGTCGGCCATGGTCATGGCCTCCTCCTGGTCGTGGGTGACGTGGACGAAGGTGATCCCGACCTCGGTCTGGATGCGCTTGAGTTCGAGCTGCATCTGGCGGCGCAGCTTGAGGTCGAGGGCGCCGAGCGGCTCGTCGAGGAGTAGCACCTGGGGGTGGTTGATCAGGGCGCGGGCGACCGCGACGCGCTGTTGCTGGCCGCCGGAGAGCTGGTGCGGTTTGCGCCGGGCGAAGTCTCCGAGCTGGACGAGCTCCAGCATGTCGTCGACCTGCTTCCTGACCGACTTGATGCCGCGCCGGCGCAGTCCGAAGGCGACGTTCTCCGTGATGTCGAGGTGCGGGAAGAGCGCATAGCTCTGGAAGACCGTGTTGACGGGCCGCTTGTACGGGGGGAGGCCGGTGATGTCGCGGCCGCCGAGCGAGACGGTGCCGGTGGTGGCCTCCTCCAGGCCCGCGATCATCCGCAGGGTGGTGGTCTTGCCGCAGCCGGACGCGCCGAGCAGCGCGAAGAAGGAACCTTGCGGGACGGTCAGATCGAGCGGTTGGACGGCGGCGAAGGAGCCGTACCTCTTGCTGATCCCGGTGAGGCGGACATCGCCGCCTGTCTGCTGCTGTGTCATGGAGGGCGGTCCCTGTGGTGTCAGAGGGGGATCGGGGTTTCTTCGGGACGGGGCGGTGTCAGGCGCCGATGAGCTTGGCGAACTTCTCCTCGTACGCCGTCTCTTCCTCGGCGGTCAGGGACCGGAAGGCGTGCGAGGCGGCCGCCATCTTCTTGTCCGGGAGAATCAGCGGGTTGTCGGCCATCGACCGGTCGATCCTGGCGAGTTCCTCGCGGACTCCGTCGACCGGGCAGACGAAGTTGATGTAGGCGGCGAGCTCGGCGGCGACCGGTGGCCGGTAGTAGTGGTCCATGAGCTTCTCGGCGTTGGTCTTGTGCCGTGCCTTCACCGGGACCAGCATGTTGTCGCTGGATATGACGTAGCCCGCGGCGGGTATCGCGTACTTGATGTCGGGGTTGCCGGCCTGGAGCTGGATGATGTCGCCGGCCCAGGCGACGCAGGCGGCGATGTCGCCCTTGTCGAGGTCCGCGGTGTAGTCGTTGCCGGTGAACCGGCGGATCTGGTTCCGGTCGACGCCCTTCTGGATCCGGCCGATCGCGGCGTCGTAGTCGGCGTCGGTGAAGGTGGCGGGGTCCTTGCCCATGTCGAGCAGGGTCATGCCGATGGAGTCGCGCATCTCCGAGAGGAAGCTGACCCGGCCCTTGAGTTTCGGGTCGTCGAGCAGCTGGCTGACGGAGTCGATCCTGCGGCCGCCGGTCGCCTTGGAGTTGTAGGCGATGACCGTGGGGATACCGGCCCAGGGGTAGGAGTAGGCGCGGCCGGGGTCCCAGTCCGGGGAGCGGAACTGGGCCGAGAGGTTGGCGTAGGCGTGCGGCAGGTTCGAGGGGTCGAGCTTCTGCGCCCAGCCGAGCCGGACGATGCGGGCGGCCAGCCAGTCCGTGACGCAGATGATGTCGCGGCCGGTGTCCTGGCCGGCCGCGAGCTGCGGCTTGATCTTGCCGAAGAACTCGACGTTGTCGTTGATGTCCTCGGTGTACTTGACCTTGATGCCGGTCCGCTCGGTGAACTGCTCCAGAGAGGGGCGGTGCTTGCCGTCGTCGGTGACGTCCATGTACTCGGTCCAGTTGGAGAAGTTGACCTGCTTCTCCTTGGCCGAGTGGTCGTCGGAGGCGGCCGCGGCGTCCCCCTCCCGCTTCGCGGGAGGGATACCGCACGCGCTGAGCACGCCCAACCCGCCGAGTGCGAGCGCGCCGGTGCCGGAGGCGCGCAGCAGTGATCGGCGGGTGAGAGCTCCCCTGCCGCTGGTCAGAGTGCGACGCATCGCGGCCAGTTGGGCCGCGGAGAGACGCTCGGGCTCGTACTGCTCCATGCGCGTTGCCCTTTCGGGTGGGTGTGCGGCCGGACCGGCCGGGTTATCGGTCCCCGAAGATCGTGCGGTGCCAGTCCTTGCGGGCGACCGCGGTGTTGTCGTACATGACGTGCTTGACCTGCGTGTACTCCTCGAAGGAGTAAGACGACATGTCCTTGCCGAAGCCGCTGGCCTTGTATCCGCCGTGCGGCATCTCGCTGATGATCGGGATGTGGTCGTTGATCCAGACGCAGCCCGCCTTGATCTCCCGGGTGGCGCGATTGGCCCGGTACAGGTCGCGGCTCCAGGCGGAGGCGGCGAGCCCGTACGGGGTGTCGTTGGCCAGCGCGATGCCCTCGTCGTCGGTGTCGAAGGGCAGCACGACCAGGACCGGGCCGAAGATCTCGGCCTGGACGATCTCGCTGTCCTGGGCGGCCCCGGCGATCAGGGTCGGCCGGTAGTAGGCGCCGGCGGCCAGTTCGCCGCCGGGGGCCTCGCCGCCGGTGACGACGGTGGCGTAGGCGCGGGCCCGCTCGACGAATCCGGCGACCCGGTCGCGCTGGGCGTGGCTGATCAGCGGGCCCAGGTCGGTGGCCGGGGCGAACGGGTCGCCCACCCGGACGGTCTCCATCAGCTCCGCGACGCCCTGCACGAAGGCGTCGTACAGCGGGCGCTGGACGTAGGCCCGGGTGGCCGCCGTGCAGTCCTGGCCGGTGTTGATGAGGGAGCCGGCGACCGCTCCGTGGACCGCGGCTTCGAGGTCGGCGTCGTCGAAGACGACGAAGGGGGCCTTGCCGCCGAGTTCGAGGTGAAGGCGCTTGACGGTGGAGGTGGCGATCTCCGCGACCCGCTTGCCGACGGCGGTGGAGCCGGTGAAGGAGGTCATCACGACGTCGGGGTGACCGACGAGGTGTTCACCGGCGTCCTTGCCGGCGCCGTTGACGATGTTGATCACACCGTCCGGGATGCCCGCCTCTGTGGCCGCCTGCGCGAACATCAGCGAGGTCAGCGGGGTGATCTCAGCGGGCTTCAGCACGATGGTGTTGCCCGCGGCGATGGCCGGAAGAACCTTCCAGGCGGCCATCTGGAGCGGGTAGTTCCAGGGAGCGATGGAACCGATGACGCCGATCGCCTCGCGCCGTACGTACGAGGTGTGGACGCCGTCGTACTCGGCGGCGGACTTGCCCTCCAGGTGGCGGGCGGCGCCCGCGAAGAAGGACGCGTTGTCGACGGTGCCGGGCACGTCGAACTCGGTGGAGAGCTTGACCGGCTTGCCGCACTGGAGGGACTCCGCGTACGCGAAGTCGTCCGCCTGCTCGGCGAGGACCGCGGCGAAACGGTGCAGCGCCTCCGACCGCTCGGCCGGGGAGGCTCCGGACCAGCCGGGGAACGCCGCCCGTGCGGCGGCGACGGCCGCGTCGACGTCCGCGGTGCCGGCCAGTTCGTAGGTGTGGACGGTCTTGCCCGTGGCCGGGTTCACCACGTCGTGGCTGCGTCCCGATGTGCCGGGTCGCAGTCTTCCGCCGATGTACTGCGCGCCGTCCGCGAAGCGGTCCTGTACCTGGAAGCTGTTGCCCATCACGCTCTCCTCCGCCGCTGTTCCCGGAGTGCGGGGCGGCGTAGCTCCTGCTCGATTTGAGTGCCGATCCTGGCAGAGGGGACCGAGCCCAACAAGTGATTCCGTTGTTGCCTTTTGGTTACGCAACGGAATCTGTCGACCATGTGTCGTGTCAGTGCGGAAATCCCCGTACGTAGTGTCAGTGGCGGATGCCAGACTCACGTGTCATGGAACACATGGCAGGGCTCGTGGCGCGGACCGGGCGGGGCGAGCACGTGAAGTACGTGCGGTTCTGGGGGCACCGGCCGCGGGCGGACGGGGAGATCGGGGCGAGCTGCCTGAGTCAGTGGTGGCCGTCGCCGTTCACGGTCGACGGGGTGGAGTACGCCTCGGCCGAGCACTGGATGATGGCCGGCAAGGCGCGGCTGTTCGGTGACCCGGAGGCGGAGACCCGCGCGGTGGCGGCGAAGAGCCCGGCCGAGGCGAAGAAGACGGGCCGACTGGTCCGCGGTTTCGACGACGCGGTCTGGGAGCGCGAGCGGTACGCACTGGTGGTGACGGGCAGCGTCCACAAGTTCGGCCAGAACCCGGAGCTGGGCGGCTTCCTGCTGGGCACGGGCGAGCGGGTACTGGTCGAGGCGAGTCCGATGGACCGGATCTGGGGCATCGGACTGGCGGCGGACGATCCGCGTGCGGAGGACCCGGCGGCCTGGCGGGGGCTGAATCTGCTCGGCTTCGCGCTGATGGACGCGCGGACGGAGCTGCGGGGGAAGGACACCGGCCGCATATGAATCAGCCCGTGGGGTGAAGCGTGACCCCGGGCGGGCCGCGGTCCGCCCGGGGCCCGCCCGGGGCCAGGGCCTGTCGTCAAACTGCCGTCTGCCGAGCGACGCCACGCACGCACGGCCGCCCTTCGGGCAACGGCGGCAGTTTGACGGCCGGCGCTAGCGGATCACTCCGGCGGCCGGGGAGCCGACGAACGAATCGACGACCGGGGCGTCGACGACCAGGGAAGCGGAGTACGGCTCGTAGTCGGAGCCGCTGTCCTCATCGAAGTCGTCACTCGCGATGGCCCAGACGACCAGACCCAGGAACACGGCACCGACGACGATCCCGATCGAGCCGAGGATGATGCCGGCGAGGGCGACTCCGCCGTTGTCCGCCTCGCCCCGGCGGACCCTGCCCCGGCCTATCAGACCGAAGATCAGCGCGAGGACGCCGAGTATGATCCCGAGCCCGTACATGCAGAAGACCGCCACCGCGATGATGCCGAGCACCATGGAGGCGACACCGAGCCCGTTCGCGGGCTGCGGCCCCCAGGCGTTCTGGCCGTAGCCGGGGTAGCCCGGGTAGCCGCCGCCGTACTGCGGGGCGGCCGGGTAGCCGTACTGACCGGCGGGCGGCTGGGCAGGTCCCGCCGGGTAACCGTACTGGCCGGCGGGCGGCTGGGCAGGTCCCGCCGGGTAACCGTACTGGCCGGCGGGCGGCGGGCTCTGCTGACCGGGACCGTTCGGACCGACGGGCGGTGGCGGCACGGCCCCCGGACCGTACGGGCCGGACGGCTGCCCCGCGTCGGCCGGGGGGCCGAAGCCGGCCGCGGGCGTGGGTCCTGGCGCGGCATCCTGCGGCCCGTCGACGCCCGGCATCGCGCTGACCGTCTGCTGGTCGTGCACGGCCGGCGGACTGGTGTCCGGGGGGCTCTTCTTGTCCAGCGGCACCCTGTTGTCCGGCGGAGCCCACGGATCGCGCGGCGCGGCCCCGTCCTCGGGTCGCTCTGTGTTGTCTGACATGGTCCTCCCCCATCGTGATGCCCGTCATGCTACGGCCAGCCCCCGTCCTACGATGACTTCCGTCCGCCGCCCGGTTCCCACGTATGTCCGGGCCCCGCGCCACCCCCTGCTCCCGGAGGATCCGATGTCCGATCTGCACCCCTTCATCGCGGGGCTGCCCAAGGCCGAGCTGCACGTCCACCACGTCGGTTCCGCCTCGCCCCGCATCGTCGCGGAGCTGGCCGCGAAACACCCCGACTCCAAGGTCCCCACCGCCCCGGAGGCGCTGGCCGACTACTTCTCCTTCACCGACTTCGGGCACTTCATCGAGGTCTACCTCTCGGTCGTGGACCTGATCCGCACCCCGGAGGACGTCCGGCTGCTGACCTTCGAGGTCGCCCGCGACATGGCACGGCAGAACATCCGCTACGCGGAACTGACCGTCACCCCGTACTCCTCGACCCGGCGCGGCATTCCGGAACAGGGCTTCATGGAGGCCATAGAGGACGCCCGTAAGGCGGCGGAGGCCGAACTCGGGGTGGTGCTGCGCTGGTGCTTCGACATCCCCGGCGAGGCCGGACTCGCGTCCGCGGAGGAGACCGCCCGGCTCGCCGTCGACCTGCGGCCGGAGGGGCTGGTGTCGTTCGGCCTCGGCGGACCCGAGGCCGGGGTGGACCGGCCGCAGTTCAAGCCCTACTTCGACCGTGCCATCGCGGCGGGCCTGCACTCCGTGCCGCACGCCGGCGAGACCACCGGACCGCAGACGATCTGGGACGCGCTGACCGCGCTGCGCGCCGAGCGCATCGGCCACGGCACCAGCTCCGTCCGCGACCCGAAGCTGCTGGAGCACCTGGCCGAGCACCGCATCGCGCTGGAGGTCTGCCCCACGTCGAACATCGCGACCCGCGCGGTGGCGGACATCGAGGAGCACCCGGTCAAGGAGATGGTTAAGGCGGGCGTGCTGGTCACGATCAACAGTGACGACCCGCCCATGTTCGGCACCGACCTCAACAGCGAGTACGGGGTGGCGGCCCGCCTCCTCGGTCTCGACGAGCGGGGGCTCGCCTCGCTCGCCAAGAACGCCGTCGAGGCGTCCTTCCTCGACCCGGCCGGCAAGCGCAGGCTGGCCGAGGAGATCGACACGTACACGACGGACTGGCTGGCGGGCACCGGCCGGTGACCCCGGGCGGTGACAATGGCCCCATGGCCTCCCCTGTCACCGCCGTCGCCCATCGCGGCGATCCGTACCGCGTCCGCGAGAACACCCTCCGCTCGATCCGCTCCGCCCTCGAACGGGGGGCGGACGCGGTCGAGATCGATGTCCGGGTCACCCGGGACGGTGTGCCGGTCCTGCTGCACGACGCCACGCTGGAGCGGTTGTGGGGTCATGACGGGCGCCTTGACCGGCTCACCCGACAGGAGCTGACCGAGCTGACGGCGGGCGGCGTGCCGACCCTGCGCGAGGCGCTGCTCACTGTCGGGGCGCACCGCGTCATGGTCGATCTGCCCGGCTCCACCGAGGCCTCGGTGCGGAAGATCGTCGGGACGGTACGGGAGTGCGGGGCCGGCGAGCGGGCCTACTACTGCGCGGGTCCGGAGGCGATGCTGCGGGTACGGGCCGCCGATCCGTCCGCCGAGATCGCGATGACCTGGACGACCCTCGTACCGCCCCGGACGGCACTGCTGGAGGCGGTACGGCCGCGCTGGCTGAACTACCGGTTCGGTCTGGTGAGCCGGGAGCTGACGGACCGCAACCACCGGGACGGGCTGCTGGTCTCGGCCTGGACGGCGGACACCGGGCGCACCATGCGCAGGCTGCTGCGGCACGGCGTGGACTCCATCACCACCAACCGGGTCGATGTGCTGCGCAAGCTGATCTCCAACTCCCCGGACAACGCCTCCTCTTGATCGGTCCGACACGAGGGCCTTCTCCGGCGGGTCAAGGCAGAGGCGCACGCGACGGCGGCGGGCCGCCCGGATCCGGCAACACGGATCCGGGCGGCCCGGTGGCAGTGGCGGGGCGAGGAGCCCGCGCCGCGAGCCGCTACCGGCCCTGGCCACTCCCCCGCGCCCCGTCGGAGGACCGCGCCGCGGCCCCGTCGATCACGAACTGCGATCCGGGTTCGACAGTCACGTCTCCGTCGCGCGAGCCGCTGATCGTCACATCGGTGAGCGTGGCGCTGCCCCGTGCGCCGCCCATGGCGAGGATGCCGGAGCCGTTGGCGGACCCGGAGATCTTCACGTTGCTGATCTTGACGTCCGGGATCTCGCCACCGCCGGTCTTGAACTGGATGCCGTCGTACGTCGAGTCCTCGATGGCGGTGTCACGGATGGTGACACCGGGGATGCCGGAGCCTTGGGCGAACAGGGTGATCGCGCCGAACTCCTGGTCCTCGTTCCAGAACGCGCCACCGGTGCGGTAGAGCCCGTTGTTCGCGATCAGGGTCTCCCCGGAGAAGGGCACCGGGTCGTGGTCGGTGGCCAGCATGATGCCGGGGTAGTTCATGGTGTCGTACACCAGGTTGTTCTCGATCTTGTTGCCGTAGCCGCCGTAGACCGCGATGCCGTTGGCCCGCCAGGGCAGCTGGATCGTGTTGTTGCTGAAGACGTTGTCGTGGCCGACGTCGACCGAGGGGTCCTTGACGTACTTGCTCGCCCACACCGCCAGCGAGTCGTCCCCGGTGTTACGGAAGGACGAGTCGGTGACGGAGGAGTTGCGGGTGCCGTTGGTGAAGTTGATGCCGTCCGCGTAGGTGTTGCGGATGCGCATCCCGCTGAATTCGAGTCCGTCGCCGGGGCCCCACAGCTCCGGGATGTTGCTGTAGTCGCGGCCGACCCAGGTGGCGACGTTGGCGTGCTCGATCCACACATTGCTGATCTTGGTGTCCTCGCCGAAGCGGCCGTTGAGACCGACGCCGCCCTCGGCGTTGCCGTCACCGCCCCGGATGGTGCCGGAGCCGAAGATCGCGATGTCCGAGATCTGGGTGTTGTCGTCGATGTCGAAGCCGAAGTTCCCCTCGTGCGGGTGGTTGATGCCGCCCGCGTCCTGCGGCGCGGTCAGCGTGTACAGCTGCGAGTGCCACATCCCGGCGCCGCGGATCGTGACGTCACTGATGCCCACCTGGTTGTACTGGCCCCGGTTCAGCGGGTCGTCGGTGAGGATCTTCTGCTCCTGGCGCCACTGCCCGGCCGGGATCCACACGCAGTCGATCTCGCCGTTCTGGTCGGCGGTGACGGCCGCCTGGATCGCTTCGGTGTCGTCGTTCCCGTCGTCGGGGACAGCACCGTACTCGGTGATCGAGGTGCACTCCGCGGGCTTGCTCGCGGGCGGCGCCACCTGCTCCAGGTCGACCAGGTCGACGACGTAGTACGCGGCGTCGTCACCGGCGTCCCGCTGGAGCCGGAAGGTGGTTCCCTCGGGATAGGTCTTGTCGAGCAGCGCGTGCGACTCGTCGAACAACCGCCGCGCGTCGCCGCCGGGGTTGTTCGTCAGGCCTTCCGGGTCGTCCGTGCTGCCGTACAGCCAGCTGTGCTTGGACGACAGGTCCAGCTTCTGCACGAACGTGCCGTCGGCGTAGAGGCTCAGCGTCTTGTCCTGGCCGCCGCCGCCCGGCGCGTCGGGTATGGAGTTGCGGACGACGACGGAGTTGGTGCTGCCCGTCGAGGTGAACTCCACGTACTGTCCGGTGGAGTCGAGGCGTACCGACTTGCGGCCCGAGGACTCGGTGGCGAAGTTGGTGTGGCCGAAGGTGCGGGTGGCGTCCGTCTCCAGCAGGGTGCCGTCGTAGGTGCCGTCCTCCGCCTCGTACTCGGCGAACGGGGAAGCCGCACCCCGGGCGGCCGCGGCGGCGGATGTCCCGGGAGCCACCGGCGCCGCGTGTGCGGCGGTCGGCACGAGCCATGCGGCGGTCAGGGCGGCGCCGAGTGCGACGGCGATGCCCGGCCGGCTCCAGTCTCTCCTTGTCACAGCGTGCATCCTCTCGGTGTGGGGGGGGTGGTGCGTGGAGGGGGTGATGCGTGAGGGGGCGCTAGTTGCCGCTGTCCGGTTCGGGCCAGGCGGAGCAGTCGTCCCAGGTGGTGTCCCAGCCGGTGTTGCCGCCGCCGTCGGTGAGCGTGAAGGTGCCCGAGCCCTCGGGGTAGGGGCAGTTGTAGACGCCTGCCGCGCCGGACCCGGTGGCGGTGACGTTCGACATCGTCACGGCGCCGGGCGTCTCGGCCTGCACGACGACCGTGCCGACCCCGTCGACGGCCGACCCGTCTACGGTCACGTTCTTGACGTCCTTGCCGGTGCCGCCGCCCGAGACGAATTCGTAGGCGCTGTAGGGACTGTCCTTGATGGTGGTGTCGGTGATGTTCACGTTCGCCTCGATGGCGCTGTCGTACGCGTCCACGCGCAGCGCGCCCATCGGGTGGCCCCAGTTGGGATTGATGGCCCCGGTGCGTACGAGGGTGTTCCCGGAGACGGTGATGGTGCCGCCGAGGGGGAAGAACGGGTCGGCGAACTTCTGGTTGGAGAGGGCGATGCCACTGCCGAGGGCGTTGGTGTCGCTGATCAGGTTGTCCTTGACGGTGATGTCGCTGCCGCCGTAGATGGCGATGCCGTTCGCCAGGTTGGGCTGGGAGATGGTGTTGTTCGCGAAGGCGGAGTCGGTGTCGGCGGCGTTCAGCGACCACATGGCGAGCGAGTCGTCGCCCTGGTTGCGCAGGAAGTTCTCGCGCACCTGCACGCCGTGGGCACTGCCGTTGAGGTTCAGACCGTCCGCGGTGGTGTCGAGGATCCGGTTGTTCTCGACGACCAGGTTGTCGTTGTTGCCGGTCAGCCAGAGCCCGACCTTGAGGTGCTGCAACCACATGCCGCTGACCCGGGAGTCCGGGCCGAGGGAGCCGTTGACGAAGTTGTCCGGGTTGCTGTCGACCCGCTCGGTGACCTCGCCGACGACCGCGAAGTCCTTGATGGTGACCTTGCCCGCGGAGCTGCTCTGGTTGATGAACCGTGAGGCGTGCACGACCGAGTGCCAGCTGCCGGCGCCCTGGATCGTCACGTTCTCGACGCCGCTCAGCTCGGAGTCCAGCTTGAAGTCGCCGGCCGGGATCCACACGGTGCCGCCGCCGGCCCTGGCCTCGGTGATCGCGTCACGGAAGGCCTGTGTGGAGTCCTGCTGACCGGTGGCGTCGGCGCCCTTGTCGACGACGGAGACCGCGCCCGACGGTGCGGTGGCGGGCTCGTCCACCTGCTCGAAGTCCGCCACGTCCACGGTCACCTCGGTGGACGCGGCCTCCAGCTTCACCTTGTCGCCCGCCTGCACGCTGCGGCCGAGGAGCAGTCGGGCGTTGTCGAAGAGGTGGTGGGTCTTGGCTCCGGCGATCCAGGGGGTGTCGACGTAGCTGTACTTGGAGGTGACGGCCAGCGACGCGTCGAGCTTGGTGCCGTTGACGTAGACGGCGAGTGAACCGCTCTGCCCGTCGGGCACGTTGTAGGCGACGTTCACCGCGTTGGCGGCCCGGTCGAGGGTGAACTCCACGCTCTGCCCGCTGCTCAGCCGCACCGCCTGTCGGCCCGATGCCTCGGAGGCGAGGGTGCCCTGGGTGTAGTCGGGACCGATCTTCTGGCCTGTGGTGGAGGCGGACTCCGCCTCCGTGGAGCTGAACGGGAGGGTGGCGCCGGCCGCTGCCGCCGCTCTCGGCTCCGGGGCCCGCTGGGCGGAGGCCTGGCCGGTGACGCCGATGACCGTGCCCACGAGGGCGACGGCGACGGCGAGGACGTACGAACTGCGTGTGGGGGATGACGTGCGCATGACACTCCATTTCTGCTGTGACAGGTGCTTCCCGGTGGGGGAGGTGGGGACGGGGGAAGCGCCTGTCACTCAAGCATCACGAACACATGAACACAAGATGTCGCTCGGATATTGCAAATTTTCGACAGCGCACTGAAACAATCAACTGTCACCCAGGCGCAGCGTGAGGGGAGCCGGGCCGCACCGCGAAGAACCGGCACCACGCGCATTCCGCGTGGTGCCGGTTCCTGGCCTTCAGTGCCTTCCGAAAGCCCTGGCCACGGGCGATCGGGGCGGTCCCTCACAACCCGACTATGGAGTTCCACTTCTTGGCGAACCCAGTGCGCTCCTCTGAGGTGATGTCGCGGGCGATCGCGAGCCGCTTACGCATGGTGTCGTCGGGGAAGATCAGCGGGTCCTCGGCGAGTGCGGCGGTCTCCTCGTCCTTGGAGGAGGCCAGCACCTCGCGGGCGGCCGGGACCGGGCAGACGTAGTTGACCCAGGTCGCCAGTTCGGCGGCGACCTCGGGCTCGTAGTAGTAGTCGACGAGCTTCTCCGCGTTGCGCTTGTGGTGGGCGAGGTTGGGGATCATGAGTGATTCCGCCCAGAGCTCGGCCCCCTCCTCCGGCACGACGAACTCGATCTCGGGGTTGTCCGCCTGGAGCTGGATGACGTCGCCTGAGTAGGCCTGACAGGCGAGCACATCCCCGGTGGAGAGGTCCTTGATGTAGTCGTTGCCGGTGAAGCGGCGGATGTGCTTCGTCCTCACCAGCTTCTCCACCTGGTCGCAGATGTCGTAGAAGTCGTCGCGCTTCCAGCGGGTGATGTCGACACCGTTGCCCTGCATCAGCAGTGCGAAGGACTCGTCGAGCCCGGAGAGCAGCGTCACCTTGCCGCGCAGATCGTGCGCCCACAGATCGCTCAGGTGCTTGATCTCGCGGCCCAGCCTCTTGCGGTTGTACGCGATGCCGGTGATCCCGGACTGCCAGGGCACGCTGTGGGTGCGGCCCTTGTCGAAGGCGGGCGAGCGCAGCTGCGGATCGAGGTACTTCGCCACGTTGGGCTGCTTGGCCCGGTCCATCTCCTGGACCCAGCCGAGCCGGACGAACCGGGCGGCCATCCAGTCGCTGATGACGATGAGGTCGCGCCCGGTCTGCTGGTGGTTCATCAGCGCGGGGCTGATCTTCCCGAAGAACTCGTCGTTGTCGTTGATCTCCTCGGTGTACGTGACGGAGATCCCGGTGCGCTTGCTGAAGGCGTCCAGGGTGGGCCGCTTCGACTGGTTCTCGTCGTCGGTGTCGATGTAGAGGGGCCAGTTGGCGAAGTGCAGGGTGTGGTCACTGGCGGAGGAGTCGCGCCCGGCCCGGTCGCCGGGCTTCACGTAGGCGGCGGGCACTCCGCAGCCGGCCAGCGTGGCACCGGCCGCCCCCGCCCCGAGGGCGCGGAGCAGGGACCGGCGGGACATGGGGTTCTTCGGGATCGCTCGCACCTGCGCAGGATGCCGGTCGGGGGGTACGGCGGGCAATGGACCAACCGTCCAGCGGTGGCCGCCCGCCGCGCACACCCTGTCGAGGCCGGGCGGGGGCACAAGCACGGCTGCGGCACGGGAGCCGGGGCCGGGGGACGGGCGCCGGGAACCAGGGCCGGGGAACGGGCGGCGGGGCCGGGAGCCGGGAGCGCGGAAACGGCCCCCGGGCACTCTCACCGTGCACCCAGGAGCCGTATCCGTACCGTTCGAGCGGCGGTCAGCCGTCGAGCGAGGTCATGACGTGCTTGATCCGGGTGTAGTCCTCGAAGCCGTACGCGGAGAGGTCCTTGCCGTAGCCGGACTTCTTGAACCCGCCGTGCGGCATCTCGGCCACGAGCGGGATGTGGGTGTTGATCCACACGCAGCCGAAGTCGAGGTTCTTGGACATCCGCATGGCACGGGCGTGGTCCTTGGTCCACACCGAGGAGGCCAGGGCGTACTCGACGCCGTTCGCCCACTCCAGCGCCTGCGCCTCGTCCCTGAACGACTGGACGGTGATGACCGGGCCGAAGACCTCGTGCTGGATGATCTCGTCGTCCTGCTTGAGGCCCGAGACGACGGTCGGGGCGTAGAAGTAGCCCTTCTCGCCGACCCGGTGGCCGCCCGCCTCGACCCTGGCGTGGGCGGGGAGGCGCTCGATGAAGCCGCTGACCTGGGCGAGCTGGTTGGCGTTGTTCAGCGGGCCGTAGAGCACGTCCTCGTCGTCCGGCAGACCGGTCTTCGTGTCGGCGGCGGCCTTGGCCAGCGCGGTCACGAACTCGTCGTGGATGGAATCGTGGACCAGCACGCGGGTGGCGGCCGTGCAGTCCTGGCCGGCGTTGAAGTAGCCGGCGACCGAGATGTCCTCGACGGCCTTGGCGATGTCGGTGTCCTCGAACACGACGACCGGCGCCTTGCCGCCCAGCTCCAGGTGGACCCGCTTGACGTCCTTCGCGGCGGACTCGGCCACCTGCATGCCGGCCCGGACCGAACCGGTGATGGAGGCCATCGCGGGGGTCCGGTGCTCGACCATCGCGCGGCCGGTGTCCCGGTCGCCGCAGATGACGTTGAAGACGCCCTTGGGCAGGATCTGCCCGATGATCTCCGCGATCAGCACGGTGGAGGCCGGTGTGGTGTCGGACGGCTTGATCACCACGGTGTTGCCCGCGGCGAGCGCCGGGGCGAACTTCCAGACGGCCATCATCATCGGGTAGTTCCACGGCGCGACCTGGGCGCAGACCCCGACCGGCTCGCGGCGGACGATGGAGGTCAGCCCCTCCATGTACTCGCCGGCCGAGCGGCCCTCCAGCAGCCGGGCGGCACCCGCGAAGAAGCGGATCTGGTCGACCATCGGCGGGAGTTCCTCGGTGCGGGTGAGCCCGACCGGCTTGCCGGTGTTCTCGGACTCGGCCGCGATGAGGTCCTCCGCGCGCTCCTCGAAGGCGTCCGCGATCTTCAGCAGGGCGCGCTGGCGCTCGGCCGGCGTGACGTCGCGCCAGGCGGGGAAGGCAGCGGCGGCGGCGGCCATGGCGGCATCGACATCGGCCGCGCCGGAGAGCGGTGACGTCGCGTAGACCTCTTCCGTCACCGGGTTGACCACGTCGATGGTCCGCCCGTCGGCGGCGTCACGGAACTCTCCGTTGATGTAGTTGCGCAGACGGCGCACCTCGGTGGTCACAGCCGGCCCTCCTGCTCTCAAGTCCAATGGGTGAGACGCCCAGCCTAGTCGCTCGGGTAACGCTTTCGACATACCCAACCGCCGTGAACTTCGGATTCAGTGAGATTCAGGTCCCCCAACAACGAATTTCATCGATCGAGGGTTGCGAGACAGACGAGTCCCGGTGCACAGTGACTCCGTGGCCAGTCGCAGCGCAGACTCCAGGACCGGGAACGGGTCGTCCTCAACGGTCGATGCCGTGTCCCTCGCAATCATCGAACAGCTCCAGGAGGACGGGCGTCGTCCGTACGCCGCGATCGGCAAGGCCGTCGGCCTCTCCGAGGCGGCCGTGCGACAGCGCGTCCAGAAGCTGCTCGACCAGGGCGTGATGCAGATCGTCGCCGTCACCGATCCGCTCACCGTGGGATTCAGACGGCAGGCGATGGTCGGGATCAACGTCGAGGGCGACCTCGATCCCGTCGCGGAGGCCCTGTCGGCCATGACCGAGTGCGAGTACGTGGTGATGACCGCGGGCTCCTTCGACCTGATGGTGGAGATCGTCTGCGAGGACGACGACCACCTGCTGGAGACGATCAGCACACGCATCCGGGCCATTCCCGGAGTGCGCTCCACCGAGAGCTTCGTCTACCTCAAGCTCAAGAAGCAGACCTATATGTGGGGAACCCGATAGCCGTGAGCAAGGACCTCAGCCGGACCGCGTACGACCACCTGTGGATGCACTTCACCCGCATGTCGGACTACGAGAACGCGCCCGTTCCCACCATCGTGCGTGGCGAGGGCACCTACATCTTCGACGACCAGGGCAAGCGCTACCTCGACGGCCTGTCCGGCCTGTTCGTGGTGAACGCCGGCCACGGCCGTCATGAGCTCGCAGAGGCCGCGTACAAGCAGGCGCAGGAACTGGCCTTCTTCCCGGTGTGGTCCTACGCCCACCCGAAGGCCGTCGAACTGGCCGAGCGCCTCGCGGACTACGCCCCGGGCGACCTCAACAAGGTCTTCTTCACCACTGGTGGCGGCGAGGCCGTCGAGACCGCGTGGAAGCTGGCGAAGCAGTACTTCAAGCTCAAGGGCAAGCCGACCAAGTACAAGGTCATCTCGCGCGCGGTCGCCTACCACGGCACCCCGCAGGGCGCCCTGTCCATCACCGGTCTGCCGGCCCTCAAGGCCCCCTTCGAGCCGCTGGTCCCCGGCGCGCGCAAGGTGCCGAACACCAACATCTACCGCGCCCCGCTCTTCGGTGACGACCCGGAGGCCTTCGGCCGCTGGGCCGCCGACCAGATCGAGCAGGAGATCCTCTTCGAGGGCGCGGACACCGTCGCGGCCGTCTTCCTGGAGCCGGTACAGAACGCCGGGGGCTGTTTCCCGCCCCCGCCCGGCTACTTCCAGCGTGTGCGCGAGATCTGCGACAAGTACGACGTGCTGCTCGTCTCCGACGAGGTCATCTGTGCCTTCGGCCGGCTCGGCACGATGTTCGCCTGCGACAAGTTCGGCTACGTGCCGGACATGATCACCTGCGCCAAGGGCATGACCTCGGGCTACTCCCCGATCGGCGCCTGCATCATCTCGGACAGGCTCGCCGAGCCGTTCTACGAGGGCGACAACACCTTCCTGCACGGCTACACCTTCGGCGGCCACCCGGTCTCCGCGGCGGTCGGCCTCGCCAACCTCGACATCTTCGAGAAGGAAGGCCTCAACCAGCACGTCCTCGACAACGAGAACGCCTTCTTCACCACGCTGCAGAAGCTGCACGACCTGCCGATCGTCGGTGACGTCCGGGGCAACGGCTTCTTCTACGGCATCGAGCTGGTCAAGGACAAGGCCACCAAGGAGACGTTCACCGACGAGGAGACCGAGCGCGTCCTGTACGGCTTCCTCTCCAAGGCGCTGTACGAGAGCGGCCTGTACTGCCGGGCCGACGACCGCGGCGACCCGGTCGTCCAGCTCGCCCCGCCGCTGATCTCCGACCAGTCCACGTTCGACGAGATCGAGGCCATCCTGCGGTCCGTCCTGACGGAGGCCTGGACGAAGCTCTGACCGATCGCTCGACCGGCTGATCGAGCGAGTCCGGCTTGACCACCGCTTGACCCTCCACGGACGGTCCTCCAGCGGTCATTTCATACGGTCCACGCGGCCCGGATGCGCCCAGTCGAGTGGGAAGAGGCGCACCCGGGCCGCGTGCTGTGGGCACACCGCGGTCCGAATCCTTACGGTGCCGAGTGACCGATCGGCCCCCTCTTCGTTCCCCCGTACGGGGGAACGGGATATCTGATCTGAACCGAGGTGTACGCCATGGTGGCCCCGCCGGACAACGACGTGATCTGGGCGCGCTCCCTGCACCACTCCCACAACGGCTCACCCGCGCTCGGCGGGGTGTCCCTGGGGATCCGCGACGGCGAGATCCTCGCCGTGACCGGCCCGCGCGGCAGCGGCAAGACGACCCTGCTGCACTGCCTGTCCGGCCAACTGGTGCCCACCGAGGGGGAGGTGTGGTTCAACAGCGTCCCCGTCCACACCATGGGACCCCGGCTGCGCGAGCGGCTGCGCCGCGACAAGTTCGGCTGGATCGCCCCCGAACCGCAGCTCGTCCCGGAGCTGACCACCTGGGAGAACACCGCCCTTCCGCTGCTGCTGCGCGGCGCCTCGCACCGGGAGGCCAAGAAGACCGCCATGGAGTGGCTGGAGCGCCTCGACATCGGCATGTGCGCCAGGAAGCGGCCGCACACCCTCCAGCAGAGCCAGCGACAGCGGATCTCGGTGGCCCGTGCGCTGGCCGGCGCCCCCGCGGTGATCTTCGCCGACGAGCCCACCGCGACCCTGCACCGCACCGACCGCACCCATGTGCTGCGCACCCTGACCAGCGCGGCCCGCTCGCACGGCATCACGGTGGTCCTCGCCACGCACGACGCGGAGATCGCCGCCCTCGCGGACCGCGCGGTGCCGCTGCTGGACGGGCGCCGGGTCGCCACGGTCAAGCTGACCGCCGGGACCGACACGGAGGGCCGCGCGGCGTGCTCGCTCTCCGTCTAGCCCGCGGTTCCCATCCACTGGTCCTGATGCGGCGGCTGCTGGTCGCGGCCGCATCCGCCGGGGTCGGCTTCCTCCTGCTGTGCACCCTGGGCTACGCCTCCGGGCACCCGGCGCACTCCGCCGGTTCCGTGCTGCGGCTGCTGTGGTGCTTCGTGCCGCTGGCCGCCACCGTGCAGTTCGCGGTCGCGGTGGCCCGGACCGACCCGAGCACCCGCCCGCGCGCCGGACTCTCCGCCGTCGGCATGGGCCCGGTCCGGCTCAGCGTGCTCGCCGCGGTCTCCACCGCCGTCTCGTGCACCCTCGGCTCGATGGTGGCGCTGCTCTTCTTCCTCCACCTGCGCGGCGATCTGTCCGGGACGCCGTTCGACGGCGCGGCGGCCGGGCTGCTGGGCGCCGAGGCACCGCTGCCGCCGGCGGCCGTGCTGGTCCTGCTGACCCTGGTGCCCGCACCGGACTGGAGTCCGCCAGGCTGATCATG
>CBRG010000178.1 GCA_000470535.1 Streptomyces sp. AW19M42
TTGAGAAAGAGTAGAAATGCCACAAGCCTCAATAGCAGGTTTAAGAGCCTCGATACGCTCAAAGTCAAAATAATCAGCGTGACATTCAGAAGGGTAATAAGAACGAACCATAAAAAAGCCTCCAAGATTTGGAGGCATGAAAACATACAATTGGGAGGGTGTCAATCCTGACGGTTATTTCCTAGACAAATTAGAGCCAATACCATCAGCTTTACCGTCTTTCCAGAAATTGTTCCAAGTATCGGCAACAGCTTTATCAATACCATGAAAAATATCAACCACACCAGAAGCAGCATCAGTGACGACATTAGAAATATCCTTTGCAGTAGCGCCAATATGAGAAGAGCCATACCGCTGATTCTGCGTTTGCTGATGAACTAAGTCAACCTCAGCACTAACCTTGCGAGTCATTTCTTTGATTTGGTCATTGGTAAAATACTGACCAGCCGTTTGAGCTTGAGTAAGCATTTGGCGCATAATCTCGGAAACCTGCTGTTGCTTGGAAAGATTGGTGTTTTCCATAATAGACGCAACGCGAGCAGTAGACTCCTTCTGTTGATAAGCAAGCATCTCATTTTGTGCATATACCTGGTCTTTCGTATTCTGGCGTGAAGTCGCCGACTGAATGCCAGCAATCTCTTTTTGAGTCTCATTTTGCATCTCGGCAATCTCTTTCTGATTGTCCAGTTGCATTTTAGTAAGCTCTTTTTGATTCTCAAATCCGGCGTCAACCATACCAGCAGAGGAAGCATCAGCACCAGCACGCTCCCAAGCATTAAGCTCAGGAAATGCAGCAGCAAGATAATCACGAGTATCCTTTCCTTTATCAGCGGCAGACTTGCCACCAAGTCCAACCAAATCAAGCAACTTATCAGAAACGGCAGAAGTGCCAGCCTGCAACGTACCTTCAAGAAGTCCTTTACCAGCTTTAGCCATAGCACCAGAAACAAAACTAGGGACGGCCTCATCAGGGTTAGGAACATTAGAGCCTTGAATGGCAGATTTAATACCAGCATCACCCATGCCTACAGTATTGTTATCGGTAGCAAGCACATCACCTTGAATGCCACCGGAGGCGGCTTTTTGACCGCCTCCAAACAATTTAGACATGGCGCCACCAGCAAGAGCAGAAGCAATACCGCCAGCAATAGCACCAAACATAAATCACCTCACTTAAGTGGCTGGAGACAAATAATCTCTTTAATAACCTGATTCAGCGAAACCAATCCGCGGCATTTAGTAGCGGTAAAGTTAGACCAAACCATGAAACCAACATAAACATTATTGCCCGGCGTACGGGGAAGGACGTCAATAGTCACACAGTCCTTGACGGTATAATAACCACCATCATGGCGACCATCCAAAGGATAAACATCATAGGCAGTCGGGAGGGTAGTCGGAACCGAAGAAGACTCAAAGCGAACCAAACAGGCAAAAAATTTAGGGTCGGCATCAAAAGCAATATCAGCACCAACAGAAACAACCTGATTAGCGGCGTTGACAGATGTATCCATCTGAATGCAATGAAGAAAACCACCATTACCAGCATTAACCGTCAAACTATCAAAATATAACGTTGACGATGTAGCTTTAGGTGTCTGTAAAACAGGTGCCGAAGAAGCTGGAGTAACAGAAGTGAGAACCAGCTTATCAGAAAAAAAGTTTGAATTATGGCGAGAAATAAAAGTCTGAAACATGATTAAACTCCTAAGCAGAAAACCTACCGCGCTTCGCTTGGTCAACCCCTCAGCGGCAAAAATTAAAATTTTTACCGCTTCGGCGTTATAACCTCACACTCAATCTTTTATCACGAAGTCATGATTGAATCGCGAGTGGTCGGCAGATTGCGATAAACGGTCACATTAAATTTAACCTGACTATTCCACTGCAACAACTGAACGGACTGGAAACACTGGTCATAATCATGGTGGCGAATAAGTACGCGTTCTTGCAAATCACCAGAAGGCGGTTCCTGAATGAATGGGAAGCCTTCAAGAAGGTGATAAGCAGGAGAAACATACGAAGGCGCATAACGATACCACTGACCCTCAGCAATCTTAAACTTCTTAGACGAATCACCAGAACGGAAAACATCCTTCATAGAAATTTCACGCGGCGGCAAGTTGCCATACAAAACAGGGTCGCCAGCAATATCGGTATAAGTCAAAGCACCTTTAGCGTTAAGGTACTGAATCTCTTTAGTCGCAGTAGGCGGAAAACGAACAAGCGCAAGAGTAAACATAGTGCCATGCTCAGGAACAAAGAAACGCGGCACAGAATGTTTATAGGTCTGTTGAACACGACCAGAAAACTGGCCTAACGACGTTTGGTCAGTTCCATCAACATCATAGCCAGATGCCCAGAGATTAGAGCGCATGACAAGTAAAGGACGGTTGTCAGCGTCATAAGAGGTTTTACCTCCAAATGAAGAAATAACATCATGGTAACGCTGCATGAAGTAATCACGTTCTTGGTCAGTATGCAAATTAGCATAAGCAGCTTGCAGACCCATAATGTCAATAGATGTGGTAGAAGTCGTCATTTGGCGAGAAAGCTCAGTCTCAGGAGGAAGCGGAGCAGTCCAAATGTTTTTGAGATGGCAGCAACGGAAACCATAACGAGCATCATCTTGATTAAGCTCATTAGGGTTAGCCTCGGTACGGTCAGGCATCCACGGCGCTTTAAAATAGTTGTTATAGATATTCAAATAACCCTGAAACAAATGCTTAGGGATTTTATTGGTATCAGGGTTAATCGTGCCAAGAAAAGCGGCATGGTCAATATAACCAGTAGTGTTAACAGTCGGGAGAGGAGTGGCATTAACACCATCCTTCATGAACTTAATCCACTGTTCACCATAAACGTGACGATGAGGGACATAAAAAGTAAAAATGTCTACAGTAGAGTCAATAGCAAGGCCACGACGCAATGGAGAAAGACGGAGAGCGCCAACGGCGTCCATCTCGAAGGAGTCGCCAGCGATAACCGGAGTAGTTGAAATGGTAATAAGACGACCAATCTGACCAGCAAGGAAGCCAAGATGGGAAAGGTCATGCGGCATACGCTCGGCGCCAGTTTGAATATTAGACATAATTTATCCTCAAGTAAGGGGCCGAAGCCCCTGCAATTAAAATTGTTGACCACCTACATACCAAAGACGAGCGCCTTTACGCTTGCCTTTAGTACCTCGCAACGGCTGCGGACGACCAGGGCGAGCGCCAGAACGTTTTTTACCTTTAGACATTACATCACTCCTTCTGCACGTAATTTTTGACGCACGTTTTCTTCTGCGTCAGTAAGAACGTCAGTGTTTCCTGCGCGTACACGCAAGGTAAACGCGAACAATTCAGCGGCTTTAACCGGACGCTCGACGCCATTAATAATGTTTTCCGTAAATTCAGCGCCTTCCATGATGAGACAGGCCGTTTGAATGTTGACGGGATGAACATAATAAGCAATGACGGCAGCAATAAACTCAACAGGAGCAGGAAAGCGAGGGTATCCTACAAAGTCCAGCGTACCATAAACGCAAGCCTCAACGCAGCGACGAGCACGAGAGCGGTCAGTAGCAATCCAAACTTTGTTACTCGTCAGAAAATCGAAATCATCTTCGGTTAAATCCAAAACGGCAGAAGCCTGAATGAGCTTAATAGAGGCCAAAGCGGTCTGGAAACGTACGGATTGTTCAGTAACTTGACTCATGATTTCTTACCTATTAGTGGTTGAACAGCATCGGACTCAGATAGTAATCCACGCTCTTTTAAAATGTCAACAAGAGAATCTCTACCATGAACAAAATGTGACTCATATCTAAACCAGTCCTTGACGAACGTGCCAAGCATATTAAGCCACTTCTCCTCATCCAACGCGTCAGTTTTTGACAGAATCGTTAGTTGATGGCGAAAGGTCGCAAAGTAAGAGCTTCTCGAGCTGCGCAAGGATAGGTCGAATTTTCTCATTTTCCGCCAGCAGTCCACTTCGATTTAATTCGTAAACAAGCAGTAGTAATTCCTGCTTTATCAAGATAATTTTTCGACTCATCAGAAATATCCGAAAGTGTTAACTTCTGCGTCATGGAAGCGATAAAACTCTGCAGGTTGGATACGCCAATCATTTTTATCGAAGCGCGCATAAATTTGAGCAGATTTGTCGTCACAGGTTGCGCCGCCAAAACGTCGGCTACAGTAACTTTTCCCAGCCTCAATCTCATCTCTCTTTTTGCGTTCTGCTTCAATATCTGGTTGAACGGCGTCGCGTCGTAACCCAGCTTGGTAAGTTGGATTAAGCACTCCGTGGACAGATTTGTCATTGTGAGCATTTTCATCCCGAAGTTGCGGCTCATTCTGATTCTGAACAGCTTCTTGGGAAGTAGCGACAGCTTGGTTTTTAGTGAGTTGTTCCATTCTTTAGCTCCTAGACCTTTAGCAGCAAGGTCCATATCTGACTTTTTGTTAACGTATTTAGCCACATAGAAACCAACAGCCATATAACTGGTAGCTTTAAGCGGCTCACCTTTAGCATCAACAGGCCACAACCAACCAGAACGTGAAAAAGCGTCCTGCGTGTAGCGAACTGCGATGGGCATACTGTAACCATAAGGCCACGTATTTTGCAAGCTATTTAACTGGCGGCGATTGCGTACCCGACGACCAAAATTAGGGTCAACGCTACCTGTAGGAAGTGTCCGCATAAAGTGCACCGCATGGAAATGAAGACGGCCATTAGCTGTACCATACTCAGGCACACAAAAATACTGATAGCAGTCGGCGTGTGAATCATTAGCCTTGCGACCCTCGGCAGCAAGAACCATACGACCAATATCACGAAAATAGTCACGCAAAGCATTGGGATTATCATAAAACGCCTCTAATCGGTCGTCAGCCAACGTGAGAGTGTCAAAAACGATAAACCAACCATCAGCATGAGCCTGTCGCATTGCATTCATCAAACGCTGAATAGCAAAGCCTCTACGCGATTTCATAGTGGAGGCCTCCAGCAATCTTGAACACTCATCCTTAATACCTTTCTTTTTGGGGTAATTATACTCATCGCGAATATCCTTAAGAGGGCGTTCAGCAGCCAGCTTGCGGCAAAACTGCGTAACCGTCTTCTCGTTCTCTAAAAACCATTTTTCGTCCCCTTCGGGGCGGTGGTCTATAGTGTTATTAATATCAAGTTGGGGGAGCACATTGTAGCATTGTGCCAATTCATCCATTAACTTCTCAGTAACAGATACAAACTCATCACGAACGTCAGAAGCAGCCTTATGGCCGTCAACATACATATCACCATTATCGAACTCAACGCCCTGCATACGAAAAGACAGAATCTCTTCCAAGAGCTTGATGCGGTTATCCATCTGCTTATGGAAGCCAAGCATTGGGGATTGAGAAAGAGTAGAAATGCCACAAGCCTCAATAGCAGGTTTAAGAGCCTCGATACGCTCAAAGTCAAAATAATCAGCGTGACATTCAGAAGGGTAATAAGAACGAACCATAAAAAAGCCTCCAAGATTTGGAGGCATGAAAACATACAATTGGGAGGGTGTCAATCCTGACGGTTATTTCCTAGACAAATTAGAGCCAATACCATCAGCTTTACCGTCTTTCCAGAAATTGTTCCAAGTATCGGCAACAGCTTTATCAATACCATGAAAAATATCAACCACACCAGAAGCAGCATCAGTGACGACATTAGAAATATCCTTTGCAGTAGCGCCAATATGAGAAGAGCCATACCGCTGATTCTGCGTTTGCTGATGAACTAAGTCAACCTCAGCACTAACCTTGCGAGTCATTTCTTTGATTTGGTCATTGGTAAAATACTGACCAGCCGTTTGAGCTTGAGTAAGCATTTGGCGCATAATCTCGGAAACCTGCTGTTGCTTGGAAAGATTGGTGTTTTCCATAATAGACGCAACGCGAGCAGTAGACTCCTTCTGTTGATAAGCAAGCATCTCATTTTGTGCATATACCTGGTCTTTCGTATTCTGGCGTGAAGTCGCCGACTGAATGCCAGCAATCTCTTTTTGAGTCTCATTTTGCATCTCGGCAATCTCTTTCTGATTGTCCAGTTGCATTTTAGTAAGCTCTTTTTGATTCTCAAATCCGGCGTCAACCATACCAGCAGAGGAAGCATCAGCACCAGCACGCTCCCAAGCATTAAGCTCAGGAAATGCAGCAGCAAGATAATCACGAGTATCCTTTCCTTTATCAGCGGCAGACTTGCCACCAAGTCCAACCAAATCAAGCAACTTATCAGAAACGGCAGAAGTGCCAGCCTGCAACGTACCTTCAAGAAGTCCTTTACCAGCTTTAGCCATAGCACCAGAAACAAAACTAGGGACGGCCTCATCAGGGTTAGGAACATTAGAGCCTTGAATGGCAGATTTAATACCAGCATCACCCATGCCTACAGTATTGTTATCGGTAGCAAGCACATCACCTTGAATGCCACCGGAGGCGGCTTTTTGACCGCCTCCAAACAATTTAGACATGGCGCCACCAGCAAGAGCAGAAGCAATACCGCCAGCAATAGCACCAAACATAAATCACCTCACTTAAGTGGCTGGAGACAAATAATCTCTTTAATAACCTGATTCAGCGAAACCAATCCGCGGCATTTAGTAGCGGTAAAGTTAGACCAAACCATGAAACCAACATAAACATTATTGCCCGGCGTACGGGGAAGGACGTCAATAGTCACACAGTCCTTGACGGTATAATAACCACCATCATGGCGACCATCCAAAGGATAAACATCATAGGCAGTCGGGAGGGTAGTCGGAACCGAAGAAGACTCAAAGCGAACCAAACAGGCAAAAAATTTAGGGTCGGCATCAAAAGCAATATCAGCACCAACAGAAACAACCTGATTAGCGGCGTTGACAGATGTATCCATCTGAATGCAATGAAGAAAACCACCATTACCAGCATTAACCGTCAAACTATCAAAATATAACGTTGACGATGTAGCTTTAGGTGTCTGTAAAACAGGTGCCGAAGAAGCTGGAGTAACAGAAGTGAGAACCAGCTTATCAGAAAAAAAGTTTGAATTATGGCGAGAAATAAAAGTCTGAAACATGATTAAACTCCTAAGCAGAAAACCTACCGCGCTTCGCTTGGTCAACCCCTCAGCGGCAAAAATTAAAATTTTTACCGCTTCGGCGTTATAACCTCACACTCAATCTTTTATCACGAAGTCATGATTGAATCGCGAGTGGTCGGCAGATTGCGATAAACGGTCACATTAAATTTAACCTGACTATTCCACTGCAACAACTGAACGGACTGGAAACACTGGTCATAATCATGGTGGCGAATAAGTACGCGTTCTTGCAAATCACCAGAAGGCGGTTCCTGAATGAATGGGAAGCCTTCAAGAAGGTGATAAGCAGGAGAAACATACGAAGGCGCATAACGATACCACTGACCCTCAGCAATCTTAAACTTCTTAGACGAATCACCAGAACGGAAAACATCCTTCATAGAAATTTCACGCGGCGGCAAGTTGCCATACAAAACAGGGTCGCCAGCAATATCGGTATAAGTCAAAGCACCTTTAGCGTTAAGGTACTGAATCTCTTTAGTCGCAGTAGGCGGAAAACGAACAAGCGCAAGAGTAAACATAGTGCCATGCTCAGGAACAAAGAAACGCGGCACAGAATGTTTATAGGTCTGTTGAACACGACCAGAAAACTGGCCTAACGACGTTTGGTCAGTTCCATCAACATCATAGCCAGATGCCCAGAGATTAGAGCGCATGACAAGTAAAGGACGGTTGTCAGCGTCATAAGAGGTTTTACCTCCAAATGAAGAAATAACATCATGGTAACGCTGCATGAAGTAATCACGTTCTTGGTCAGTATGCAAATTAGCATAAGCAGCTTGCAGACCCATAATGTCAATAGATGTGGTAGAAGTCGTCATTTGGCGAGAAAGCTCAGTCTCAGGAGGAAGCGGAGCAGTCCAAATGTTTTTGAGATGGCAGCAACGGAAACCATAACGAGCATCATCTTGATTAAGCTCATTAGGGTTAGCCTCGGTACGGTCAGGCATCCACGGCGCTTTAAAATAGTTGTTATAGATATTCAAATAACCCTGAAACAAATGCTTAGGGATTTTATTGGTATCAGGGTTAATCGTGCCAAGAAAAGCGGCATGGTCAATATAACCAGTAGTGTTAACAGTCGGGAGAGGAGTGGCATTAACACCATCCTTCATGAACTTAATCCACTGTTCACCATAAACGTGACGATGAGGGACATAAAAAGTAAAAATGTCTACAGTAGAGTCAATAGCAAGGCCACGACGCAATGGAGAAAGACGGAGAGCGCCAACGGCGTCCATCTCGAAGGAGTCGCCAGCGATAACCGGAGTAGTTGAAATGGTAATAAGACGACCAATCTGACCAGCAAGGAAGCCAAGATGGGAAAGGTCATGCGGCATACGCTCGGCGCCAGTTTGAATATTAGACATAATTTATCCTCAAGTAAGGGGCCGAAGCCCCTGCAATTAAAATTGTTGACCACCTACATACCAAAGACGAGCGCCTTTACGCTTGCCTTTAGTACCTCGCAACGGCTGCGGACGACCAGGGCGAGCGCCAGAACGTTTTTTACCTTTAGACATTACATCACTCCTTCTGCACGTAATTTTTGACGCACGTTTTCTTCTGCGTCAGTAAGAACGTCAGTGTTTCCTGCGCGTACACGCAAGGTAAACGCGAACAATTCAGCGGCTTTAACCGGACGCTCGACGCCATTAATAATGTTTTCCGTAAATTCAGCGCCTTCCATGATGAGACAGGCCGTTTGAATGTTGACGGGATGAACATAATAAGCAATGACGGCAGCAATAAACTCAACAGGAGCAGGAAAGCGAGGGTATCCTACAAAGTCCAGCGTACCATAAACGCAAGCCTCAACGCAGCGACGAGCACGAGAGCGGTCAGTAGCAATCCAAACTTTGTTACTCGTCAGAAAATCGAAATCATCTTCGGTTAAATCCAAAACGGCAGAAGCCTGAATGAGCTTAATAGAGGCCAAAGCGGTCTGGAAACGTACGGATTGTTCAGTAACTTGACTCATGATTTCTTACCTATTAGTGGTTGAACAGCATCGGACTCAGATAGTAATCCACGCTCTTTTAAAATGTCAACAAGAGAATCTCTACCATGAACAAAATGTGACTCATATCTAAACCAGTCCTTGACGAACGTGCCAAGCATATTAAGCCACTTCTCCTCATCCAACGCGTCAGTTTTTGACAGAATCGTTAGTTGATGGCGAAAGGTCGCAAAGTAAGAGCTTCTCGAGCTGCGCAAGGATAGGTCGAATTTTCTCATTTTCCGCCAGCAGTCCACTTCGATTTAATTCGTAAACAAGCAGTAGTAATTCCTGCTTTATCAAGATAATTTTTCGACTCATCAGAAATATCCGAAAGTGTTAACTTCTGCGTCATGGAAGCGATAAAACTCTGCAGGTTGGATACGCCAATCATTTTTATCGAAGCGCGCATAAATTTGAGCAGATTTGTCGTCACAGGTTGCGCCGCCAAAACGTCGGCTACAGTAACTTTTCCCAGCCTCAATCTCATCTCTCTTTTTGCGTTCTGCTTCAATATCTGGTTGAACGGCGTCGCGTCGTAACCCAGCTTGGTAAGTTGGATTAAGCACTCCGTGGACAGATTTGTCATTGTGAGCATTTTCATCCCGAAGTTGCGGCTCATTCTGATTCTGAACAGCTTCTTGGGAAGTAGCGACAGCTTGGTTTTTAGTGAGTTGTTCCATTCTTTAGCTCCTAGACCTTTAGCAGCAAGGTCCATATCTGACTTTTTGTTAACGTATTTAGCCACATAGAAACCAACAGCCATATAACTGGTAGCTTTAAGCGGCTCACCTTTAGCATCAACAGGCCACAACCAACCAGAACGTGAAAAAGCGTCCTGCGTGTAGCGAACTGCGATGGGCATACTGTAACCATAAGGCCACGTATTTTGCAAGCTATTTAACTGGCGGCGATTGCGTACCCGACGACCAAAATTAGGGTCAACGCTACCTGTAGGAAGTGTCCGCATAAAGTGCACCGCATGGAAATGAAGACGGCCATTAGCTGTACCATACTCAGGCACACAAAAATACTGATAGCAGTCGGCGTGTGAATCATTAGCCTTGCGACCCTCGGCAGCAAGAACCATACGACCAATATCACGAAAATAGTCACGCAAAGCATTGGGATTATCATAAAACGCCTCTAATCGGTCGTCAGCCAACGTGAGAGTGTCAAAAACGATAAACCAACCATCAGCATGAGCCTGTCGCATTGCATTCATCAAACGCTGAATAGCAAAGCCTCTACGCGATTTCATAGTGGAGGCCTCCAGCAATCTTGAACACTCATCCTTAATACCTTTCTTTTTGGGGTAATTATACTCATCGCGAATATCCTTAAGAGGGCGTTCAGCAGCCAGCTTGCGGCAAAACTGCGTAACCGTCTTCTCGTTCTCTAAAAACCATTTTTCGTCCCCTTCGGGGCGGTGGTCTATAGTGTTATTAATATCAAGTTGGGGGAGCACATTGTAGCATTGTGCCAATTCATCCATTAACTTCTCAGTAACAGATACAAACTCATCACGAACGTCAGAAGCAGCCTTATGGCCGTCAACATACATATCACCATTATCGAACTCAACGCCCTGCATACGAAAAGACAGAATCTCTTCCAAGAGCTTGATGCGGTTATCCATCTGCTTATGGAAGCCAAGCATT
>CBRG010000179.1 GCA_000470535.1 Streptomyces sp. AW19M42
CCGCCGTTTCGCGTGCCCTGGACCGTGTCCCGTCGTGCCGGAACATGCGCTAGCGCATGCGTGATCGATCACAACCAAGCATACGGAGACCGGATGTGACGGGTCGGCGGTATAGGTGACAGTCGCTTCAAGGCTGCCCTGTGTCTCTTCTGTGCATATTTCGATCCCGGGAGTGTGCTGGCGTGCTGCGTGTTGTGGTTTTTGGATGTCAATAGATGTTCGTTACCTCTGTGAAATGAACAACTCTTGCCATCCGGGTGGGCTGTCGTGAACTATGTGCCTGTCGCCGTGAAGGAGCAGCGGCCGCACCCTTCCCGGGGCGCGGCCCACCTCCACGTATGCGGGACGTTCTCTCGCTCCATCAGCCCTGGAGGTGCCTGTGACGATGGCAGATGTGCCGGTCACAGCAGCGCGGCAGTCCGCGCCGCAGCCCCGCGACCCGGACGGTGCCGACCTGCCCGCCGGGAAGAAGCCCAAGAAGAACCGAATACGGCAGCCGCTCCGATACCGGCTGAAACGGGATAGGGCGCTGCTGCTCTTCTGCCTGCCCGGTGTTCTGTACTTTGCGCTTTTCTTCTACCTGCCGCTCGCGGGCAACGTCATCGCCTTCCAGGACTACCAGCCGTTCCTGGGCTTCAAGCAGAGCCCGTTCGTCGGGCTCTCGAACTTCACCGCGCTGCTGGCCGAACCGGAGTTCTGGAGCGCGGTCTCCAACACGCTCCAGATCACCGCGATCCAGCTGCTGCTGTACTTCCCGGCACCGATCGCCCTGGCACTGCTGCTCAACTCGCTGATCAGCGAGAAGATCAAGCGCTTTATCCAGACCGTCGTGTACCTCCCGCACTTCCTGTCCTGGGTCGTCGTCGTGGCCATGTTCAAGCAGGTGCTCGGCGGCGCGGGTTCGGTCACCACGCTGCTGATGGAGCACGGCGTCAGCATCGGCAATGTGATGACGGACCCCGGCACCTTCAAGCTGCTCATCACCGCCCAGGCCATCTGGAAGGACACCGGCTGGGGCACGATCATCTTCCTGGCGTCCATCGCCTCGATCGACATGGGCCAGTACGAGTCCGCCGCGATGGACGGGGCCGGCTGGCTCCGCCGGATCTGGCACATCACCCTGCCGGGCATCCGGCCGGTGATCCTGATGCTGCTGATCCTGCGGCTCGGCGACATCCTGTCGGTCGGCTTCGAGCAGATCATCCTGCAGCGTGACGCGGTCGGCCCGGACGCCTCCGAAGTCATGGACACCTACGTCTACTTCCACGGGGTCGTGGACGGCGACTGGGGCATGAGTACCGCCGCCGGCCTGATGAAGGGCGTCATCGGATTCGCCCTCATCCTCGCCGCCAACAAGCTGGCCCACCGCTTCGGCGAGCAGGGAGTCTACCGATGAGTCAGCAGTCCGTCGCGACCCGGCTGCGCGGTGCCAGGTTCGGCCCACGGGCCGGTGGGGGCCTCCGCGCCTCCAACGGCAGGCCTCCGTGGATGGAGCGCCCCCACTGGTACGGACAGGGCGCTAAGGGTCTGGCCCTGATCGTCCTCACCGTGATCGTGCTCTACCCGTTCCTCCTCGCCATCGGCACCAGCCTGGCGGGCCGCGAGGAGCTGAACGCCAACGGCGGCTACGTACTGCTGCCGCACCACCCGACGCTGGAGGCCTACCGGGTCATCCTCTCCGGCGGGGTCGTCACGCAGGCCGCGCTCGTCTCCATCGGGATCACCCTGGTCGGCACCGCGCTCAGCCTGGCGTGCACGGTGATGATCGCGTACGGGACCTCGCGCCCCGGCAGCGTCCTCGCCAAGCCGATCCTGCTGCTGGTGCTGGGCACGTTCCTCTTCGCTCCCGGCATCATTCCGACGTACCTGGCCGTCCAGCAGTTCAAGATGCTGGACACCTACGCCGCGCTGATCCTGCCGGTCCTGCTCAACGCGTTCAACATCGTGGTCGTCCGCTCCTTCTTCCAGAGCATTCCCGAGGAGCTGTACGACGCGGCGCGGATCGACGGCGCCGGTGAGGTCACGGTCCTCTTCCGGATCGTCCTCCCGCTGTCCAAGGCGGTCCTCGCCGTGGTCGGCCTGTTCTACGCGGTCGGGTACTGGAACAGCTTCTTCAACGCGGTGCTCTACCTCAACGACTCCAGCAAGTTCCCCATCCAGGTGATTCTGCGCAGTTACGTGCTCAACGGGCAGAGCATTAACGCGTCGGCCATGGGCGTCCACGCGGTACCGCCGGCGACCTCCTTGCAGATGGCCGTGCTGATCATCGCCATCGTGCCCATCTTCTGCGTCTACCCCTTCCTGCAGAAGTTCTTCGTCAAGGGCGTCCTCACCGGGGCGATCAAGGGCTGATCCGCCCACCCCCTGCATCGCCGCCACGCACTTCACACCCTCCAAGGAGCCCCATGTCCACCAACTTGTCCCGGCGCGGTTTCATGGGCGCCGCGGGATTCGCCGGCCTGACCGTGGCCGGGCTGTCGACCCTGAGCGCCTGCGGCAGCGGTGCCACGGTCAGCAAGGGCGGTTCCAAGGCGTCGGCCAAGCTCAAGCTCCCGGCGTACGTGCCCGCGCAGACCGCCCCCGCCGACCTGGCGGGCAACGCGGCCGGTCTCGACGCCACGTATCTCCGGTACCCCAAGGCCCTCACCAAGTCGGTGGCCAAGGCGCCCGGTGACGGCAGCCGCATCACGGCCCTCACCGAGACGTTCACCACCCCCGCACCGCCGCAGGCCAAGAACGCCTACTGGCAGGAACTGAACAAGCGCCTCGGGGCCCGGTTCGACATGACGATCGTGGTGGACCAGGGTGTCGACGCCTACCTCACCAAGTTCAACGCCATGATGGCCGGCGGCGACATACCCGACCTGGTCTGGTTCCCGCCGAACCAGGGCATCCAGCGGGTGCCCGAGCTGCTGGACGCCAAGTTCCACGACCTGACCCCGCACCTCTCGGGCGACGCGGTGAAGGACTACCCGAACCTGGCGAACCTGCCGACCACCGCGTGGAAGACCGCCGTGGTCAACGGGAAGATCCGCGGCGTCACCGTCGCCTACGGCTCCATGGGCCAGGTCTACGCCGTCAATCAGGACTTCTGGAAGCCGGTCGGCGGAGCCGAGTTCACCAGCGCCGAGGACTTCCTGGCCAAGGGCAGGGAACTCGCGGACCCCAAGCGCAACAAGTACGTCCTGGAGCCGGCGTACGTGAACCACATCGGCCAGTTCGCCCAGTGGTTCGGGGCGCCCAGCGGCTGGCGGCTGGAGGGTGGAAAGCTGACCCACATGTACGAGACGGAGGAGTACCAGGAGGCCCTGGCGTTCGCCGTCAAGGTGGCCAAGGCCGGTCTCTTCTGGCCGGACCCCAACCTCTCCACCACCATGGAGAAGATGGCGCAGGGCTCGCTCGGCGCCTACGTGCAGTCCTTCCCCAGCTTCCTGGTCGACGCCAAGACGTACGACTTCCCGTTCGGCGTCATCGTGCCCTTCGCCGCCAAGGCCGGTGCGAAGCCGAGGTACAGCATGGGTTACGGCTCGGTCGGCTACACCGCCATCAGCAAGAAGGCCGATGCCAAGCGCGTGAAGATGCTGCTGGGCGTCATGGACTACCTGGCCGCCCCCTTCGGTACGGAGGAGCGGCTCTTCCTCGACAACGGTATCGAGGGCAAGCACTTCACCCGGACGGCCAAGGGCGACGTCACGCTCACGCCCAAGGGGAACTCCGAGGCGGTGACCACGGCCATGCCGCTGGCCTTCCTCGCCGCGGGCCCCGAGTACATCTACCTGCCGGGCCAGCCGGAGCTGGCCGGGCGGATCCACGGCTGGCAGCAGGAGCTCCTCAAGATCAGCCAGACGAACCCGACGAGCGGACACTTCTCCGACACCTCCACCAGCAAGAGCCCCTCGCTCACCACCGCCATGAGCGACTGCCAGCTGGACATCGTCGCGGGCCGCAAGCCGCTCTCCGCGTACAAGGAGCAGCTGCGCAAGTGGCGCTCCGGCGGCGGCGACAAGATGCGTGCCGAGTTCGAGGCCTCGCTCGCCGGCAAGTAGCCCGGGGCCGGGGAGCCGGTTCTCGTCCGCACCATCCGCACCACCCGCACCACCCGTACAGACAGAGAAGGGACCCCCGTGTCAGACCTGCGACTCGGCGTCATCGGACTCGGCCTGCGCCGTTCCATCGCGATGTCCGCCCACCACCCCGGACAGGGTTCGGCGATCACCGCCGTCTGCGACCTCGACCCCGAGGTGCGCAGCCGCGAGGCCGAGCGCTTCGGCACGGACGTCGCGGTCGAGGACTACAAGCTGCTCCTCGACCGGGACGACATCGACGCGGTCATCGTCGCCACCCCGGACGACACCCATGAGGCCATCGCCATCGACGCGCTGCGGGCGGGCAAGGCCGTCTTCGTCGAGAAGCCGCTCGGGATCACCGTCGAGAGCTGCGACAACGTCCTGCGTGCCGCGTACGAGACCGGTACCCGGCTCTACGTCGGCCACAACATGCGGCACATGGGTGTCGTGCGGCTGATGCGCGACATCATCGCCCGCGGCGACATCGGCGAGCCCAAGGCCGTCTGGGTACGCCACTTCGTCGGCTACGGCGGCGACTACTACTTCAAGGACTGGCACGCAGACCGGACCCGGACCACCGGTCTGCTGCTCCAGAAGGCCGCGCACGACATCGACGTGCTGCACTGGCTGGCCGGCGGCTACACCCGGCGCGTCAACGCGCTGGGCGACCTGCTGGTCTACGGCGACCTGCCGCGGCGCGAGCCGGACACCCCGCGCCCGGACAACTGGCTGCGCGAGTTCGACTGGCCGCCGACGGCCCGTAAGGACCTGCACCACATCGTGGACGTCGAGGACGTCTCGGTGATGAACATGCAGCTCGACAACGGCGTGGTCGCCGCCTACCAGCAGTGCCACTTCACCCCGGACTACTGGCGCAACTACACCGTCATCGGCACCGAGGGGCGGCTGGAGAACTTCGGCGACAGCCCCGGTGACGAGGTCAAGGTCTGGAACACCGGCCCCAGCGGCTACCGCGCAGACGCCGACATCACCTACCGGGTCCCGGAGGCCGGCGGCTCGCACGGCGGCGGGGACACCCGGGTCATGGAGGAATTCTGCCGGTTCGTGCGCGACGGAGGCGTGACCGACACCTCGCCGGTCGCCGCCCGGATGAGCGTCGCCGCCGGTGTGCTCGCGACCCGCTCGCTGCGTGAGGGCGGTGCGCCGTACGACGTGCCCGCCCTCGACCCCGAGCTGATCGCGTACTTCGAACGCGGTCAGGTCCGCTCCTGAGGATCTGACCGGGAAGGCCTGACAGGGCCGTGACACGGCCCTGTCAGGCGGGTTTCACCGCACGAGGTGCGCCCACGCCCTGTCCGGGCCGGTGCATGCAAGGCAACGATCCCCGTTCCCCAGCAGAAGCAGGTGCAACGCATGACCCTGCGCCACTTGTTCGCCACCTTCACCGCCACCGTCGCAGCAGCCGCTCTGGCCCTGCTCGGCACGGCGCCCCCCACCCAGGCCGCGGACCTCGGGACCACCCCCGGCACCTACACCAACTACTCCTTCTCCGGTGCGCCGAAGCTGACCGACGTCACCTGGTCCACCACCGTCCTGCACGACCCCGGATACCGGGCGAACGTCTTCTGGAGCCACCAGTTCGGCTTCGACCAGGGCAACGGCGCCTACCTCGGGATGCAGTCCAACGGAGGCTCGAAGCGCACGCTCCTGTTCTCCGTCTGGGACGTCTCGGAGGCCAGGGCCGGCTCCGCCGGGAGCTGGTGCCAGGGATTCGGCGGCGAGGGCGAGGGCATGAGCTGCCGGATGAACCTCGACTGGACGGCCGGTCACCGGTACACCTTCACGGTCGCTGCCGAGGGCGACGGCTGGTTCGGCGCCACGGTCGCGGACACCGGCACGGGCACCTCGTACAAGCTCGGCAGCATCAAGACCCCGGCGACCGCCATCTCCCCGTCCGGGATGGTCGACTGGACCGAGTACTTCGAGTGGAACGACCCCCGCTCCACCTGCTACGACCAGCCGTTCAGCGACGCCCGCTTCGGGGTGCCCACCGGCAACGGCGGTACGGTCACCGGCGCGGTCTCGGCCACCTCCAACAGCGGCAACGCCTGCGCGCCCATGACCCGGACCGATGTCGCCGCCGACTCCACGGTGCAGAACCTCTCGGTGGGAAACTCGGTGCGCGGCGCGGTGACGGGGCAGGACGGAAAGTGCCTGGACGCCCTCGGAGGGGTGTCGGACGGTGTCGCCGCCGACCTCTACGCCTGCTCCGGCGGCGCCAACCAGGCCTGGGTTAGGGCGGCCGACGGCACGCTGCGCCTGGCATCCGACTACTGCCTCAGCGCGGACGGCACCGGCAACGGCGCCGCCGTACGGGTGCGTGACTGCGCCGGTACCGGCGCGGGCGGCGCGGTCACCGACCCGTCCAGGCAGTGGACGTACAGCGGCTCCACACACGCACTCGTCAACAAGGCGTCCGGCCGCTGTCTCGATGTTCCCGGGGGCGACACCGGTAACGGGACAGCGCTCACGCTGTGGGACTGCGGAGGCGGCGCCAACCAGCAGTGGAACGTGCCGGCCGTTCCTTAGGCCGTGCCGTGCCACCGGGCCCCCGGCAGGTCGCTTCCAGCGGTCCTGCCGGGGGCCCGGTGGCGTCTGTTTTGAGTCATGCTCGGTGGGTAATCGGCCTCTTCCGGTTTGACGGGCGCTCACTGCGTAATGACGAAGAGGAAATCATCGGCCGGGCTGTATCGACCGGTTCATCCGGATAATCCCGTAAGGCGGGCAGCTTCGCCGCTCTCATACGGTCACCGATCAGCCGTCCCGGGGGAAATGGAACGGCGATTTCAAGCCAGTAAGTGGCTGCTGTGTCCGATTTCGAACGCGCGACCGGAAACCGGTCGGCATAATCGCGTCCATGTCGATCACGGGTGGGCACGTCGTTGACCTGGGCCGGGGCCTGCACGCATGGCTCCCGCCGAAGCGGGGCTGGGGGCTGGCCAACTGCGGCCTGCTCGTCTCGCCCCGGGCCGCGCTCTGGATCGACACCCCGTACGACCCGGTGCTGGCAGGGCGGTTCCTGGCCGAGAGCACGAAACTGCTGCCCGCAGGCGTCACCATCGACCGGGTGATCGTCACGCACGCCAACGGCGACCACTTCTGGGGCGCGGGCGTGCTCCCGGACGCGGAGATCATCGCGACCCGCGAGGCCCGGGACCACATCCACTACGAGCCCACCCCGAAGCAGCAGCACGCTCTGGTCAACGGCAGCGACCCGGCCGGCCCGCTCGGCGCCTACCTCGGCCGCCACTTCAGCCCGTTCGACTGGTCGCAGACCGAACCGGTCCAGCCGACCACCTACTTCACCGGCGAGCTCGAACTGACCCTGGGGGAGTACCCGGTCCGGATATCCGCCCTGCCGCCCGCGCACACCACCGGCGACCTGATGGTCCATCTGCCCGCCCAGAGCGCAGTGTTCAGCGGTGACATCATCTTCTCCTCGACACCCGGGCAGCCGGGCGACCACCCGATCCACTGGGCGGGCCCGCTGAGCAACGTGATCGCCGCCTGCGAACAGGTACTGGCCACCGGAGCCGAGACGATCGTGCCGGGCCACGGACCGGTCCTCGACCGGGCCGGGGTACGCGACCACATCACCTATCTGGAGTACGTACGGGAGCGGGCCCACGCCCTCCACACCGCCGGGGTGCCCGCACCCGAGGCGGCCCGCCGGGTGATCAGTGAAGGCCGCCACCCCGAGCTCGGGCTCCCCGAGCGGCTGCTGGTGACGATCGGCAGCGAGTACCGGCAGCTGGACGGCTCCGAAATACCGGGCGTGCTCCAGGTGATGACCGAGATGGCCGAGCTCGCCCGGGAAGTGGAGCAGGCCCGTGAGCCCGCGGGTGCGGTGGAGTGAGCGCCCGGCCCGCCGCACAGGCCGCACCACCCGCCCGGCACCCAGGCCGGGCCGCCCGTCCGGTCCTCCGCCACCCCGGCCGGAGGGCCCGCCCGACGACAGAAACGCGGTAACGGCATGGGATGGATCGTGGCGGTGATCGCCGTCGTGGCCGCCGTGGCGGCGACGACGCGCTCGTACGGGTCCGCCCGCTCGGAACAGCTCGCCGTGGCCCACGCCGAACTGACCGAACGGCAGATGAAGGCCGCAGAGGCCCGCACCGCCGCGCTCGTCGATGAGGTCCGGCAGCTGGCCCACAGGCGCATCCCGGCCGCCGCGGTCGCCCTCTCGCACCCCAGCGCCCAGGTCCCCGGACTGCGGGAGGCGGCCGAGGTGGACGGCGAGGCCGCCCGGCTGCTCACCGAAGCCGTGCAGGCCGCCAGGACCGCCGTCATCGAGGAACGGCAGCGCGTCGACGCGGCCGCCCGTGCGGCGATGCGCGGCACCTCGGCCAAGATCCAGTCCCTGCTCAACCAGTCCCAGCAACTGCTGCACGAGCTCCAGCACGAGTACGACGACCCGCGCATCCTCCAACTGGACTTCCGTAACGAACTGGCCCTGCGCCGGACCCAGTCCACCGCAGTCCTCTGCGACGCCTGGCCCGGCCTGGCCCGGCAGAACTCACCGCTCGTCGAGATCGTGCTCGGGGCCCAGTCCCGCGTCGCCGGCTACGAGCGGATCAAAGTGGCCAACCACCTGCGCGAGGAGCGGATCGCGCTCGCCGCCAGGGCCGCGGAACCCCTCGCGATCGCCCTCGCCGAACTGCTCGCCAACGCCACCGCGTACTCCCACCCCGACACCGACGTGACGGTGACGCTCCAGCAGAGTGGCGGCCGGGGCGCGTTCCTGGTCGTCGACGACGCGGGCATCGGCATGGACGAGGACGCGCTCGACCGGGCCCGCACCCTTCTGGCGGGCCCCTCCGAGGTGCTCCTGACCGAGCTGGGTGACCCGCCGCAGACCGGCTTCGCGGTCGTCGGCCGGCTCGTGACGCAGTACGGCTTCCACTGCCACATCGAGGCCTCGCCGTTCGGCGGCATGCGGACCATCCTGCGCGTCCCCGCACATCTGCTGACCGTGCTGAGGGAGGACCGGACCCTCTCCGCCCTGGCCCCGGCTCCCGTATCCGCGAAGGCCGCCCCGGCCGAGGAGACCGCCCCCGCCGCGCCCGCGCAGGAACCGCCGCGGCCGGATCCCGCCGAGGCCCCGGCCGGCCTGCCCAGCAGGCGCCGGCGCACACCCCGGGCGGCCGCACCCCCGGCCCACGCCGCCGTCCCGGCCACCGGACAGGTGCCCCGTACACCGGAGCAGGCGGAGTCTTCCTGGGCGGCCCTCCAGCAGGGCACCCTCAACGGCAGGAGCGTCGCCGGGCGGGCCCCCGCACCGGAATCGGACGGCCACGACCACCTGGGCGACCAGGACGACCAAGGAGACGACGAGACGTGAGCGCCCCCAGCCCCACCACCGGTGACCTCGCATGGGTGCTGACCCCGTTGCTGGAGCTGCCCGGAGTCCAGCATGCCGTGGTCGCCACCGGTGACGGCCTCATCGAGGGCGCCTCACCCGGCCTCGACCGGGCGTCCGGCGAACGGGTCGCCGCGATGACGGCCACGCTGCACGCCGCGGCGCGCGCCTTCACCACGGCGTTCACCGACGTGGAGGGCCCCCGACTGGCCCAGACGGTCGTCGAATCCGACCTGGGCTTCGCCGTCGTCGTCCCGGCGGGGAACAACACCACGCTCGCCCTCTTCGCCGAACCCGGCGCCAAACTCGGCGACATCGCCTACCAGATGCAGGTGCAGGTCACCGCGCTGACCCGGGCGATGCACGCGCCCGCCCGCCAACCGGGCACCGCCGCCCGGCCATGAGATCCGGACCGGGACGCCGGCTGATCCCCGCCTATCTGGTCACCGGCGGCCGGTCCCGGCCCGCCGGCCCCGCGCTCGACCGGCTCGCCGTGCTCGTCCGCACCGATACGGCCCTGCCTCCGGACACCGGCTCGGAACAGCGCGGACTGTGCGAACTGCTGGAACCGGGCGCCCTCACCGTCGTCGAGTGCGCGGCCCATCTGGACCTGCCGGTCAGTGCCACCGTGTTCCTGGCCACGGACCTCGCGGCCGCCGGACTTCTGCTCACCCGACCGCCGATACCCAGTGCCGGGGGTATCGACCGGTCGCTCGTCGAGAGGCTGCTCGTTGGACTCCGCTCCCTCCACTGACCGGACCGGCGTCGGCTATCTGCCGACGGCCGCCCGGACCCTGATGAAACTCGTCGTCACGGGTCCCTTCGGCGTGGGCAAGACGACCCTGATCCGTACGCTCTCGGAAATAGCCACCCTCCATACGGAGGAGGCGATGACCCAGTCCAGCACCCTGCTCGACGACACCGCCGGGCTCCCCGACAAGACCACCACCACGGTCGCCATCGACTTCGGACGTCTCACCGTCCTGGACGACCTGGTGCTCTACATGTTCGGCACACCCGGCCAGCAGCGGTTCCTGCCGCTGTGGGAGGACATCGCGCGGGGCGCGCTCGGCGCGCTCGTCCTGGTGGACACCCGGCGGCTCGGGGACTCCTTCGCGGTCATGGACATGGTGGAGGAGCAGGGGCTGCCGTACGCCGTCGCGGTCAACCGCTTCCCCGACGCGCCCGCCCACAGCGACGAGGTGCTGCGCAAGCACCTCGACCTCGCCCCCGGGACCCCGCTGATCCAGTGCGACGCCCGGGAACGGCGCGGCAGCATCGACGCCCTGATCGCGCTGGCCGAACACGTGCTGACCCGACTGCCGCGACCCGAGGACCCGTCATGACCCTGTTCGTGCAGCCGCCGCAGCCCCTCGCGCTGTACGGCCCCGACTTCGCGGCCGACCCGCACGGCCACTACCGCAGGCTGCGCGAACACGGCCCCCTGACACAGGTCCGGATCGCGCCCGGCGTGGAGGCGATGCTGGTCACGGACTACCAGGCGGCCGTCGACCTGCTGCGCGACACCCACACCTTCAGCAAGGACCCCCGAGACTGGCAGGCGACGGTCCCGGCGGACTCGCCGGTGCTGCCCGTGCTCGGCCACCGTCCCACCGCGCTGTTCAGCGACGGCGACGAGCACGCCCGCTACCGCGAGGCCATCAACGACAGCCTCGCCCTGATCGAACCGCACATCCTGCGGGCGGAGGTGGCCGGGGCCGCCCAGCAGCTCATCGGGAATTTCGCCGCCACCGGTACCGGCGACCTCATCGCCCAGTACGCCCGACGGCTCCCGCTGCACGTCTTCATCACCTGGTTCGGCGTCGCCCCCGACGACGGCGAACGGATCATCGACGGCATCGGCGGCATGATGGACTCGGCCCGGGGCGCCGCCGAGGCGTACGCCGACCTCGTCGACGTCGTCACCCGCCTCGTCGCCGACCGGCGCGCCCGTCCGCGCCGCGACCTGACCTCGTACCTGCTCGCACATCCGGCCGGTCTCGACAACGACGAGACGGTGCGCCAGATCACCCTGGTGATGAGCGCGGGCCACGACCCCACGACCAACCTGATCGGCAACTCCATCCTGCACATGCTCACCGACGAGCGGTACGCGGGCTCGCTGCACGGGGGAGCGATGACGGCGCACGAGGCGATCAACGAGGTCCTGTGGCAGGAACCGCCGATCGCCAACCTGGCCGCGCACTACCCGCGCCACGACACCGAGTTCCACGGGGTACGGCTGCATGCCGGACAGCTGGTCCTGGTCTCCTTCGGCGCCGCCAACACCCAGTCCGAGGCGGTCACGCCGCACGAAGGGGTCCGCTCCGGGGCCAGCGCCCACCTCGCCTGGTCGGCGGGGCCGCACCGGTGCCCCGCGCAACAGCCCGCGCTGCTCATCGCGATGACCGCGATCGAACAGTTCACCAGCCAGCTGTGTGACGCGGAACTCGCCGTTCCGGTGAGCGAACTGCTCTGGCGGCCCGGCCCGTTCCACCGGGCCCTGGCACACCTTCCGGTTCGCTTCACACCGCTGGACACGACACCCGTCGCCGGCCCGGACGAGGGCTCGGCGACCGTCTCCGGCAGCACTTCGAAGGTGTCGATCGGGTCCTGAACCGTGTCGCTGGTAGGCCGAACGGGTGAGGGGCGAGAGAATTGCCCGATGAACAGCGAGCGCAGCCGGCGCAACGCCGACCGATGCACAGACGGAGTGGTCCGGTGAGCAGGTACGACAGGTATGACGTCACCGACGAGCAGTGGGAGGGACTGGCCCAGGTCGTACCACTGCGCAGCCGCAACGAGTGGCCCTCCCGGGTGGACCACCGGACGGTCCCGGAGGAGCGGGAGAGCGCGGAGCAGCGGCGCATGGTGGTGCTGCGGGTCCAGGTCTTCGCGGACGCGCGCGAGGTGGCCGAGTACCTGGTCGGGCAGGTTCCGGTGCTGCTCGACCTGACCGGCGCCGAACCCGATGTGGCCAAGCGGATCCTGGACTTCACCAGTGGTGTCGTCTTCGGTCTCGCCAGCGGGATGCACCGGGTGGACCGGAACGTCTTCCTGCTGTCGCCCATCGGCATGGAGGTCGAAGGCGTGACGGCGGCGGGCGTGCCGGGGGCCTGAGACGTGGTGCGGGTTACCCCGGCGGATGGCGTGCCATGCGGGCGGGGGAGGCCGTTACCTCGATTGAAGGACGAGCGATCCGGCGGAACGGTTCGCCGGGGAGGCGGGTGCGTACGGTCCTTGGCATGACCGCACCCAGCCTCCGTGCCGATCCGCCCTGCGCCGATCCTTCGCGGCCACGCGGCTCCGACTCCGCCCGGTGGTCGAAGCCTTGTGCCGGACCCGTCGTGACCGAACTGCGGCTCTCCGCCTTCGCGGCACACCGGGGCACGGTCGTACCGCTGGCCCCGCTCACCCTCCTCGCCGGCCCCTCGGGCAGCGGTACATCGAGCGTGCTGCGGGCCTACGAGGCGCTGTCCCGGCTGGCGGCCGGGGCGTCGCTCGACGAGGTCTTCCCCGACCCGGCGGGGTGCGTACCCGAGGGGGCCGCGGCCGACCGGCAGGGGCGGCGCGGCTTCCGGATCGGGTGCACGGCGGACGGCCCGGCCGGCCAGGTCCGGCTCGAACTCGCCATCCAGGCCGAGCCCACCCTGCGGATCGTCGGGGAGCGGCTGACCCTGGCCGGGGAGACCCTCCTCAGCACCGCGCTGCGCGATCCGGGGCAGCCGACGCTCCAGGCGGCCTGGCAGACCGCGGACGAGCTCCCGGTGACGCGGGAACGGCTGCCGGACGACCGGCTCGGTACGGCCCTGCTGCCGTTGCGGGTCGCGGGCCGGACACCGGGCCAGCTACAGGTGCTGGCCGCCGCCGAACAGCTGGTGGTCGCTCTGCGCCCGGCGTTCGTCTGCGCACCGCGGCCTCATCGGATGCGGACACCGGTGCCACCGGGCAGGGGCCGGCTCCGCCGCGACTGCGGGAACCTCGCGGCGGTTCTGCACGCCGCGTACAACGGGCAAGGGCGTGGTGAGGGGGGCGGACACGGGAGCGGGTACGTGTACGGGCGACGTCATGCCCGACTGCTCGCGCTGGCGGACGCCGGATGCGCGCGGCCGGTGACCGGGCTCCGCGTCGAGCGGCTCGCGGACGGGCAGGTCCGCGCGGTCCTGGGCCGGGGCGACGGACCGGGCACCCCACTGGAACGGCTCGGCGACGGCGAACTGCGGTACCTGGCACTGGCCGTGGCCCTGCTCATGGGCCCCGGGGCGGACGCGGCGGATGCCGGATCCGAGGTGCCGGCAGCCCTGCAGACCCGCACGGTACTGGCCGACGGGTTCGACCGGGACCTGGACGGGCGGCAGACCCGTGAGCTGCTGACCGAGGCGGCCACGGCGGTGGCCGGCGGCCGGGTCCGGTTTCTCGGCACGGTGACGGAGGCGGGCGCCGCGCGGGCCCGCGGGACGGCCGGAGCGGCGGTGGTAGACCTGGGGCCGTGACAGAACTCGACGTACCCGCCCTGCAACGACGGCTCACCGCGTTCGCGGCCGCACGCGACTGGGAGCAGTACCACACCCCGAAGAACCTGGCGTCGGCGCTGAGCGTCGAGGCGTCCGAACTCATGGAGATCTTCCAGTGGCTGACGCCGGAGCAGTCGGCCCGCGTGATGGAGGAGCCCGGTTCCGCGCACCGGGTGGCGGACGAGGTCGCTGACGTTCTCGCCTATCTGCTGCAGTTCTGTGCGGTGCTGGAGATCGACCCGCTCGCGGCGCTGGCGGCCAAGATCGAGCGGAATGAGGCGCGCTTCCCGGCCACGATGGGTACGGAAACAGCCGATCGTCACTCTTCGGAGTGACCGACTTGTCCACAGTCGACAGGGTGTCCACAGATTTCCGAAATCCTCTGGCTTTTCGGTACCACCGCCCTCACTGTGGGTAATGGAAGAGGTGAGCGGGTTTTCGTACTGAACGGGGGCAACACATGGAAGCGGAGCGGTTGGTAGCGGTCATCAGGCAGGCTCTGGCCCGGAGCAGGGGCACGCCGGACATCATCGCCGAGGCCTGGCAGGCCCAGGCCCTGGCGCAGGCGGTCGGAAGCCGGCTGGCGGCGAGCGGCCCCAAGGAGTTACGGGGCGAGGCGGGAGGCCTGAGCGAGATCGGCGGAAGAAGCAACGGGGCACTTGACCACCCGGCGGCGCGGGCGGGGGTGGCCAGGGCGGCGCAGCTCTCCGAGGTGGCCGACCCGCGCGCCGCGCTGACCGGACTGGGCGCGCTGCTGGGGGAGGTGGGGATCGCCCTGGTCGGCGTGGCGTGCGACACGGATGAACAGGGCCTGTACTGGCAGTGCATGGAGGCGATCGACGCCGCCGACGAGTCGACGGACCGCGTCCACGGAATGCTCAGGCTCCTCGACGAACGGGACCGGGAGCGGCGGCAGGATCTGGAACGCAGCAGGGAGCGGGACGGCCCCCACGGGGTGCTGCACGGACCGGCGGGCCCGGCTGCCGGCCGACCATGAGGGCTCGGCCTTCCCGTATACCCGGAATGATCCGGACGCCTGGACTCCGGACGCCTGGACTCCGGACGCCTGGACTCCGGACACCCGGACTCCGGACACCCGGATGACGGGAGGGGCGGGAGAGGGACGGTCGGAGTCCGGGGGTGCAGGATGGATCCATGGATCTTCGAATCTTCACCGAGCCCCAGCAAGGGGCGAGCTACGACACCCTGCTCACCGTCGCCAAGGCGACCGAGGACCTCGGCTTCGACGCCTTCTACCGTTCCGACCACTACCTTCGCATGGGAGGGGGCGACGGTCTCCCCGGCCCGACGGACGCCTGGATCACGCTCGCCGGGCTGGCGCGCGAGACCAAGCGGATCCGCCTCGGCACGCTGATGACGGCGGGGACGTTCCGGCTCCCCGGCGTGCTCGCCATCCAGGTGGCACAGGTCGACCAGATGTCCGGCGGCCGCGTCGAACTGGGCCTGGGCGCAGGCTGGTTCGAGGACGAGCACAAGGCGTACGGCATCCCGTTCCCGCAGGAGAAGTTCGGCCGGCTGGAGGAGCAGCTGGCGATCATCACCGGGCTGTGGTCGACCGAGGTCGGCAAGACGTTCAGCTACGACGGCACGTACTACCAGCTCACCGACTCGCCCGCACTGCCCAAGCCGGCGCAGGCCAAGGTGCCGGTGCTGATCGGCGGGCACGGCGCCAAGCGCACGCCGAGGCTGGCAGCCCAGTACGCCGACGAGTTCAATATCCCCTTCGCCGGCCTGGAGGACAGCGAGCAGCAGTTCGGCCGGGTCAGGGAAGCGGCCGCGGCGGCGGGCCGGGGGCCGGACGACCTGGTGTACTCCAACGCCCTGGTCGTCTGTGTCGGCAAGGACGATGCCGAGGTCGCGCGCCGCGCCGCCGTCATCGGGCGGGACGTGGCGGATCTGAAGGCGAACGGCCTGGCGGGCTCGCCCGCCGAAGTGGTCGACAAGATCGGCCGGTTCGAGGCCATCGGGGCTTCGAGGATCTACCTCCAGGTGCTGGACCTCGACGACCTGGATCACCTGGAACTGATCTCGTCGCAGGTCCGGTCCCAGCTCACCTGAGACCGGGAGGAGCACCCGTGCAGCCCGCCCGCGATCCCGGCCGTGAGGCCCGCGCCTCCGGCCGGCCGTCCGCCGGGACGCCGTCCCGGCCCCTTGCGGCCGCCCTCGCCACGGGGGCGGTCCTGCTCGACGGCGGCCTCTCCAACCAACTGGAGTCGCAGGGCTGCGATCTGTCCGACGCGCTGTGGTCCGCCCGGCTGCTCGCCGACGGGCCCGAGCAGATCGAACAGGCGCACACGGCATATGTGCGGGCGGGTGCGCAGGTGCTCATCACCGCCAGCTATCAGGCGAGTTTCGAAGGGTTCGGGCGGCGCGGGGCCGGGCGGGCGGAGGCGGCCGCGCTGTTCGCCCGCAGTGTGGAGCTGGCCCGGCGGGCGGCCGCTTCGGTGGAGCGGGACGTCTGGGTCGCCGCCTCGGTCGGCCCGTACGGGGCGGTGACGGCCGACGGCGCCGAGTACCGGGGCCGGTACGGGCTCTCGGTCCGGGAGCTGGAACGCTTCCACCGCCCCCGGATCGAGGCGCTGGCCGCCGCCGGTCCCGACGCGCTGGCACTGGAGACGGTGCCGGACACCGATGAGGCGGAGGCGCTCCTGCGGGTCGCGGAGGAGACCGGGCTGCCGCTCTGGCTCTCCTACACCGTGGCGCGGGGCGAGACCAGGGCGGGACAGCCGCTGGAGGAGGCGTTCGGCCTCGCGGCGGGGTACGAACGGGTGGTGGCGGTCGGGGTGAACTGCTGCGACCCGGCCGACGCGGACCTCGCGGTGCGGACGGCGGCGGAGGTGACCGGCAAGCCGGTCGTGGTCTACCCGAACAGCGGGGAGCACTGGGACGCCGGGGGACGGGGATGGACCGGAAGCGCCACGTTCGATCCCGGCCGGGTCCGGGCCTGGCGGGCGGCTGGTGCACGGCTGGTCGGAGGCTGCTGCCGGGTCGGCCCGGACACCATCGGGGAACTGGCCGCGCTGCTCGCCGCACCGGCGGCGAACCAATGGGGAGGAGGGCGGGAAGACCCGGAGGCGGGCTGAAATTGCCTGGTGGGAGGGAGCGAGCCGGACCATAATCGGGCGTGTGTTCCTGACGATCAGTACAACCGGCACCCCGGAGCGTCCCGCCACCGATCTCGGATTCCTGCTGCACAAGCATCCCGAGAAGGCGCAGACGTATTCCACCTCCCATGGCACCGCGCACGTCTTCTATCCCGAGGCGTCCGCGGAACGCTGCACGGCGGCGCTGCTGCTGGAAGTGGACCCCGTGGCGCTGGTGCGCAAGGGCAAGGGCAAGGGCCGGGGCGGCGCCCCCGACGCGGCACTCGCCCAGTACGTCAACGACCGCCCGTACGCGGCCTCCTCGCTGCTTTCCGTCGCGATGAGCACCGTCTTCAAGTCCGCGCTGAGCGGCACCTGCCGGGCGATGCCCGAGCGGGCCGAGGAGACGCTGCCGTTGCGGATCGAGATGCCCGCACTGCCGGCCCGTGGTGGTGCCGAGCTGGTGCGTAAGCTCTTCGGTCCGCTCGGCTGGTCGCGGGTGGACGCGGTGGCCGTGCCGCTGGACGAACGGTTCCCCGAGTGGGGGGACTCGCGGTACGTACGGCTCGTGCTGGAGGGCGAGTTGCGGCTGGCGGACGCGCTGCGACAGCTGTACGTCCTGCTGCCGGTGCTCGACGACGCGAAGCACTACTGGGTGTCGCCGGACGAGGTGGACAAGCTGCTTCGCGCCGGTGAGGGCTGGCTGGCCGGCCACCCCGAGCAGAAGCTGATCACCAGCCGTTACCTGGCCCGGCGCTGGGGGCTGACCAGGCAGGCGATGGAGCGGCTGGAGCTGGTCCGGCTCGCGGAGTCGGACGACCGCGACGTCGAGAGCGTCGACAACGCGGTCGACGAGACGACCGACACGGAGGAGCGGCCGGTGCCGCTCGCGGAGCAGCGGCGGACCGCGATCCTGGCCGCGCTGAACGGCGCCGGAGCGAGCCGGGTGCTCGACCTGGGCTGCGGGCAGGGCCAGTTGGTGCAGGCACTGCTGAAGGACGTGCGCTTCACGGAGATCGTGGGGGTCGATGTCTCGATGCGCGCCCTCACCGTCGCCTCGCGCCGGCTGAAGCTGGACCGGATGGGGGAGCGGCAGGCCGCTCGCCTGACGCTTCAGCAGGGCTCGCTCACGTACACGGACAAGCGGCTCAAGGGGTACGACGCGGCGGTGCTCAGCGAAGTCATCGAGCATCTCGACCTGCCGCGGCTGCCCGCGCTGGAGTACGCGGTGTTCGGCTCGGCCCGGCCCCGCACCGTGCTGGTGACCACGCCGAACGTCGAGTACAACGTCCGCTGGGAGACGCTCCCGGCCGGGCACGTCCGGCACGGCGACCACCGCTTCGAATGGACCCGGGCCGAGTTCCGCAACTGGGCGGGCGAAGTGGCCCGCCGACACGGGTACGGGGTGGAGTTCGTGCCCGTCGGACCCGACGACCCGGAGGTGGGGCCGCCCACCCAGATGGCCGTGTTCACCATGACCGCGGCCGACGAGAAGGAGAAGGAGGCGAACGCCGCATGAGCGGGACGATCGACAGCACCAGTGACAGCACCAGCGAGAGCGCCCCGCGCGTTCTGCCGGTGACCGACCTCTCCCTCGTGGTCCTCATCGGGGCGAGCGGCTCGGGCAAGTCCACCTTCGCCCACCGGCACTTCGGGCCGACCGAGATCATCTCCTCGGACTTCTGCCGGGGCCTGGTCGCCGACGACGAGAACGACCAGGGCGCGAGCCGGGACGCCTTCGACGTCCTGCACTACATCGCGGGCAAGCGGCTGGCCGCCGGACGGCTGACCGTCGTCGACGCCACGAACGTCCAGCCCGAGAGCCGCCGGCAACTGGTGAAGCTGGCCCGGGAACACGACGTGCTGCCCATCGCGATCGTTCTGGACCTGCCGGAGGAGGTCTGCCAGGCACGCAACGCCGCCCGCCCCGACCGGGCGGGCATGGGCCGCCACGTCGTCCAGCGCCACCGCCGCGAGCTGCGCCGCTCGCTGCGCGGACTGGAGCGCGAGGGCTTCCGCAAGGTCCACATCCTGCGCACGGAGGACGAGGCCGGGCACGCCGAAGTGGTGCGGGAGCGCCGCTACAACGACCTCCGTCATCTCACCGGCCCGTTCGACATCATCGGTGACATCCATGGCTGCAGCTCCGAGCTGGAGACCCTGCTCGGCAGGCTCGGCTACGCGGACGGGGCGCACCCCGAGGGACGTACCGCGGTCTTCGTCGGAGACCTCGTCGACCGCGGACCCGACAGCCCCGGCGTGCTGCGACGCGTGATGTCGATGGTGTCGGAGGGCAACGCGCTCTGCGTGCCCGGCAACCACGAGAACAAACTCGGCCGCTATCTCAAGGGCCGCAAGGTCCAGCAGACCCACGGACTCGCGGAGACCATCGAGCAGCTGGAGCGGGAGGACGCCAAGGACCCCGAATTCCGGAAGCGGGTGGGCGAGTTCATCGACGGGCTCGTCAGCCACTACGTACTGGACGACGGCAAGCTCGTCGTCTGCCACGCCGGGCTGCCCGAGAAGTACCACGGGCGCACCTCCGGACGGGTCCGCTCGCACGCGCTGTACGGCGACACCACGGGCGAGACCGACGCGTTCGGTCTGCCGGTGCGCTACCCGTGGGCGGAGGACTACCGGGGCCGGGCCACGGTCGTCTACGGCCACACCCCCGTACCCACCACCTCCTGGGTCAACAACACCATCTGCCTGGACACCGGCGCCGTCTTCGGCGGGAAGATGACCGCGCTGCGCTGGCCGGAGCGTGAACTCGTCGACGTACCGGCCGAGCAGGTCTGGTACGAGCCGGCGAAGCCGCTGGCCACCGAGGCGCCGGGCGGCCACGAAGGCCGTCCGCTGGACCTCGGCGATGTGCGGGGCCGCCGGATCGTGGAGACCCGGCACATGGGCCGGATCGCGGTGCGCGAGGAGAACGCGGCAGCCGCGCTGGAGGTCATGAGCCGGTTCGCCGTCGACCCCCGGCTGCTTGCCTACCTGCCGCCGACCATGGCGCCGACGGCCACCTCGAAGGAGGAGGGCTATCTGGAGCACCCGGCCGAGGCCTTCGCGCAGTACCGGGCGGACGGTGTGGCCAGGGTCGTGTGCGAAGAGAAACACATGGGCTCGCGGGCCGTGGCCCTGGTCTGCCGGGACGCCGACGTGGCGCGGGAACGCTTCGGGACGGGGGGCGTCGCCTCCGCCGGTGCCGGAGGAGAGGGTGGCCCGACGGGCGCCCTGCACACCCGCACCGGGCGGCCGTTCCTGGACGACGCCGCGCTGACCGAGGTGGTCCTCGGCCGGCTGCGCGCGGCCGTCACCGCCGCCGGGCTGTGGGAGGAGTGGGACACCGACTGGGTGCTGCTCGACGCCGAGCTGATGCCCTGGTCCCTCAAGGCGGCCGGACTGCTCCGCTCGCAGTACGCGGCGGTCGGCGCCGCGTCCGGCGCCGTCTTCCCCGCGGCCGAGGCCGCCCTCGCGGCAGCGGCGGAGCGCGGCATCGACGTCGGCGCGCTCGCGGACCGGCAGCGCGGCCGGGCCGAGGACGCGGCCGCGTTCACCGAGGCCTATCGCCGTTACTGCTGGAGCACCGAGGGGTTGGACGGGGTGCGGCTGGCACCGTTTCAGGTCCTCGCGGTGCGGGGCCGCTCGCTCGCCACCGTTCCCCATGACGAGCAGCTGGGCTGGCTGGACCGGCTGGGGGGGCACGACCCCACGGGGCTGCTCCAGGTCACCCGGCGGCTCGTCGTCGACACCGCCGACGAGGCGTCGGTGCGCTCCGGCATCGACTGGTGGCGGGAGATGACCGGCCGCGGCGGTGAGGGCATGGTGGTCAAGCCGCTCGGGGCGTTCGCCAGGGACGGCAAGGGGCGCTTGGTCCAGCCGGGCGTCAAGGTGCGTGGCCGGGAGTACCTGCGGATCATCTACGGACCCGAGTACACCCGCCCGGAGAACCTGGAGCGGCTCCGCGGCCGGTTCCTCGGCCACAAGCGCTCGCTCGCCCTGCGCGAGTACGCCCTGGGTCTCGAAGCCCTGGACCGGCTGGCCGG
>CBRG010000180.1 GCA_000470535.1 Streptomyces sp. AW19M42
CGAACGGGCCGGCGGCTGGGCGAGACTCAGGCGCCGGCCCGCTTCGCTTCCTCCAGCAGCAGACGCCGCAGGCTCTCCGCCTCGGCTTCGGCGCCCAGGCTCCGGTACACCTCCACCGCCCTTCTGCCGTACTCCGGGGCCAGGCCACTCCGGTGCGTACTCAGCGCCGCACGCGCGAGGCCTGCCAGCGCCCGCGCCGCGGCGGGACGGGAACCGGTGCGTTCGGAAAGGTCGAGTGCCTGCTCGTAGATCTCCAGGGCCACGCCCGGCCGGCCTGTCGACCGATGGATGTCGGCCATGCCGAGCAGGGCCCTGGCACGCTCGTAGGCGCTGTCGATCCTTCGCGCGACCTCCTCCGCCAGGGTGAAGTGGAGCAGCGCCTCCTCGCTGTCGCCGTTCGTGGTGTGCGCGGCGCCCATGCTGATCAGGGCGTTCACCTCGCCCAGCGCGTCCCCCCTGGCCCGGTGGCTCTCCAGGGCCCGCCGGAACCCCGCCAGTGCCCGGGGGGTGTCACCCATGGCCTGGTGTACCGCGCCCATGTTCGTGTCCAGGATCGCTAATTCCCGTTCGCCTCTGTGCAGTTGAGCCAACACCCGGGATCGTTCGAGGTGGCGGCGGGCGTGCTCGATGCGCCCCTGAAGTTGGTGGATCATGCCGATGTTGTTGTGCGCGCGGATCTGTCCCAGCAGGTCCCCTGTCCTTTCGTGTATCCGGAGAGTGACGCGCGCCCGGCCGAGCGCCTCGTCGTACCGGCCCTCGTAGTACAGCGCCGCCCCCTCGACGTTGAGGCAGTCCGCCTCGCCGTACAGGTCGCCCAGACCGCGGTAGAGCGCCAGCGCCCGCTCCACCATGCGCAGCGCCGGGCCGGTGTGGCCGGCGGCCAGGTGGGCGCGGCTCGCCTGGAACGAGCTGTCGGCGCACCCCGCGGGGTCGTTGAGGTCCTGGAACAGGGTCAGCGCTTCGCCCGCACAGCTCAGCGCCTCCCCGGGCCCCGTCTGAGCCAGCACGTCCGCCGCCTCCACCAGCGTCTGCGCCAGCAGTACCGGGTTGCCCCGGGGCCGCAGCGCTTCCACGGCCGCGCCGTACAACTCGTTGGTGACCGCCCAGCTGCCCCAGATCCTCAAGGAGGGGGCGAGCGCGTGCGGGAAGAGCGCCGCGTGCTCCGCGTCCTCGGCGGCGGCCGTGCGAGCGGCGGCCAACAGGTTGGCCCGCTCGGCGTTCAGCCAGGACGTCGCCTCCCGGTCGTCGTCGAACTCGGCCGCGTACACCGATGGGTGCTCGGACTCCAGGGCCCTGCGGCGCGGGTGGGTGAGGCGGTGGGCCCGGTGCGCGGAAGTGAGGTAGTACCCGAGGAGCCTGTTGACGGCCTCACCGCGAGCACCCTCCGGCTCCTCCGCCGTGGACATGCGCAGGGCGAACGCCCGTGTGAGGTCATGCAGCTGGTAGCGGCCGAGTGCCGGTTCCGCCAGCAGGTGGCAGTCCAACAGCTCCTCAATGCTGCGCCGCACACCCCCGGCTCCACCGCCGCGGCCGGTGCCGGTCCCGTTTCCCGCCAGTGCGGCCGCTGCCGCCGCCGTGATGTCGGGGCCGGGGTGCAGCGCCAGCAGGCGCAGCAGTCGGCGGGTGCCGGGAGTCAGCTCCGCGTAGGAGAACCGGAACGCCGAGACGAATACTTCCTCGTCGAGTTCGTCCAGTGGGTCGCTCGACTGCGCCAGGCGCTCCAGGAGGTGGCGCAGGTCCCAGATCTCCCGGTGCCGGAATCGGCCGGCCAGCAGCGTCGTGGCCAGCGGATGACAGCCGCAGGCTTCCACCAGGAGCTTCAGCGCCGCCGGATCGCGCGAGGTACGGGCGGTGCCCGCGACCCGGGCGAACAGGACCGCTGCCTCCTGGGCCGACAGTGCGTCCACCAGCAGGGAGGTCGCCCCGTCCAGCGTGGAGAGCCGGTTGCGGCTCGTCACGATTGCCATGCAGCGCGCCGAACCGGGCAGCAGCGGACGCACCTGGGCGGCGTCCCGTGCGTTGTCGAGGACCACCAGCACCCGGTTGCGCGCGGTCCACTCCCGCCATTCGGCCGCTCGCTCGTCGAGTGTGTCCGGCAACGCGCTGTCCGCTCCGGCGGCATGCAGCAGGAGAGCCAAAGCCTCTGCCGGGTCGACGGGCCGCCGCCCGCTGAACCCGTGCAGATCGACGTACAGCTGACCGTCCGGATACGCGTCGGCCAGCCGGTTCGCCGCATGGATGGCCAGCGAAGTCTTCCCAATGCCGGGCATCCCGTGGATCACGGCGAGTGGCAGCGCGTACCCGTCGGCACCGGCGAGCCCTTCACGCAGGAGCGCCAGCTCCTGGGTGCGACCGGTGAAGTCCCGGGTGTCACGGGGGAGGTTGTTGCGGATCGGGGGACTGGCCGGGGGAGGCGCGAGCGGTTCAGCGACGGGTGGAGGAGAGGGCGTGGCGGGAGAGGGAGCGGCGGGAGAGGGGGTGGATGGGGAGGACGCCCTGACGGTGACGGCGACCGCCCGGGGCTCCGCCAGGCCCCGGTCCTGTTCCAGGATTCGCTGGTGGAGGGTCCGTAGACCGGGGCCCGGCTCCATGCCCAGTCCCTCGCGCAACCTGGCGTGCGTCGTCCGGTAGAGCTCCAGCGCCTCGCTGTGTCTTCCGCTGCGGTGAAGTGCCAGCATCAGGGAGCCGACGACCCCTTCGGCCAGTGGGCTCTCCGCCGCCAACTCGCGCAGCTCACCGATGAGATCGGCATGGCGCCCGAGCTCCAGCTCCAGCCGGATGCGCTCCTCCCGGACATGGCGATGGTCCTCCACCAGACGGGTGCGTACCGACGCCGCCCACTCGCCGGAGCTCTCCGTCAGCGGCTCGCCCCGCCACATGCTCTCGGCGGTGCGCAGCAGCCCGATCGCCCAGTCCGTCCGGCCCTGCTCCGCCGCCGCGGCGGCCTCGGTGCGAAATCGCTGGAAGCGGATCAGGTCCAGGTCGTTCAGGTCGTTCATGCGGAGCCGGTACAGCCGGGGCGCCACGTGGTCCACCTGCACGAGCGGACCCACGGCGTCGCGCAGATGTCCGCGCAGTTTGGAGAGGTAGGTCTGGAGCGTGGTGGGGCCCTTGGGCGGAGGCTCGTCGCCCCAGACCCGCTCCATCAACGTGTCCACGGCGACGGGCTCCCCGCGCGCGTGCACCAGAACCGCGAGCACACAGCGGTGTTTCACCGATCCGAGCATGTGCTGCTGGTCCCCGTGCCATAGTTCCAGAGGTCCCAGAGCAAGAAGGTCCATATCGCCCCCGATGGGTGCGCCACTTCCTGCCGCCGCCGGCAGCGCCCGCACGTCTGTGCGGAAACGTCCACTGTTCCCTGAGCCGCCGGCCCGGACCAGAGCGCATGGGGGGCGCGAGCGGGGCGCATGGCGCGGCGCATTTCTCCGTACAGCTGGAACGCAGGATTCCTGCAAGCCGTCCGTCCACGTCCATGGGCAGAAGCGTGCCGGGCCGCCATCAGCTGCGGCCTCCGCGGGCCGATCGGTCCACGGCAACGGAAACGGGGACTGATCAGATGAGCTTGACCATGGCGGACGCGCAACGGCCTTTAGTACCGGTGCGCCTGGACGTCGAACGCTGGGCCACCCGGCGGACCCGCAGAAAGATCCTGGCCGTGGTGCACACCGTCACAGCGGGGCAGCGGCTGCTCGAAGCCGTTCGACTGCTGGAGGGTGACGCGCGATTACAGGTGTTCTTCACCCAGGCGCCCGATGTGTTCAGCCACGGGGTGGACCACTTCCTGGAACAGCTGGGCGGTCTGGTACTGCCCTGGCACCAGGCGGTCCAGATGCCCTTCGACCTGGCACTGGCGGCCGCACACGGCGGACTGGGGGAACTGCACGCCCCGGTGATCGTGCTGCCGCACGGCGCCGGGCACAACAAGCTGATCCCCGCCGGGCAGCGCGGTCGCCGGGTCGCCGGACGCGGGATCTACGGACTCAACCGGCAGTGGCTGATCCAGGACGGCCGGCTGGTGCCCGAATCGATCGTGCTCGCCCACCACGAGGACATGACCCGTCTCGGCCGCGAATGCCCCGAGGCCCTGCCCGCCGCCGAGGTGGTCGGCGACCCCTGCTTCGACCGGATCACCGCGAGCCTGCCGCAGCGGGCGCTCTACCGCGACGCCCTGGGGGTCGGGACGCGGCAGCAACTGGTCATGGCCTGCTCCACCTGGGGGCCGGGTTCCCTCCTCGGCCAGCAGTGGGAGCTGCTGGAGCGGCTGGTCGAGGAACTGCCCCGGGAGGGCTTCCGGGTCGCGCTCCTGCTCCACCCGCATGTCTGGAACGCTCACGGCGCGTGGCAGATCCGCAGCTGGCTCGCGGGGCTCGGGCGCTCCGGGCTGTTGGTGATCAGCCAGTACGCCGACTGGGTCGGGGCACTGGTCGCCGCCGACCACATCGTCGGGGATCACGGCTCCGTCACGCTCTACGGGGCGATGACCGGCGTCCCCGTCCTCATGGGCAGCGTCCCGGAGGGAGAACTGGACCCCGCCTCGCCCGCCGCCGAACTCGCCTCGTTCGCCCCGAGGCTGCACATCGGCCGCCCCCTCGGCCGCCAGCTAGCCCGCGCCGTCTCTGCCCACCGTGCCGAACGTTACGAGCAGGTGGCGGCGCGGATCACCTCGGAGCCCGGCCGGTTCGCCGTCAGGATGCGGGCCCTGATCTACCGCAAGCTCCGTCTGCGTGCCCCTGCCGTCCGGCCGCGCACGGACCACGCGCCGCTGCCGGTGACGGTGCGGCACGACGACCGGGGACCGGCCTGATGAGCGCGACGACGGTACGGCTCACCGAGGACGTCCCGCAGCGCGGAGTCCGCCGTACCGGAGCCGCCCTGCTGTACCCGGACCGAGTGCTGCGGGACGTCGACGAGCACCTGCGCGTCCGGCTCTGCGCACCGCCCCCGATGCCGCTGCTGGCTGACGTCCTGGTGGCGCAACTCCCTTCCGTGGAACTCCCCTCGGCAGGACACCCGCCGCGTGAGGAACCCGCCCGGTATGCGGCCGGACTCGCCGACTGCCACCCCGGCGCCCTGGTGGTGGCTGTGTACCGGGGGCCCCGCTGCTGGCTGCGGTTCGGCGGCCGGACACGGCTGCTGGTTCATCAGCCGGGGTGGCCGGTGCAGCCCTGGGCGGTCTGGGCCTCGGTCGCGCACGCCTGGTTGGTGGCGGGCCTGGACCCGGACGCGTTCGACCCGGCCGTCGTACGGGTCGTCAGGACCGTACGCGGCTATGGGCCGGTGGCATCGCCGCCCTGCAGGTCCTCGGACGTAGCCGGCCCCGGCGCTTCTGGGTCCGGAGCCCCGGGCCCCGCTTCCGGCGGCTCCAGCGCACTGAGCCGTGTCCGCGCGTCGCCCGCCTCCGCCGACTGCGTCCGGCCGGCGGAGGAGTACAGGAACAGCGCCTTGCGGTAGTACTGCCGGGCCTGCCATGGCTGCCCGCGCCGCTCGGAGAGCCTGGCCAGGCCTCCGAGCACGTGGGCAGCCTCGAACGCGGCTCCCTCGGCCCGCAGCGCGGACAGCGCCGCCGACAGCTCCGACTCCGCCCGGTCGAGCCTGCCCAGACCCACGCAGGCCCGCCCGGTCAGGCCGGCGGCACGCGCGGCGTTGTACGTGTCGCCCGCCGCCTCCAGGGTGAGGCGGGCGGCTTCGGCGTTGACAACGGCATCCTCGTACCGCCCCTGCGCCAGGGCGACATCGGCCAGATTGAACCGGGCCAGCGCACCTGCCCGCAGGTCTCCGCAGGCGGGGAGCTCGGCCGCCGCGCGGGCGAAGAGGTCAGCCGCGCGGTCCGGCTGTCCGAGCCGCTGATGGGCCAGGCCCCGGTAGTTCAGCGTCCGGGCATGCCCGAGAGCGTCGCCGCGTTCGAAGAAGGAGGCGGCGGCCCGCTCGAACATCGCCAGCCCCGTGGCGTGGTCGCCCACGGCGAGCTTTCCCAGGGCCCCGGAGGTCAGCATCCGGCAGGCGGCCTCCTCGTTCCCCGCCTCCTCTGCGGCGAGCAGCCCCTCCTGATGTGCCTCGCGCCACTCCCCGTAGAGCTTGCGACGCGGAAACAGCGGCCACAACGCGTCGGTGAGCCCCCAGGCGAGCTCCGGGGCACCCATCGGGCGCGCGAGGCGGACCACGGCCATCAGGTTGGGCAGTTCCCGCTCCAGCCAGTCCAGCGCGGCCTCCGCCTCCGTCTGCCCGTCCACGGCGCCGAGGTCCTCCTCCACGACGGATTCCGGCTCGAAGTCCCTTTCCAGGGAAGTGCGTCCGGGCTCGATGATCTCCTCGGCCCGGCCGGTGTTGGCGAGATAGTGGTGACCGATGCGGAGCAGGGCGGCGGCCCGCTCGTCACCGCTCTCCTCCTGCGCGGCCCGTGCGGCGGCATGCAGCCGCACCAGATCGTGGAACCGGTAGCGCTCGCCGCCCGACGCCCCGGCGATATCGACGAGCAGATTCGCGTCGTGCAACGCGTCGAGCGCCTCGACGGCATCCCCGCCCAGCAGCGCGCGGGCCACCGGGGCGCCGAACTCCCGGCCCGGGTGGAGCCCCAGCAACCGGTAGAGGCGGGCAGCCATGGGCGGCAGGCCCTGGTAGGAGAGGTCCAGCGCCGCCCGCACGTCGTGCTCGCCCTCGATGGCCAGGGCCTTCAGCCGTTCGTGCTCCTCGGACAGGGCGCGGACCATCGCGGTGATCCCCTGCCGGGGGCGGGCCGCCAGCCGCGCCCCGGCGATACGCACCGCGAGCGGCAGCCCGGCGCAGAGCAGGACCAGGGCTCGCGCCTCCTCGGGCTGGGCGGCGACCCGGCCGTCGGCGAGGGTCGCGTCGAGGAGTTCTACCGCCGCCTCGGTGGAGAGGGGCTCCAGATGGATCACATGGCCCCCGTCGAGGCTCAGCCCCGGCATCCGCCGACGACTCGTCACCGCCGTCACACACCGCCCCGCCGGGAGCAGGGGCCGCACCTGGGCCGCTGTCGCTGCGTCGTCCAGCAGCACCACGAGCCGCCGGTCGGCGGTCAATGACCGGTAGAGAGCGACCCGTTCGCCCAGCGCTGACGGCACCTGGCCGGTGGGGACGCCCAGAGCCCGCAGGAAACGTCCCACCACCTCCCCGGGGTCCTCTGGTCCGCCCGCCGCCTGCGCGCCCAGATCGGCGTACAGCTGACCGCCGGGGAATTCCGGGCGCAGGGTGTGCAGCCAGGCCAGCGCGACCGCCGTCTTCCCTACCCCGCCGAGCCCGCTCACCGCCGCCAGCGTGGAATGCCCGCCCTCCGCAGCCCGGCACCGGTGCGCCTCCAGGGCCCGGAGTTCGTCCGCGCGGTCGGTGATCCGGACCGAGGGCGGTAACTGCCAGGGCGGCGGCACCTTTTCCCGCGGCGCGGCGGCGGACACATGGATGTCGCCCTGCACGCTCCCCGCCTGCACCACGAAGCCGTGCACCGTACCGCTCAGATCGTTGCTGCTGTGCTCGTGCCCCCGCATGCGTCCCCCTCCGGACAGCCGAGTACCGACTTCCACAGACATCCTTTCCGTACAGGCGCTCGATACCCGGGCCCGTGGCGGCCGACTGCGGCCGATTGATGAATTCTCGCCCGGGATCGCGGCAGTTGGCATATGCCAAAGGCATGAATAACCCGTACGGGTGACCGTGTGCCTCATATGCGGCGGACGGGCGAGCGGTGAGAGGGCGGAACGGTGTGCGGGCCTCACCGCTCGTGGAGAACCTTGCCGCCGGCCCGCCCCGGGGCCTCGGCCGTCCGGCCGGAACGCCGGGACGCGGAGGCCGCCGCCCGGTAAGGTACGAGACGCCGCGACTGGCGCGTACCCCTGCCGGGGTGCTCAGTGGAATCGACCACGGGGGAGCGGCACCCCCCGGGCCCGCCCCGGGGTGTCATCGCCGGAGAGCCGTCCGCCTGGGCATCCGGGTCCACGCCGCAGCAATGCGGCCGACCCGGGAGGATCCCGTGACCGCATCCGTACCCTCGCACCCCCGCCACCCCGCCCTGGCGGCAGCCGATCCGGAACTCGCCGCGCTGGTCGCCGCGGAGGAACAGCTCCAGGCCGACACCCTGCGGCTGATCCCCAGCGAGAACTACGTCTCCGCCGCCGTGCTCGAAGCGTCCGGCACCGTGCTCCAGAACAAGTACTCGGAGGGCTACCCCGGCAAGCGGTACTACGAGGGCCAGCAGATCATCGACCAGGTCGAGACGCTGACCGCCGAACGCGCCAAGGCCCTCTTCGGCATGGACCACGCCAACGTCCAGCCCTACTCCGGCTCCCCGGCCAACCTCGCCGTCTACCTGGCCTTCCTCAAGCCCGGCGACACCGTGCTCGGTATGTCGCTCCCCATGGGCGGCCACCTCACCCACGGCTGGGGAGTCTCCGCCACCGGTACCTGGTTCAACGGCGTCCAGTACGGGGTGCGGCGCGACACCGGCCGCGTCGACCTGGACGAGGTGCGCGACCTGGCCCTCGCGGAACGCCCCAAGCTGATCTTCTGCGGCGGTACGGCGGTTCCCCGCGAGATCGACTTCGCCGGGTTCGCCTCCATCGCCCGGGAGGTGGGCGCGGTCCTGGTCGCGGACATCGCCCACATCGCGGGCCTGATCGCGGGCGGCGCACACCCCTCGCCAGCCCCGCACGTGGACGTCGTCTCGACCACCACCCACAAGACCCTGCGCGGCCCGCGCGGCGCGATGCTGCTGAGCCGGGCCGAACACGCACGCGCCATCGACCGCGCCGTCTTCCCGGGCCTCCAGGGCGGGCCGCACAACCAGACCACGGCGGCCATCGGCGTGGCACTCCGCGAAGCGGCCACGCCCGACTTCCGTATCTACGCCCGCGACGTGGTGACGAACGCCCGCACCCTGGGCGAGGAACTGGCCGCCCGAGGCTTCGACCTGGTCTCCGGCGGTACGGACAACCACCTGCTGCTGATCGACCTCACGGGGAAGGACGTCCCCGGCAAGGTGGCGGCCAAGGCCCTGGACCGCGCGGGCATCGTCGTCAACCACAACAGCGTCCCCTACGACACCCGTAAGCCCTTCGATCCCTCGGGCATCCGCATCGGCACCCCGGCCCTGACGTCACGGGGCGTTCCCGCCTCGGAGATGGTCACGGTCGCGGAGTGGATCGCCCGTGTGGTGGAGGCCGCCCGCGCGGGCGACGAGTCCACGGTGTCGGAGGTGCGCTCCGAAGTGAGGGCGCTGATGGACGGGTATCCGGCACCGGGTCTTCCGGTGTCCTGAGCCGGCGGCGGGAGCCTGCCCGTACCCCGGGTGCGGGCAGGCTCAGCCCAGCACGCCGATGAACATGCGCCCGGCATCGGCGCCGAAGGCGGTCACGGGGCCGGCGGGGCGCTTGCTGTCGCGGACGGGGACGAGGTGGGGGACGTTGTCACCGACTTCGAGGCACTCGTTGTTGCCACCGCTGTACGTGCTGGTGCGCCACCTCGCGCCCGAGACGCAGATGGTCGACCGCCGAGTGATCATCATCAGCAGGGCGGGCCGACCGGTGGCAAGGACGCTTCCCGCACAGTCACAGCCACGGCCGCAGATGCCGCCTCGGGTGCGACGGCCGGGCCGGGGCTCGCGCCGGGGCCGTCTCCGTATCCCGGCGGACTTCGACGATGCCCGCGCATCGGTGACGGAAGCCCTGGGGATGCGTTGATGCGACTTCTTCTCGATACGCGCGTGGTCATGTGGTGGATTGCCGACGCACCACAGCTGTCCGCGTCGTACAAGGAACTCCTGGAGACCGGACCCGCCGTGTACGTAAGCGCGGTGTCCGCTCGGGAGATCACCGTCAAACAGTTCCTCGGCGGCTTCGAGGGTCCCGGAGACCTGGCCGAGCAGGTGCGGGATCTCCAGTTCAGGAGACTGTCCATCACCGCCGCGCACGGCGTGCGGGCGGGCAGGCTACCGAGGGTGCACAGCGATCCCTTCGACCGGATACTGATCGCGCAGGCGCAGGCCGAAGGGATGGCGCTGGTCACCCGGAGCCCGTGGATTCCGGAGTACGACGTACAGGTCGTGCAGGTCTGACCGGCGCGCCGACCCGCTCCTGAACACTCAGGTCGATGGCGCTGTCAGCGACTGTTCACCGGTGCGTCGTTCGAGGTGGTGAACGCGTCTGGGCCGGTGAGGCGTTGCGGCGCCGCGGAGCCTTCCGCGGGGTTGGACCTCGCCAGCCAGAGGCCGGTGAACACGGCGGCGGCCAGGGTTACGGCGCCGGCAGCGAGGAAGGCGTCGTTGAGGCCGGTCTCGAAGGAGGCGCCGCCGGACTGTCGGGTGCGGACGATGGCTCCGAGTACCGCGACGCCGAGCACCGCGCCGATCTGCCGAGTGGTGCTGATGATGCCTGAGGCGAGGCCGCCTTCCTGCGGGCTGACCGCTTGGATAGCGGCTCCCGTCAGTGGGGACATGGTCAGGGCGAAGCCGATGCCGGCGACCCCCAGTCGCCACCACACGTTCCCGTAGCCGGTGTCGGCGTGCACCATGCCCAGCGCCATCAGCCCCAGGCCGGCCAGGGCCAGGCCGATGGTGACCACGATCCGGAAGCCGTACCGGGCGGCGAGCCGGCCCGCGTACGGGCTGACGATCACCATGCCGAGGGATACCGGCAGGGTCTGCAGGCCGGCGCGCAGGATCGAGCTGCCCTGGACGTACACGAAGAACTGGGAGAAGAAGAACGACGAACCCATCAGCACGAACCCCACCACGATCATGGCGGTGTTGGACACGGTGAACAGCTGCTGCCGGAAGAGTCGCAGAGGCAGCATCGGAGCGGAACGACGCGCCTCGACGGCCACGAAGGCGGCGAGGAGGATCACGGCGGCGGCGAAGCTGCCCAGGATCACCGGCGCCGTCCAGCCACGGGCACCCCCCTCGATCAGCCCGTAGGTCAGCGTTCCCACCCCCAGAACGGACAGCACCGTCCCCGGGATGTCGATCGCGGGGGCGTTCGGATTGCGGGTCTCCTCAAGGCTGCGCAGGCCCACCAGAAGAAGGATTGCACCGATGGGCAGATTGACCAGGAAGATGGCGGGCCATCCGAAGGTATCCGTAAGCACACCGCCGGCCACGGGGCCCGCGGCCAGACCGAGTCCGCTCAGTCCGGCCCACAGTCCGATCGCCTTGATTCGTTCCTGAGGCACGGGATAGGCGGCGGCGAGCAGGGCGAGCGAGGCAGGGCTCAGCGCCGCGGCCCCGACACCTTGCAGGACCCGGCCGACGATCAGCCAGCCGACCGAGGGCGCGAGGCTGCACAGCACCGACGCGACGGTGAACACCGCCGCGCCGGTCAGGTACACCCGCTTGCGGCCGAACCGGTCGGCGAAGACACCGCCGGACAACAGCAGCATGGCGACCAGCAGCACGTACGCGTCGACGATCCATTGCAGACCGGTCAGCTGAGTGTGCAGCCGGTGCTGCATATCGGGCAGCGCTGCTCCGACGATCGTGTTGTCGAGCAGGACCATGAACTGGCCCAGACAGGTCACCGTGAGTAGCACGGCCCGGTTCTGACGGCTGCCTACGGCTGCAGGCGTTGCTGCCATGCGGGTTCCTCTCCCTAGTTCGTCGCGCCTCCCCACGGACCGACATGGTCGGCCGCCGGGCGCTCTAACGCAGTCAGTGACTGCTTTAGTGGACTATAGAGAGGGCTGCACGCAAACGCAAGTCATGACTGCGTTAAGGTGGGGGGATGAACGAGCGAGAGCGAGCCCGGCGGCCCGGGGGGCGCAGTGCCCGCGTCGGCGCGCAGGTGCACCAGGCCGTCACCGACCTGATCAGTGAGCGTGGCTACGGCAACTTCACCGTCGGCGAGATCGCAGCCCGCGCGGGTGTGGCCGACAGCAGCATCTACCGCCGTTGGGGCAGCCTGGAGACCCTGCTCGCCGACGTGGCGCTCACCCGCCTCAATGCGCAGTCGCCGATGCCCGACACCGGGAGCCTGGCCGGTGACCTGCGCACTTACGCGGCCAACGTGGCCCGCGAGATCACCGGACCCGATGGTCTGGCGGTGGTGCGCCTGGCCGTCGCCCTGTCGGGCAACGGCGAGCAGGGCCTGCGGGCCGGTGACGAGATCCGTGCCGAACGCATGCGGCAACTGCAGTCCATGCTCGATCGCGCCCGCGAACGTGGCGAGCACGCACCCGACGCGCTCAGCGTGCTGGACCACATCCTGGCCCCGATGTATATCCGCGTCCTGTTCGGCATGGAGCTCACCCCGGACTACGTCGACGGGCTGGTCGACCGAATGCTGTGACCGCACCCGGTGCCCTGGAGGAAGGCGGCCAGTTCAACCGCGTCGCCGTGCGTGAGCGGGCGGAAGACGACTTCCGAACCGTCAGGCAGGCTCACGGGTCGCGTCAGGACCAGCAGGCTCTCGGCAACCGCCGACTTGGCTCCACCCTCGGTGGTACGGACCTACTGATCGCCAGTCTTCGGTGACATCGCTCGGTCTTCGGTACGGCATGAGGACATTCACGAACTACCGGGGAGCAGCGCCAAGGACGTCGATCAGGCGGGAGATCGTAGGGCCGGAGGCGACCGGACCGGATACGGCCGGCTCGCACCGCGGCCCAGCAGCCGTGAGAGATCCGATCGGCTCGTCAGTTCTTCTTCAGCTCCTCCGCCAGCATCACAAGGATGCCACTGGGGCCGCGGAGGTACGTGAGCTTGTAGACGTCCTGATAGGTCGCCACACCGCGCAGCGGACGGCATCCGTGCCGTGCGGCTGCCTCAAGCGCCTTGTCGATGTCGTCGACCGAGAAGGCGACGCGATGCATGCCGATCTCATGGGGAAGAGTGGGGTCCGTCTCGATCGCTTCGGGGTGGATGTACTCGAAGAGTTCGAGGCGACCTTGACCGTCCGGCGTCTGGAGCATCGCAATCCTGGCGTGATTGCCATCGAGGCCGACGGCGGTGTCGGTCCACTCACCACTGACCGTGTCGCGGCCGATAACGGTGAGACCGAGGTCCGTGAAAAAGGAGATCGTTGCTTCGAGGTCGCGCACGGCGATGCCGACGTTCTCAAGTTTGATGGCCATGCTTCGCATGCTAGCGATCGGGTCCGACAGGGGGCTTCAGCCAAGGACACGGCGGGGGTGTCGTGTGGGTCGACGGGGGCTCCCATCCGTGCGACGACGGCTCCGGGGCTCTCACCTCCCGAGCAGCCTTCCCTGCCTTCCCTCGTGCGCAGCACACGTGGTCCATGGCACTCGCACACCCCCACTCCGCCGTCGGGGCCGGAACAAGGCTGACCGCTTTTCGTCGTTGCTCTTGGGAAGAACGCCGTGACAGTCTGCAATGTATGTTCGATAACGGGGATGACTTGGCGTATGCGTCTGCCCGGCGTTCGAAGACGGCCGGCGCGCCGGGTTTGACCGACCGGCCTGCCGCCGAAGGGGCTGCCGCGCTGAGTGAGGCACCGGACAGGGGCGGTGCCGTGACGGCGGCCGATGATCCGGTGGTGGTGGCGCGGCGCGGGTTTGCTGTGTTGTTGGGTGAGTTTCGGCGTACGGCGGTGCTGGTGCCGCTGGATGAGGCCGGGGATCTGTGGTCGGCGGAGCAGAACGGGGTCCGCTGGATCTGTGCGTTCTCGGACGAGGCGGCGTTGGCCCGGTTCGCGCGGACGCGCGGGGAGGCCGGGAGGGAGTGGGCCTACCAGACGGTGTTGGGCGCGCGGTTGTTGGACGTGATGGTGCCGTTGTTGCCGGGGCCTGCTGGGGTGGCGCTGGATGCGGGCAGTGAGGACGGCGGGATGTTGTTTCCGCCGGTGGCGGGGATTGTGCCGGATGCGGTCGCTGTGGATCTCGGGGGGCAGCGGTGAGCGGGGACGGTGCGGAGCTGCGGGTGCCGCCGGAGGCGTTGGCGGAGATCGCGAAGGGGATCGACCTGGCGCATGCGGAGTTGAAGGATCTCGGCATGATCGGTCAGGCGTCGATGGGCCGGGGCTTCTCGGATCTCGCGCTGTCGGGGCTGGAGTTGGGGCATGGCGGGCTCACGTCCGAGTTCGGGACGTTCTGCGACCGCTGGGAGTGGGGTGTGCGGGCTCTGACGCACAAGGGCAACGACTTCGCGCTCGGGGTCGGTCTGTCGGCGGGTTCCTTCGCGGAGCAGGAGCAGTACGTCAAGGACTCGGTCAAGATCGGCGTGAACTCACTGAACGGCAATCCGCACTTGTCCGAGGACCAGGTCAAGGAGATGAGCTGGGACACGGTCAGCACCCAGACCGCGTATGACAACCCGGACTGGAGCGTGGAGTCGATGCTGGAGGCGCATGAAGAGGTGGAGCAGACGTGGAAGGACACGACCTACGACGTGCAGGATTCCTTGCTCGACTCGATGGAGCGGTCCGGGATGGTGGACCCGGATGTGAGTGAGGTGGTGGACGGGAAGCTGAGGGAGCGGCTTGATCCGTCGCAGGAGACGATCGATCAGGCCGAGAAGCCACGGTGGGGAGAGAATCGCTGATGGTGGATTGGGGGAAGCTCGGCGGAGGCATATACGACGGTGCCGGCAAGCTGGTCGACAAGGGCAAGAAGATCGCCGGCGAGGTCATCGACGAGGGCACCGACATTGTCGGCTCGGGCCTGGAGAAGGTCGGTGCGCACGAGTGGGCGGATGCGGTTGAGGACTGGGGGGATGAGACCGCGTCCTCGCTCGGGGCGGAGATCGGGGAGCAGCAGCTCGGTCAGAGTGAGGAAGCGGACGAGCTGATCCATGGCCGGCCGGAGAAGATCAGCGCGACGGTGACGAACCTCCGCGACTTCTCCCGGGCGTTCGAGCTCGTCGGCGGCGGGATGAAACGGCTCGACTCCGGCCACTGGAAGGGTGCGGCCGCCGACGCCTTCCGGGCGAAGTTCGAGACGCTTCCCACCGACTGGTTACGTGCGGCGGACGCGTGCGAAGACGCGGCCGCCGCGTTGGAGACCTACGCCGGGACGGTCACGAGCGCGCAGGCCAAGGCCACCGAGGCGATTGCCCTCTACAAGGAGAGCAAGCAGGACTACGAGATTGCGGCTGCCGCGTTCAAGGAGAAGGCGGAGGCGTACAACGCGGTCCGCAACACCGACCATCCGCTCCCGCATCCGGGAAAGTTCACCGATCCGGGCGTGGCCAAACGCCGGCACGCCCAGGAGATCCTGGAAGACGCGCGGCGGGCGCGCAACGAGGCTGCCGAAACGGCCAAGGGAGCGGTCACCGCTGCGATGGCGCATGCTCCCAAGGAGCCCACCGGCCTGGCCCGCGCCAAGTGGGACTACATCGACTACGAGACCGGCCAGGGCATCGAACTGGCCCACTTCGTCGGCGGAGCCGTCAAGGGCACCGCAGGCCTGGTGAACTTCGTCCGGTCGGTCAACCCGCAGGACCCGTACAACCTGACCCACCCGGCCGAGTACTACAAGGGCGTCAACATGACGCTCGCCGGTCTCGCGTCCACCGCCGCCAACCCCGACCGGGCGCTGCAGAACGCCTGGTCTGCGGCCAAGGGCGACCCCTCCGAATTCCTCGGCAGACTCGTCCCCGAACTCTTCGGTACCAAGGGCGGCGGATTCCTCAAGGGCCTCGCTCGCCACGGGCTGAAGGACGGGGCGGAAAGTGCCGCCCGTAAGAGCGTCAGCGATCCAGCGAAAAGGGCAAAGCCTGACAACGGGGTCGAGACGAATCCCACGGATCCGGTTGACCTGGCCACCGGGAGGATGTACTTGCCGCAAACGGACATCGCCCTACCGGGTACGCTCCCGTTGATCTTCCGCCGCCGAGCGGCCTCCGACTACCGCACGGGTCGGTGGTTCGGGCCTTCGTGGTCCTCCACCGCAGACCAGCGCCTTGAGATCGACTCGCAGGGCATCATCTTCGTCTGCGAGGACGGCCTGTTGCTGTCCTACCCACACCCCGCGCCAGGTGTACCGGTCATGCCCAGTCACGGCCCGCGCTGGCCCCTCGATCTGGACGCCGCCGGAGACTACACGATCACAGATCCGGACAGCGGCCGATTTTATTACTTCGGCCAACATGCTGCGGGCGTCGCACTGCTGGTGCAGATCGACGACCGCAATGGCAACTGGATTCAGTTCGAGTACGACGACGTCGGGGCACCGACTGGAATTATCCATGGTGCCGGATACCACCTGAAGCTCACTACGAGCGAGGGCCGGATCACCTCTCTCCAATTGGCGGGAGCGGCACCGGACGGTAGCGACCAGCAGCTCCTTCGATACCGCTACACAGGCGACCACCTCACCGACGTTGTCAACTCCTCCGGACTGCCCCTCCAATTCACCTACGACGATCGTGGCCGGGTCACTTCCTGGACCGACACTAATGACAACCGGTACCAGTACGCTTACGACGACCGGGACCGATGCATAGTTGAAGGCGGTGCCGCGGGTCATATTGCCCTGTGCCTGGACTACGACGGAATCGATCCCGAAAGCGGGATGCAGGTCACCACGGTCACCAGCTCTGGTGGCGCCGTCCACCGCTACGTCATCAATGACAGCTACCAGGTGGTGGTAGAGACTGACCCGCTTGGCGCCTCCACCCGCTTTGAACATGACCGCTGCAACCGCCTGCTGTCCCGCACGGATCCGCTCGGCCGGATCAGCCGTTTCATGTACGACGAGTCGGGCCAGCTGATTTCGGCGGTACGGCCGGACGGCCGGAACATGTCTGCTGAGTACAATGATCTCCGGCTGCCCGTGCACATAACCAACCCGGACCAGACTGTGGTCCGCCAGGAGTGGGATGATCGCGGCAACCTTCTCGCTGTCGTTAATTCGTCCGGCGCCGTGACACGTAGGGCCTACAACGCGTGGGGCCACACGACCTCAGTAACGGACGTGCTCGGCAACGTGACGTGCGTCCGCAACAACACGGCCGGCTTACCGATCGAGTTGACCGACCCTCTCGGTGCCACCACACGCCTCACCCGGGACGCGTTCGGCCGCCCGAAAACCCTTACCGACCCGATCGGTGCTGTCACCCACTTCGAATGGACCGTAGAGGGGAGACTATCCCGGCGTATCGACGCCCACGGTGCCGTGCAGACCTGGACGTACGACGGCGAGGGGAACTGTCTCACTCACACCGATGCGATGGGCGGTCTCTCCCGGTTCGAGTACACCGACTTCGACCTCATGACGGCCCGCACCGGCCCTGACGGCGTGCGCTACGAATTTGCCCACGATCAGGATCTCCGCCTCACACAGGTCCTCAACCCTCAAGGTCTGACCTGGAACTACAACTATGACGTGGCTGGTCATCTCATATCCGAGACTGACTTCGACAACCGTGCACTTACATACGAACGTGATGCCGCAGGCCGTCTCACCGCCCGCACCGATGCCCTCGGCCGGACCATCCGCTACCAGCGTGACAGTCTCGACCGCATTGTCTCCAAGGACGTCATGGGAGCGGTCACCACCTTCGCATACGACATTTTCGACCAACTCGCTGAGGCAAACGGACCGGAAACGGCCCTCACTTGTCGTCGCGACCGGTACGGCCGCCTCAGGTCGGAAACCATCAACGGTCGCACCACGTCGTATGAGTACGACGTCGTCGGGCGTCGCACCAGTCGCAGGACACCCAGTGGCGCGCACAGTACTTGGACCTACGACAGCGCAGGCCGCCTCGCCTCCCTGACCGCCTCCGGCCATACCCTTGCGTTCGAACACGACGCGGCAGGCCAGGAAACCACCCGCCACATTGGCGACACACTCACCCTGACGCACCAGTACGACCTCAGGGGTGACCTCACAACCCAGCGGATCGTCGGCTCGGACAACAGAAACATCCAACGCCGTGACTACAGCTACCGCGCGGATGGACACCTCACTGGCCTGTCTGACCTACTCTCCGGCCACAAAGCTTTCGACCTCGACGCGGTTGGCCGTGTCACCGCAGTCCAGGCCACCAACTGGACCGAGCGCTACTCCTACGATGCTGCCGGCAATCAGACCGAATGCTCCTGGCCCGCATCCCACCCGGAGCAAGAATCGACCGGGGAGCGCATGTACTCCGGCACACGTATCACTGGCGCCGGTCGTGTCCGGTACGAACACGACGCGTTGGGCCGCGTCATCCTCCGTCAGAAGTTCAGACTGTCCAGCAAATCAGACAACTGGCGTTATGAATGGGATGCGGAAGACCGGCTCACGTCTGTGATCTCGCCAGATGGAACGCGCTGGCAGTACAAGTACGACGCCTTGGGGAGACGTACAGAGAAACTGCGCGTGGCTTCCGACGGCGAAAGCGCGGTCGAGCGTGTCATCTTCACGTGGGATGGTGCGACACTGTGCGAACAGACGACGCTTGACGCCGATTCATGCCGTCCGGTCACGCTGACATGGGATCACCGAGGTTTGCACCCGGTAGCTCAGACAGAACGCGCCGTGAGAGCTGATACTTCTCAAAAGGAGATCGACTCACGCTTCTTCGCGATTGTTACTGACCTCGTCGGTGCGCCAAGCGAACTCATAGACGAATGGGGAAATATTGCCTGGCGTACCCGTAGCACATTGTGGGGTTCAACGGCCTGGACTGCAGATAGTACTGCTTATACGCCGCTTCGGTTTCCGGGCCAGTATTTTGACCCGGAAACCGGCCTGCACTATAATCATTTCAGATATTATGACCCCGAAACAGCTCGTTATTTCAGCACCGACCCGCTGGGTCTGAGCGCCGCCCCCAACCCGACCGCCTATGTGCAGAACCCCAGCACGTCGAGCGATCCGTTGGGTCTTGCGCCCTGTCAGCCGAAGAAGGGGACTGGGCTAACGGGCAGGAAAGGGAATGCCCCCGGTTTCGCCGTGGGCATGGATGGCGTAGTCCAAGATCTACGCAGGATGGGGCGTCCTGATGATCAGCTAGTATTCAGCGGGCATGGCGGCATCCGGGCGGGTGACGGGGTTCCGGTCACGGTTCCTGAGGGGACGTCTCTCCATATGTACAGTCGTCACGGGGAGCCGATTAGTGATGCGTTGGGGAATAAGATCGAGACTGGTTCGCCAACTCCTGTCGAGGTGTACGGGCCGGGCGAGAAGCTACCGAATTACACCCTATTCGAGCCTGATGGGCTCAGTATCGAGGGGATCCCTAGGAACGTTACTGTGTCATCCCCGGTAAATCTCTCTGAATTACTGGGACCCAACATGGGGCGTGTTCACTGGGCGGCATGCCGAAGCGTTTTTTGAAGATGAGGCGACATGGCCATATATAGCGATCTATCGCTCTACTCTTACACAGATGAAAAAATGCCACCTGGTGTGAAGGCGCTGAACGTCGGATGGCTCGGTGAGGGCGTTAATTTCTCGAAGGGAGATGTTCCGGAAGGGTTCCTTGGTGCCTTCATTCTGCTTGCCCGAGACCATTCTTCTGCAAGGATGCGCGGGTTTCACGCCTGCTCATTGCCTCACGAATGCGGCGAGCTCTCATACCCCTATCGAGTCGACACGGGTGGAGTCAATATGGCGCTGGGATCTGCGGAAGTGCGCGTCTACTCCGCAAGTGGTGAATTGCTGATCTCTCCGGATCTTGTTTATCACTACGTTAGCGACCATAAATACCAGCCGCCGCAGCAGTTTATCGAAGCAGTCTTGGCGCACAGGTTTTCTCTTGATGTGAATTGAATGCGAGATATTTTGCTCAATCGATACTGAAGGTGGATGAAGAGAGTTGAAGTGAATCTGGAAGGAACGGCCTGCGGCATACGGAATTCGGACTCAGGGGTCCGCTTGGCGCGACAGCAATATCGACGTTATTCGCAGGAGGCCCTTCCGCTGGATCGAGGAAAGCGTGGGCGTGCCTTTTGTCGCCCGTTGCGAATCCGTCACCGCACCGCCGGTTCGAGCAGTGACAAGGTTGGCTGCCGTGCGTCGAGGGCGACGCCGGTGCCGACGGGCATCGGGAGGTTCGGGCCGGCGTGTCCGAATTCGACGTTGCCCAGGACCGGGATGTCGCGGTCGCCGAGGGCGTCGAGGGCTATCTCTCGCAGGGTCGGGAGGCCCTCGGCTGAGCCGAGCCCTTCGACCGCCGTCGGGATACCCACGACCATGCCGGAGATGCGGTCGAGGATGCCGGCGTGCCGCAGGACCTGGAGGTAGGTCCACACGTGTGAGGCGTGGCCGCCCGCCTCCTCCCAGAACAGCACCGCTCCGTCGAACCGTTCGAGCGGCAGCGCGTACCGGGTCGCCTGGTTGAGCGCGATGCGGTTGAGGACCCCGCCGATCAGGTGGCCTTCGGTGCGACCGGTGCGCCAGCACTCCCACGAAGGGCCAGCCGGCAGCGGACCGATCGGTTCCGTGCTGGTCAGCAGCTTCGCGTAGAGCCTTTCGAGTTCCGTCCTGCGCGCGACGGGCGCGGTCTGCCAGTGTCCGCCGAGTCCGGGTGTGGCCAGGTCGGCATGCAACCCCACCAGCCCCGTCTGTGCGTAGAGCACCAGATGCAGCAGCGAGATGTCGCTGTGGCCGAGGATCGGCTTGGGGTCCGACCTGATCGCCTCGACGTCGATCAGGTCGGGGTAGCCGAAAGCCGTCTGGCCTCCGTCATGCGCGATGACCGCGCGTATCTCGGGATCACGCAGAAGCGCGTTGAATTCCCTGACGGTCTCCGCCGGTGTCGCCGCACTCCACCAACGGTGCCGCCCCGCTTCGAGCAGGGGTGCCCGCCGCACGCAAAACCCCATCCGCTTCAGCACGGCTACGGCCTCCTCCAGGTCGGGCTCGTACTGTGCGTGCAGCGGTCCGGACAGCGACGCGATCACGACGAGATCCCCGTGCTTCAGGGCGCGAGGCCGAAGCGGTTGAGGCTGTGCGGTAGTGGTTACCGCGGCAGTATCCAGGCGCCCCCGGCACCCTGCGACCCCCTTTCCGGTCAACCGACGATTGGGCCCTGCGTGAGTGCGTCGCCATGGATCTTTCTCTCATACGCTACTCCGTGAAAATGTGGCTATGTGCATGTAAGTCGCCATAATGGCGATGTGAATGGGCGTGGCTTCTGCCCGCTATGGGTCAGTTCGGATCTCTGACGGCCGGAAAGCGAGAACGTATGTGTACGCGAGCACTCTGGGCTGATGCCGGCGGGGCCGTTCTTGCCGGGCGCAACATGGACTGGATGGAGGAGATGGTGACGAACCTCTGGGCGTTTCCACGGGGCATGGCCCGCGAAGACGGCCTCGACGGGACGCTGACCTGGGCCTCCGTATACGGCAGTGTGGTCGCAGGCGCACATGATCTGATGACCGTCGACGGGGTGAACGAAGCCGGCCTTGCGGCGCATCAGCTGTTCCTCCCGGAGTCCGACTACGGCGAGCGGGATGAGAGCCGGGCTGCGTTGAGTGTGGCGGTCTGGATGCAGTACGTACTTGACAACTTCGCGACCGTCGCCGACGCGGTCGCCTGGATCGAGAGCTCCCAGCTGCAAGTCGTCGCGCAGACGGACCCGTCGAGCGGGAAGCCGGTGACCCTGCACATGGCGCTGGATGACCGGTCGGGTGACTCGGCGATCGTCGAGTACCTGGACGGGACGCCGCGGGTGCATCATGACCGGGCCTACACGGTGGTCACGAACTCGCCTCCGTTCGAGGAGCAGCTTGCTCACCTGCGGACGATCAAGGGTTTGGGCGGAGTTGAGCCTCTGCCGGGCGGGACTGATCCCTCGGACCGCTTCGCACGCGCGGCGTACTACTTGTCCAGGCTCCCGCAGCCCGCCGGCACCACTGAGGCCGTCGCGTCACTGTTGAGCGTGATGCGTAACGCCGCTCAGCCCTTCCGTGTGGCCGACCCCGACAAGCCCTACGCCTCGCAGACCATGTGGCGCACCGTCGTGGACCTGACCAACGGCATCTACGTCTTCGAGTCGACGTCACGGCCCAACATCGTCTGGGCCCGTGTGTCCGGACTCGATCTCTCGGACGGTGCGCCCGCGCTGAAGCTCGATCTGGCCGGCGACACCGGCCTCGAAGGCGGACTCGTCGGAGATGTCACCGGCAGCTTCACCCAGGCACCGCCGATGTCCTTCCTGCCGGCGCGGTAGGAAGCGGGCTGTCCGAACACGCCCCGGTGCCGGGCCCCCGGGCCACCCGCCCTGGGGGAGGAGAATGAGCTTCGTACGTGTTCTCGACCGTGGGCAGGAACAGCGGCGCTGGACGGCCCGGCGACGACGTGCGTGGTGCTTGCCGCCGGTCACCCTCTCCTCACCCGGATACGGGCCCGGGCCCCGCTGCTGCCCGCGTCGGCTCTCAGGCGGGCCCGGCCGGCCCGACTGCCGGGACCTCCTCCGCGGTGATCGGTGGCTCGGGGACGTCGGCCTTCTCCGGACCCCGGCCCAGTCTGCGGATGGCGGGCACGCTCAGCATGACGGCGAGGCACACCACCGAGACGGCCGACGAGAACAGCAGTACGCGGTCCGCGCCGAAGGCCTCGGACGCCGGGCCGGCCAGGGCCCTGCCCAGCGGGATGGCCATGATGGACCCGGCGACGTCATAGGCGTACACGCGGCTCAGCACGGCGAGCGGGATGTGGGACTGCACACTGGTCGCCCACATCACCCCCCAGAAGGCGAATCCGCATCCGGCCAGAACACCGGTGAGCATGGTGGCGGTGAAGGACCAGCCCAGCGCCGGGGCCAGTGGGTTGAGGGCGAAGCAGAACATCGCGCAGGCGCCCGCGACGAGCGGGCGGGCGGGCCGCACCCGCATGCCGAGCAGACCGCCGACGATCGTTCCGGCCCCGTCGGCGGAGGCGATCCAGCCGTAGCCGTCCGCTCCGTGCTGCTCGGTGAGCAGGGCGGCGCCCAGCGGCAGGGCGGGGCCGAAGACGAACAGGCCGTAGACCGCCCAGACGACGATGACACCCCACAGCCAGGAGCGGGAGCGGAACTCGTGCCAGCCCGCCTTCAGGCGGTGCAGCACCGGGTCGTCGCCCTCCTCCCGGACGACGCTGAGCCTGCGCAGCGGTACGAGGACCAGCGCGCTGAGCCCGTAGGCCGCCGCGATCACGAAGTAGGAGCCCGCCACCTGCCAGTAGCCGACCAGTAGTCCGGCCAGGCCGGGGCCGACCAGTGCGCTCATCGCCTCGGATATCCGCAGCAGTGCGTTGGCGCGCTGGATGTCCGGCGAGACCTGCGGAATCATGCTGGCCACACCGGGCTGGAACATGGCGGTCGCGGCGCCGCTGAGCGCCATCAGGGCCATGATCTGCCACAGTCGCACCTCGGTGGTGAGGAGCAGCGCGGCGAGCGTGAGCATGGCCAGCATCCGCACTATGTCGGCGCCGACCATCATCACCTGCGGGGTGAACCGGTCCGCGAGTACACCGCCGAACAGCACGAGCAGGGCGATCGGTGCCATCCACGCGGCCAGCGCGTATCCCACGCCGCCGGCGCCGTATCCGGCCCCCAGCACGGCAGTGGTCAGCGAGACCATCAGCATGCCGTCGGCGAGCAGCGAGGCACTTCGGGCGGTGAAGAACAGCCGGAAGTGCCTCGACTTCCAGGGGCTGGGGAGCGGAGCGGAATCCGGTGACTCCGGCCGGTCCAGCACATCGTCAGTGGTCATCTCGCGTCGGCCGGAGGCGGCCGTTCCCTTCCATGAGGATTCGCCGGCGGAGCCACGCGGAGCTGTCGCCCGGAGCGGCCGGCGGATCGTGGACGATGACGTATCGCGCGGGCGCCAGAAGTCCCGAGGGACTGGGCCCGGAGATCGTTTCCATCAGCGCGGTGTGGGCTTTGTCCGGAGTGAGCGGCGCGCCGCCGGACGCGATGAAGGCCGTCATGCGCTCCCCGTCCGGCGCGGGCGCCGATCCGCCGTCCGTCGTGACGTGTACGGGCAGGCCGCCCAGGGCGCCGCGCAGGGCGGCCGCCACCGCGGCCGGTGAGGTCCAGCAGCCGTCCACCTGCCGCCAGTCGCCTTCGCGCACGGGCGGCCGGATTCCGGTGATCTCCGTCAGAGAGGCCAGCGGTACGTCCTCGTACGCGACCGCCTCCAGCAGCTGCACCAGACCGGTGAGGAAGGTCTCCGCCTCCTCCCGGGGGAACAGCGCGGGGTCAGCCCACATCCCGAGGTGCAGCAGCGGCTGCGTCCGGTAGGCGAAGCACAGCAGGCGGGTCGGCAGCACCTGTACCGGACCCCAGTCGAGGTCGAGTTCGGCATCCTGCGCGGCCTGGGTGTCCTGGCCCGGGGCGGGTCCGCGGGCGTCGGTGAGTCCGCTCACGTCGTTGAAGACCACGTCACGCGCGAAGCGGCTGCCCCGCTCGAAGGTGGTGTCGTCGATCGCCTCCCACAGGCGCACCGAGTCGAACTGGCTGTGGCGGTAGGCGCCGAGCGCGGCCCCCCACGCTTTGCGCAGCACGGCGTCGAAGGACGGGCCTCGCACGTCGAGGGAGAGGAGCGCGTCCTGAGACAGGGTGTTCACCGAGCGGGCGAGCCCCGGGCGGGACCGGTTGGACAGCGGTGCGGCGGCGACGCAGGTGGACTGACCTGCGCGGTGCGCGACGAGCGTGCACCAGGCCGTCAGCAGCACGGTCGGGGAGGGGCTGCCGGTGCGCTTGGCCGCCTGGGCGAGTGCGCGGGCGCCCCGCCGCGAGCGCAGGGTGAGCTGCGGCTGCTGCCCGTCGGTGCGGGTGGCCCCCGGTTCGGCGAACATCTCCTGCGGCCCGGTGCCGATGATCTGCTTCCAGTACCGCAGGGATGCCTCCGACCTGCGCAGTCCTGCCGGTGTCGCCTCTTCGGCGGCGAGATCGAGGGGGGTGAGCGCTTCCACCGGCGCAAGCCCGGCGCCGCCCAGCAGGGCGAGCCACTCCTCGTGCAGTACGGCGAGGGCGCTGCCGTCCGTCACCGCGTGGCTGGAGGACAGGGAGACGAAGGCCGGTGCTCCGCGCAGGCTGAGCAGGGCGATGCGGAGGGGGAAGTCACGGTCCAGCCGGAACCGCCCCGCACGGGCCTGGCGGGCCACTGTCTCGGCGTAGTGCGCGGGATCGGCGCCGAACTTCTCGTGGTCCAGGACACGTACGGTGAAATTTCCCTCGGCAGCTACCACTTGGGTGCGGGACGTACCCGCGGCCGGCTCGGGGAAGGTGGTGCGCAGCGCTTCGTGGCGTACGACCAGTCCGCGCAGCGCGTCGAGCACCTGCTCCGTAGCGGTGCCCGTGGGCACCGGCCAGACGCCGTGGTTGTTGATGTGCAGGGGGTCGTCCCGCAGGATGCAGCGGATCATGTTCGCCTGCCCCATCGTGACGGGGCCCCGGCGTTCCTCGCCGCCCGCGTAGGCGACGGTGACCGTACGGTCGCGCCCCGGGCGAGGCAGCCCGCTCGTGGTGGCGGTGTCCGCGGCGGGACCCGTGCCGAGGCCGGCGCGTCCGGCGGCCCGTACCAGGGGTTCCCAGGCGTCGATCAGCAGCGCGAAGTCCTCCATGTCCGCCCTGGCCTCGTCGAGGAGGCGCCCGCGGCGTTCGGCGACGGCTTCCGCGACCGCCGTGTACCGGCCGCCGAGCGCACGGTAGGAGCGCTCGATGACGTCGAACCGTTCGGCGTTCCCTGCCGGGTCGAGCCGTGTGCTGTCCCGGACCATCGCGGCAACGGCACGGGAACGGACCCGGCCCGCCGGGTCCAGCAGCGTGTCGCCGGCCGCTGCCGCCGCCGCGTACACGGCGTTGAAGTACGGCATCGACAGCAGGAACTTCGCCAGCCGCACCTGGTAGGCGACGAAGCCGGCACCGGAACGGCGTTCACCGGTGTGGTAGTTGACGATGTGGCGGTTGTGCAGCACGCCGGGGAGGCGGGCGTCATGGACCAGGTGGATGAGGAAGTAGTCGCTGCCGATGGTGTCGGTGGCGGGCGGCAGCGGAACCGCCCCGTAGACCTGGCTGTCGAAGCCGATGCTGCACATGTCCACGCGGGTCGGGGGAACCCTGGTGAGGGTCGTGAGGTCGGCGGCGAACGGGGTCGTCCCGGCGCCGCGGAAGGACTGCTCGATCAGGTTCCGCCGCCAGATCTCCGGATATCCCTCGGGCACCGACAGTCCGACGAGGTCGTGGTGCACGGCGGGGTCGAGCCGGCGGATCTCCTCGACATCCACGGACATCTCGCCGATGAAGGAGCCCCCGACCATGGCCACCGGTCGCCCGGCGCAGGCGGGGTCGAGTCTGCTGCGCGACACCAGGTCCGCCACGTCGGCGGCCCGCCGCCCCAGGAAGGTCAGTTCCTGGTGGAGAGGGAAGACCGGCTCGCCGTCCAGGCTCTGGTACCGGCTGTCCGAGTCCCGGCGGTGCACCGATTCGCAGCCGAGCGCTTCCGCGATCAGGAAGGCCCGGTTGGTGCAGGCGCCGTACGACACACGGTCGGGCAGCATCAGGTCGAGCACCCGGTCCGTGTCGGCGATGCCGGATCTGGTGGCGACCTCCCGCAGGAAGGCCCGCTGCTGGGCCTCGTCGAGGTGGTGGACGACCACGCCGGGTTCCCGGGGCAGGCCGGAGACCGCCGCCCGGTGTCCGGCGAGCGCCGGGGCGTCGCAGGAGTCCAGGATCAGCAGGTGCACCTCGACACCGAAGTGCCGGGCACCGTGGGCCGCCTCCACGGCGACCGCGGAGATGGTCTCGGCGCAGGGCCGGTTGGTCGGGAGGGTCAGGCAGACGCGGCGCACGAGGGCTCCTCGCTCCGTCCGCCGGCGGACGGCTCCTGGTCCCCGTCGCTCCACGAGGTGAGGCCCAGCAGCCGGCTGCCGAGCCCGTCGAGCGTGGCGGTGGGGTAGCGCTTGGACTCGTGCCGGGTGAGATCGCCGACCAGGGTGCGGTTCCAGCGCGGAGTGCGCAGGTGCCGCCAGGACTCGACGCGTGAGTGCCGCAGCCTCTCGTGCTCCTCCAGCGCGGGCATCATGGACAGGTACTGGACCGCCCGGACCCCGTCACGCGAGGTGTTGCGCGCCACCCCGTGGGCGAGCAGGCCGTTCCAGATCAGCAGATCGCCGGGGTGCAGGTCGGGCCGCACGACCGGGAACTCGGCGCGGTCCACCGAAGGGCGGATCGGGTCCCGGTCCGAGGGGCTGCCGGTCTTCCACTCCTCGAACCGCCGGAACAGTTCGGGGTCGCACTGGAAGCCGCCCGTCTCCGGGCTGGTGTCGTTGAGCGCGATGATGCCCTGCACCCGCTGCGGCGGGACGCCCAGCGTGGTGTCGATGTCCCAGTGCAGCTCGATGTCGAAGCCCCGGTCCGTGGCGTCGATGAGGGCGCGGTCCCGGTTCCCGACGTTGGGCGGGTTGAGGTTGAGCCGGTCCAGGGTGACCCACAGCTCCTCGCAGTCCCACACGTCGACGAAGGCGTCGTATACCCGCTGGGCCTGGCGGTTGTCCCAGAGCAACTGGTGGTGGTAGGCCTCGACGAAGCCGTAGACGTGCAGTTGGCGGTCCAGCTGCGAACGGAACGGGCGGTCCTCGTACCAGCTGTCCGGACGGTCCGGGTCGAGGCCTTGGAAGGCCCAGGTGAAGTCCAGCAGTTGACGGGCCGTCCGGGCGGGAACCGCCTCACGGACGATGACGTAGCCATAGGTCTGCCAGTGGGCGAAGTCCTCCTCGGACAGCACCCGCAGCGGCCGCGACTTGCTCAGCTCCCGCAGGGTGGTCTGCGCGAGGTAGGACTCGCCGTCGGCGCTGAAGTAGGGGCGGTCGGACGCCGCCCGGTGCAACCGGGGACGGCGGAGGCCTTGCGGGGTGGTGGGTATCACTCTGACCTTCTGGGCAGGGGGACTTGGGCGTCCTGACGGTGGCCCGGGGCCCGGTTGGCAGGCGCCGGAGGAAGAGCGCGCGGGGGGTGTGAGAAGGGCATGGCGGACACGGACTCCTTCTCGGCCGGGGCAGCGCGCAGGCCGCGGGGAGGTGCGAACGGCAGGATCGGGGCGGTCACTCCGGCGGATCGGTGGAGATCCTGCGATCAGCACAGTGGTCCAGACCATTACCTCTGTCAAGCGACGCGCCGGAACGGGCATACGGGCGGGTTTCGCCGTCGGGCGTAATGCGCCTGCGTCTCAAGGGGTTTCGTCTTCTTTGGTCTAGACAAATTACGGAGACCCGTCCTAAGGTCCCTACGTGGCACGGCCCTTGACGGGGCGTCCGCCGGCGCACCCCGTTGCGTTGCGGTGGAATCGCCACCTTCCCGCAGGACTTCACTCCGCCCTGACCAGCGGATCGGGACGTTCCGCCCTGCCGATGGACCAGCTCCTCGGCGCTTCGCCACGCTCAGAGGAGCGGTCTGCATGAGCACATCCGACACCACGACGCCGCCGGGTATCACCCTGAAGAGCCCGGGACCCGGACTGGTCCCGCTGGACCCGGTCCACACCGCACTGTTGCACGGCCTCGACTCCCTGCTGACGGGTCTGGCGGCCAGGCTCTCGGCCCCGGAGGTGGTGGGTCCGCCGCTGCTCTCCGCGGAGGGGCTGTCCCGGCTGGACTACTTCCGCAACTTCCCCCATCTCGGTGTCGCCGCCGGTCGTTTCGCGCCGGACGCATTCGAAGGGCTGGCCGGCGGGCAGCAGCCGGGCGGCCTGCCGCTGGAGCCGACCGGCCACCTCCTGCCCTCCGCCACCTGCTACGGACTGCTGCTCTCACTGGAGGGGCAGGACATCGGCGCTGACGGCCTGAGGCTCTCGGCGACCGGCCGCTGCTACCGCAACGAGACCCACTACGACGGGCTGCGGCGGCTCTGGGGCTTCCACATGCGTGAGGTGCTGTACCTCGGCACCCAGGACGGGGCATCCGAACACCTGGACCGGGGAGCGGAGTTCATCCGCGAGGCCGCCGCCCTGCTCGGCCTGGAGCTGACCCGGGCCGCGGCCGATGACCCGTTCTACGACAAGGGCGGATCCCGTGCCCGTCTGATGATGCTGGACCCGGTGAAGCACGAGTTCAGCGCCCCGGACGGCACAGCGATCGCCTCGGTCAACCGGCACCGCAACTTCTTCGGAGAGCGGCTGGGCATCCGCGCGGGCTCCCAGGAGCCTGTGTACAGCTCCTGCGTCGCCTTCGGCGTCGAGCGCTGGGTCCATGCGATGGTCCTCGCCCACGGAACCCCCGAGCGGGCCCTCGACCGTCTCCGCCGCGCCCGCGACTGAGCGCCTCCGGCTCGGCTGCCGACCGGTTCGCCCCTCGGCTCCAGCCGCTTCGGCTCCGACAACACCCGTACGACAAGGAACGGTTCCCCACCATGGACAGCATCACCGCCTGGCTCCACGAGAAGAACCCCGGCCTCACCGGCACTGTCGCCCCGGACGAGGACCTGATCGAGGCGCGCCTCATCGACTCCATGGACTTCCTGGAGTTCATCGACCTGCTGGAGGAACTCTCCAGCAGCAGCATCGACCTCCAGGAAGTCACCATCGACGACTTCCGGACCCTCGACCGTATCCAGCGAACCTTCCTGACCCCGTCCATCCCCTCGGCCTCCGGGGCGGTGTCCGGTTGAGCGTCCGCGGTTGAGCGCCGGTCTCCCGCCGCGCCGCGACCATGTGGTGGCCGCGGTGGCCACCACGGCGGAGGTCCTGGCCCACCCGGAGCTGGACGCGGACATGCTCGCTCCCTGGGAGCACCGACGCCTGAGCCGGATACGGGTGCCGGCCCGCCGCGACGACGTGGTGGCGGCGCGGCTTCTGCTGCGCCTGTGCGCGTCGCGCTTCACCGGCCGCGCCCCTGACGCCCACGCGCTCATCCAGTTCTGCCCCGAGTGCGGGCGGTACGAGCACGGCCGCCCCTCGCTCCGGGACAGCCCCCGCACCGGCGTCAGCATGAGCCACGCCCACGGTCTGGTCGCGGCGGCGGCCGGTCCCGGCGCCGTGGGCATCGACGTGGAGCCCTCCACCCGCCGGCCCGGCCCGATGGCGGTGCTGCGGCGGATGCTGCCCGAGGCCGATCTGGAAGCGGCGGTCACCTCGCAGGACCCCGGTCCCGAACTGCTCCGGGCCTGGGTGCGCCGGGAGGCCTTGCTGAAGGCGGGCGGCGCCGGTCTCCCCCTGCTGGAATGGGAGGACCCCGGCCGTGGCGCCACGGCGGCGGTGGCGAGCGCCGCACCGGTCGAGGTCCGGTCCGGGATGACGGCACCCGGCCACCGGTGAGCCGCGCCCCCACCACGCAGGACGCCTTCGGCCGATCGGCCGCGGGCGCTACGGCGGCCCGCACGAGCCCTGTTGGGGGGGTGCGGGCCGCCGTCGTGTCGG
>CBRG010000181.1 GCA_000470535.1 Streptomyces sp. AW19M42
CCCCCCCACACCCCCGGCCAAAACCCCCCCCCCCCCAAGGCCCGCAAGGTCGACCGCGCAGTTCAAGCTGCGGGAGGGGCAGCCGATCGGCTGCCACGTCACCCTCCGCGGTGACCGCATGTGGGAGTTCCTGGACCGTACGCTGTCGCTCGCGCTTCCGCGTATCCGTGACTTCCGTGGCCTGTCGCCGAAGCAGTTCGACGGCCGTGGCAACTACACCTTCGGTCTCACGGAGCAGGTCATGTTCCACGAGATCGACCAGGACAAGATCGACCGGGTCCGGGGCATGGACATCACCGTGGTCACCACGGCGACCAATGACGACGAGGGTCGTGCCCTCCTTCGTCACCTCGGCTTCCCGTTCAAGGAGAACTGACCGTGGCGAAGAAGTCCCTGATCGCTAAGGCCGCCCGCAAGCCGAAGTTCGGCGTCCGCGGGTACACCCGCTGCCAGCGCTGCGGCCGGCCCCACTCCGTCTACCGCAAGTTCGGCCTGTGCCGCGTGTGCCTTCGTGAGATGGCTCACCGTGGCGAGCTGCCGGGCGTGACCAAGAGCTCCTGGTAATCCTCCTTCGCCCTTTGGGCGTTGGGATTATCCGGAAGCTCTCGGTAAGTATCTGGTCGGCAGGAGCCCGGCCCCACATGCCGTAGGCTTGTGTGGTTGGGCGCCTGCCGCCCTAGACCGACTTACTACGCCGTAGGTCCCCGCACCGCACCCGTCCCGCCACTGAGTGGGGAGAGGGATGGCGCATACAGGAAACCCCGGCGAGAGAGGCCGAAGGCCAACTCATGACCATGACTGATCCCATCGCAGACATGCTCACGCGTCTGCGTAACGCGAACTCGGCGTATCACGACGACGTCAAGATGCCGCACAGCAAGATCAAGTCGCACATCGCGGAGATCCTCCAGCAGGAGGGCTTCATCACCGGCTGGAAGGTCGAGGACGCCGAGGTCGGCAAGAGCCTCGTTCTCGACCTGAAGTTCGGTCCGAACCGCGAGCGTTCGATCGCCGGCATCAAGCGTATTTCGAAGCCGGGTCTGCGTGTATACGCAAAGTCCACCAATCTGCCGAAGGTCCTCGGCGGCCTGGGCGTGGCGATCATCTCCACGTCCCACGGTCTCCTGACCGGCCAGCAGGCCAGCAAGAAGGGCGTAGGTGGGGAAGTCCTCGCCTACGTCTGGTAGTCGGGAACGGAGGAAAAGCTCATGTCGCGAATCGGCAAGCTCCCCATCCAGGTTCCCGCCGGTGTGGACGTCACCATCGATGGCCGCACGGTCGCAGTGAAGGGCCCCAAGGGTTCCCTCTCGCACACCGTCGCCGCGCCGATCGAGGTCACCAAGGGTGAGGACGGCGTTCTGAACGTCGTCCGCCCGAACGACGAGCGTCAGAACAAGGCCCTTCACGGCCTGTCCCGCACGCTGGTGGCGAACATGATCACCGGTGTGACCCAGGGATACATCAAGGCGCTCGAAATCAGCGGTGTCGGTTACCGCGTCCAGGCGAAGGGCTCCAACCTGGAGTTCGCCCTGGGCTACAGCCACCCGATCCTCATCGAGGCCCCCGAAGGCATCACCTTCAAGGTCGAGTCGCCCACGAAGTTCAGTGTCGAGGGCATCGACAAGCAGAAGGTCGGCGAGGTTTCGGCGAAGATCCGCAAGCTGCGGAAGCCTGACCCGTACAAGGCCAAGGGCGTCAAGTACGCCGGCGAGGTTATCCGCCGCAAGGTCGGAAAGGCGGGTAAGTAAGCCATGGCATACGGTGTAAAGATCGCCAAGGGCGACGCCTACAAGCGTGCCGCCCTCAAGCGCCGCCACATCCGCGTCCGGAAGCACATCTCCGGTTCGCCCGAGCGTCCGCGCTTGGTTGTGACGCGTTCGAACCGCCACATGGTCGCTCAGGTCATCGACGACATCGCGGGCCACACGCTCGCGTCGGCGTCGACGCTCGACGCTTCCATCCGCGGCGTCGAGGGTGACAAGAGTGCCCTCGCCAAGCAGGTCGGGGCCCTGGTCGCCGAGCGCGCCAAGGCCGCAGGCGTCGAGGCCGTCGTGTTTGACCGCGGTGGCAACCAGTACGCCGGGCGGATTGCCGCTCTGGCTGACGCCGCCCGTGAAGCCGGGCTGAAGTTCTAAGCCCCGGTTCCTACGCACAGCGGACGTAACAGAGAGAGGTAATTCCAATGGCTGGACCCCAGCGCCGCGGAAGCGGTGCCGGTGGCGGCGAGCGGCGGGACCGGAAGGGCCGTGATGGCGCCAGCGCCGCCGAGAAGACCGCGTACGTCGAGCGTGTCGTCGCGATCAACCGTGTCGCCAAGGTCGTGAAGGGTGGTCGTCGCTTCAGCTTCACCGCGCTGGTCGTGGTGGGCGACGGTGACGGCAGCGTCGGTGTCGGATACGGCAAGGCCAAGGAAGTTCCCGCGGCCATCGCCAAGGGCGTTGAAGAGGCCAAGAAGAGCTTCTTCAAGGTTCCGCGTATCCAGGGCACCATTCCTCACCCGATCCAGGGCGAGAAGGCTGCGGGCGTTGTCCTGCTCAAGCCTGCTTCCCCCGGTACCGGTGTGATCGCGGGTGGCCCCGTGCGCGCCGTTCTTGAGTGCGCCGGCGTTCACGACATCCTGTCGAAGTCGCTCGGGTCTTCGAACCCGATCAACATCGTGCACGCGACGGTGGCGGCCCTCCAGGGCCTGCAGCGTCCCGAGGAGATCGCGGCCCGCCGCGGTCTGCCCCTTGAGGACGTGGCCCCGGCCGCTCTGCTCCGTGCCCGAGCGGCGGGTGTGTGATGGCTCGCCTCAAGATCACGCAGACCAAGTCGTACATCGGCAGCAAGCAGAACCACCGCGACACCCTTCGTTCGCTCGGGCTCAAGCGCCTGCACGACGTGGTTGTCAAGGAGGACCGCCCCGAGTTCCGCGGAATGGCTAACACCGTCCGCCACCTCGTGACGGTTGAGGAGGTCGACTGACATGGCGGAGAACCAGCCGCTGAAGGCCCACGACCTCCGGCCTGCCCCGGGCGCCAAGACCGCCAAGACCCGTGTGGGTCGAGGCGAGGCGTCCAAGGGTAAGACCGCCGGACGTGGCACCAAGGGCACCAAGGCCCGCTACCAGGTTCCGGAGCGCTTCGAGGGTGGGCAGATGCCCCTCCACATGCGTCTCCCGAAGCTCAAGGGCTTCAAGAACCCGTTCCGCACCGAGTACCAGGTCGTGAACCTGGACAAGCTCGCGACGCTCTACCCCGAGGGTGGAGAGGTCACGGTGGCCGGTCTGGTCGCCAAGGGCGCGGTACGCAACAACAGCCTCGTCAAGGTCCTCGGACAGGGCGAGATCTCCGTGGCAGTGCAGGTTTCGGTTGACGCCGTCTCCGGCTCCGCCAAGGAGAAGATCGCCGCTGCCGGCGGCACCGTCACCGAACTGGTCTGAGACAACTCGGACACATAGGTGGCCTGAACATCCGACCGGGGATGCCTCTCATATGGGGCATCCCCGGTTGGTCGTTCCTAGGGGGGCATGTACGCCGGTAAGGTGGCGTCCGTTGCTGTGGTAAGCCCTGGACGCATGTCGTTCGGGGACCTTTGACTGTTACGTATTCGTCAATCCTCAAGACCGTCACCTCTACGCTTTGCGCGGGGGTCGCAGGAGGCACCGTGCTCACCGCGTTCGCCCGGGCGTTCAAGACGCCCGACCTGCGCAAGAAGCTGTTCTTCACGCTCGGCATCATCGTGCTCTACCGGCTCGGGGCGCATATCCCGGTCCCGGGGGTGAGCTACGAGAACGTCCAGACCTGTGTTGATCAGGCAAGCAAGGGCAATAACAGCCTCTTCGGCCTGGTGAACATGTTCAGCGGTGGTGCACTGCTGCAGATCACGATCTTCGCGCTCGGCATCATGCCGTACATCACGGCCAGCATCATTCTTCAGCTGCTGACCGTGGTGATTCCCCGACTAGAGGCGCTCAAGAAGGAGGGGCAGTCCGGCCAGGCCAAGATCACGCAGTACACGCGTTATCTGACGGTCGCGCTCGCCATCCTCCAGGGCACCGGCCTGGTGGCCACCGCACGCAGCGGTGCGCTCTTCAGCGGCTGCCCGGTCGCCGACCAGATCGTCCCGAACCAGTCGCTGTTCACGACCATCACGATGGTCATCACCATGACCGCCGGCACGGCCGCCGTCATGTGGCTCGGTGAGCTGATCACCGACCGCGGCATCGGCAACGGCATGTCGATCCTGATGTTCATCTCGATCGCCGCCAGCTTCCCCGGCGCCCTGTGGGCCATCAAGACGAGCGGCAAGCTCGCGGACGGCTGGATCGAGTTCGGCACCGTCATCCTGATCGGCTTCGTGATGGTGGCCCTCGTGGTCTTCGTCGAGCAGGCCCAGCGCCGCATTCCGGTTCAGTACGCGAAGCGCATGATCGGCCGGAGGTCCTACGGTGGTACGTCCACCTACATCCCGCTGAAGGTGAACCAGGCGGGTGTGATCCCCGTCATCTTCGCGTCTTCGCTGCTCTACATCCCGGCCCTGATCGTCCAGTTCTCCAACTCCCAAGCGGCTTGGGCGACCTGGATCAAGGACCACTTCGTCAAGGGCGACCACCCGTACTACATCACCGCGTACTTCCTGTTGATCGTCTTCTTCGCCTTCTTCTATGTGGCGATTTCGTTCAACCCCGAGGAAGTCGCGGACAACATGAAGAAGTATGGTGGCTTCATCCCGGGTATCCGGGCTGGTCGACCTACTGCCGAGTACCTGAGCTACGTGCTCAACAGGATCACTTGGCCGGGCTCGCTGTACCTGGGTCTGATCGCTCTGGTGCCAACGATGGCGTTGGCAGGCTTCGGTGGCGCTAACCAGAACTTCCCGTTCGGCGGGACGAGCATCCTCATCATCGTGGGTGTGGGTCTGGAAACCGTGAAGCAGATTGAGAGTCAGCTCCAGCAGCGCAATTACGAAGGGTTCCTCCGCTGATGCGAATCGTCCTCGTCGGCCCGCCGGGTGCCGGCAAGGGAACGCAGGCTGCGTACCTTGCCAAGAACCTGTCGATTCCGCACATCTCCACGGGCGACCTCTTCCGCGCCAACATCAGCCAGGGCACTGACCTTGGCAAGCAGGCCCGCGCCTACATGGACGCGGGACAGCTGGTGCCGGACGAGGTCACGATCGGGATGGCCAAGGACCGGATGTCCCAGTCGGACGCGGTCAACGGCTTCCTGCTCGACGGCTTCCCACGCAACGTGGGCCAGGCCGAGGCCCTTGATGTGATGCTCAAGGACGAGGGCGTAGAGCTGGACGCGGTTCTCGACCTCGAAGTCCCCGAGGACGAGGTCGTGAAGCGGATCGCGGGCCGTCGCATCTGCCGCAACGAGAGCGCGCACGTGTTCCACGTGACGTACAACCCGCCGAAGACCGAGGGTGTCTGCGACACCTGCGGCGGCGAGCTGTACCAGCGCGACGACGACAGCGAAGAGACGGTCCGCACCCGGCTTGAGGTCTACCACACGCAGACCGAGCCGATCATCGACTACTACAGGGCTCAGGACCTGGTGGTCACCATCTCCGCGCTCGGCAAGGTCACCGATGTGACCGAGCGGGCCATGGAGGCGCTGAAGAAGTCCGACGAGGACTGACAGCGAACCCGTAGTACTTGTGCAGTCGGCCGCGGCGTCCATGGGCGCCGCGGCCGACTGTTTGCGGCCGTATCGTGGAGTGGGCCGCACCCGGCACCGTCACCCATGCAGAAAGGCGCCGCGCAATGGTGCAGATCAAGACCCCCGAGCAGATCGCGAAGATGCGTGAGGCGGGGCTGGTGGTCGCTGCCATTCACGCGGCCACCCGAGAGGTCGCCGTTCCCGGTGCCACCACGCTGGACCTGGACCAGATCGCCCGCAAGGTGATCGCCGACCACGGTGCGAAGTCGAACTTCCTCGGTTACGGCGGATTCCCCGCGACGATCTGCACCTCGGTCAACGAGGTAGTCGTCCACGGCATCCCGGACGAGAAGACCGTCCTCAAGGACGGCGACATCATCTCCATCGACGCCGGCGCGATCATCGACGGCTGGCACGGCGACGCCGCGTACACGGCCTTCGTCGGCACCGGTCACGCTCCGGAGCTCGTCGAGCTGTCCCGGGTGACCGAGGAGTCGATGTGGGCCGGCATCGCCGCGATGAAGGTGAACAACCGCCTGGTCGACATCTCGAAGGCGATCGAGTCCTACATCCGCCGCCAGCCCCGTCCGTCGACCGGTAAGTACGGGATCGTCGAGGACTACGGCGGCCACGGCATCGGCACCGAGATGCACATGGACCCGCACCTGCTGAACTACGTCGCCCGCAAGCGCGGCAAGGGCATCAAGCTGGTCCCCGGTGTCTGCCTGGCCATCGAGCCGATGGTCTCCCTCGGCACGGCCCGCACCGAGGTGCTGGCCGACGAGTGGACCGTCATCACGACCGACGGCAGCCGGTCCTCCCACTGGGAGCACTCCATCGCCCTCACGGAGCAGGGCCCGCTCGTGCTCACCGCGCCGGACTGCGGCCGCGAGAAGCTCGCTCAGTACGGCGTCGAGGCGGCGCCGGACCCGCTGGGCTGAGGCACCCGCAGGGCCGAAGGGCCCGCTGGGCCGAATGAGAGGGCGCCGTCCCCGCCGGGGTGATTCGGGACGGCCCGGAGGTCTAAGGATCTCCGGCGGTGGGCAAACTTGACGGATTCGTCTTTTGGAGTCCGCTGACGTAGACTGACTCGTCGGCTCTCGTGCATCACTGTGCCCGTATGTGTGCACACGAAGGTACGGAGCCGATCAAGGTAGCCGATTCGAAAGGCGAAGCGTGGCCAAGAAGCAAGGTGCCATCGAAATTGAGGGCACCGTGATCGAGTCTCTCCCGAACGCCATGTTCAGGGTGGAGCTCCAGAACGGTCACAAGGTCCTCGCGCACATCAGCGGGAAGATGCGGATGCACTACATCCGAATCCTTCCCGATGACCGGGTCGTCGTGGAGCTCTCCCCGTACGACCTGACGCGTGGCCGGATCGTCTACCGCTACAAGTAGATCTTGCCCACATTCCGCTGCGGCGGGGTGCTGGCACTGACCCGGAGAACCTGACATCCCATGAAGGTCAAGCCGAGCGTCAAGAAGATCTGCGACAAGTGCAAGGTGATCCGCCGTCACGGTCGGGTCATGGTCATCTGCGACAACCTGCGCCACAAGCAGCGCCAGGGCTGACGCACGACCCCCTGCATCTCGCAGACTTCGCGCGACGCACGTAAACGTACATACGCAGTGCCCGTCCAAGCCACGGCTGACGACACCTCCGGCGGGGGCCGGAGACCCGGGCGTACCACCGGCTCCGAGTGAGCGGTCGGCGGTCGGGAGCGGCACTGCGGAAGACCCCCGAAATAACAACTGGAGCCATTGAATGGCACGCGTTTCAGGTGTTGACATCCCGCGCGAAAAGCGCGTGGAGGTTGCCCTCACCTACGTCTTCGGTATCGGGCGCACCCGGTCCAAGGAGATCCTCGCCACCACCGGCGTGAACCCGAACACCCGCGTTCGTGACCTGGCCGAAGAGGACCTGGTCAAGATCCGCGAGTACGTGGACGCCAACCTCCGCACCGAGGGTGACCTCCGCCGCGAGATCCAGGGCGACATCCGCCGCAAGATCGAGATCGGCTGCTACCAGGGCATTCGTCACCGCCGTGGTCTGCCGGTGCACGGTCAGCGCACCAGCACGAACGCGCGTACCCGCAAGGGCCCGCGTCGCGCGATCGCCGGTAAGAAGAAGCCGGGCAAGAAGTAGTCCTCAGCGGACGCACTGCGAACGTCCGGGTCCCCGGGCATCCGCAGCATCCAGCGGTCTTCGCTGTAGGACCGATCACCTCCCCTCTCCATCTGGAGTAAAGACATGCCCCCCAAGGGTCGTCAGGGCGCAGCCAAGAAGGTGCGTCGCAAGGAAAAGAAGAACGTCGCTCACGGCCACGCGCACATCAAGAGCACGTTCAACAACACCATCGTCTCGATCACGGACCCCTCGGGCAACGTGATCTCCTGGGCCTCCGCCGGCCACGTCGGCTTCAAGGGCTCGCGCAAGTCCACCCCCTTCGCCGCGCAGATGGCCGCCGAGTCGGCCGCCCGCCGCGCGCAGGAGCACGGCATGCGCAAGGTCGACGTCTTCGTGAAGGGTCCGGGCTCCGGCCGCGAGACCGCGATCCGCTCTCTCCAGGCCACGGGCCTTGAGGTCGGTTCGATCCAGGACGTCACCCCGACGCCGCACAACGGCTGCCGTCCGCCGAAGCGTCGCCGCGTCTGATGCGCCACGGCCGGTGACGGCCGTGCGCCAGTAGCGTGGTTACGGGCGGTATGCCCCCTACGGGGGTGTGCCGCCCGTACCCTTGTTTCATCTGTCGGGCGTCAAATAGTGGTCGCCCACGACTGAAGGATTCACACATGCTTATCGCTCAGCGTCCGTCGCTGACCGAAGAGGTCGTTGACGAGTTCCGTTCGCGGTTCGTCATCGAGCCGCTGGAGCCGGGTTTCGGCTACACGCTCGGTAACTCTCTTCGCCGTACGCTCCTCTCCTCGATCCCGGGCGCCGCTGTCACCAGCATCCGGATCGACGGCGTTCTGCACGAGTTCACCACCGTGCCGGGTGTCAAGGAGGACGTCACCGACCTCATCCTCAACATCAAGCAGCTGGTCGTCTCCTCGGAGCACGACGAGCCGGTCGTGATGTACCTGCGCAAGCAGGGTCCCGGCCTGGTCACCGCTGCCGACATCGCCCCGCCGGCCGGTGTCGAGGTCCACAACCCGGACCTCGTCATGGCCACCCTGAACGGCAAGGGCAAGCTGGAGATGGAGCTGACCGTCGAGCGCGGTCGCGGCTACGTCTCCGCCGTCCAGAACAAGCAGGTGGGCCAGGAGATCGGCCGGATTCCGGTCGACTCCATCTACTCGCCGGTGCTCAAGGTCACGTACAAGGTCGAGGCGACCCGTGTCGAGCAGCGCACCGACTTCGACAAGCTGATCGTCGACGTCGAGACCAAGCAGGCCATGCGTCCCCGTGACGCCATGGCGTCGGCCGGTAAGACCCTGGTCGAGCTGTTCGGTCTGGCGCGCGAGCTCAACATCGACGCCGAGGGCATCGACATGGGCCCGTCCCCGACGGACGCCGCGCTCGCTGCCGATCTGGCGCTGCCGATCGAGGAGCTGGAGCTCACGGTCCGCTCGTACAACTGCCTCAAGCGCGAGGGCATCCACTCGGTGGGCGAGCTCGTGGCCCGTTCCGAGGCGGACCTGCTCGACATCCGGAACTTCGGTGCGAAGTCGATCGACGAGGTCAAGGCGAAGCTGGCCGGTATGGGCCTGGCGCTGAAGGACTCGCCTCCCGGCTTCGACCCGACCGCCGCCGCGGACGCGTTCGGTGCGGATGACGACGCGGATGCCGGTTTCGTGGAGACCGAGCAGTACTGATTCGCCTCCGGCTGGGGTGCGTGGTTTTGCTGCGTGCCCCAGCCGGGCGAGGGCTCTGTCCTCAGGCGCCGGACGGGCTTGATATTCGGGCTGATGTCCGATGACAGCCGTAAGGCTCGTAAGACTTCCGTGTGGCGACCGCCGCGCGGGAACTGACACCGGTACCTGATACGGCCGGTGCAGCACACAAGGAGAAATACCATGCCTCAGCCCGCCAAGGGCGCCCGTCTGGGCGGCAGCGCTGCGCACGAGAAGCTTCTTCTCAACAACCTCGCGAAGTCGCTGTTCGAGCACGGCCGCATCACCACGACCGAGGCCAAGGCCCGCCGCCTGCGTCCGGTCGCCGAGCGTTTCATCACCAAGGCGAAGAAGGGCGACATCCACAACCGTCGCCTGGTGCTGCAGTCGATCACGGACAAGGGCGTCGTCCACACGCTCTTCACCGAGATCGCCCCGCGGTACGAGAACCGCCCCGGTGGTTACACCCGTATCACCAAGATCGGCAACCGTCGTGGCGACAACGCCCCGATGGCCGTCATCGAGCTGGTCGAGTCCCTGACCGTGGCGCAGGCTGCCACCGGTGAGGCCGAGGCCGCCACGAAGCGTGCGGTGAAGGAAGACGCGGCCAAGAAGGACGAGACCCCGGTCGAGTCCGTCGAGGACGCCAAGCCGGCCGCTGCCGACGAGGAGTCCAAGGACGCCTGAGCCATCTGAGCTCTGGACGGGCCCGCATCACCCTTCGGGGCGGTGCGGGCCCTTTCCGCTGTGTACGGATCTTGAAAGGACCGCTGGTGTGAGTGACGTGGTGGAGCCCGGTTTCGTACGGGTGCGGCTGGATCTGGCCTATGACGGCAAGGACTTCTCCGGCTGGGCGAAGCAGACGAGCCGGCGCACCGTCCAGGGGGAGGTCGAGGACGCCCTGCGCACCGTGACCCGCTCCTCCCGGACGTACGACCTGACCGTGGCCGGGCGTACCGACGCCGGGGTGCACGCCCGCGGCCAGGTCGCGCACGTGGACCTGCCCGCCGAGGTGTGGGCCGAGCACGCGGACAAGCTGCTGCGGCGGATGGCCGGGCGGATGGCGCCCGATGTGCGGATCATGAGGATCGAGGAGGCGCCGGCGGGGTTCAACGCGCGCTTCTCGGCGCTGTGGCGCAGGTATGCGTACCGGGTGGCGGACCGTCCGGGTGGGGTCGACCCGCTGCTCCGGGGCCATGTGCTGTGGCACGACCGGCCGTTGGACCTCGACGCGATGAACGAGGCGGCGGCGCTGATGACCGGCGAGCACGACTTCGCCGCGTACTGCAAGAAGCGCGAGGGTGCGACGACCATCCGGACGCTGCAGAAGCTGGGTTGGGCACGGGACGAGGTGTCCGGGGTCATGACGGCGACCGTGCAGGCCGACGCGTTCTGCCACAACATGGTGCGGGCGCTGATCGGTGCGGCCCTGTTCGTGGGGGACGGGCGGCGCCCGGCGGCCTGGCCGGCCGAGGTGCTCGCGGCCCGGGTGCGGGACCCCGGGGTGCACGTGGTGCGGCCGCACGGGCTGACGCTGGAGGAAGTCAAGTACCCGGCTGACGAGTTGCTGGCCGCGCGAGCTGTCGAGGCCCGTAACGTGCGGACGCTGCCGGGGGCCGGCTGCTGCTGAGCGGCCGGCCCCCGGCAGCGGGGTCGGGTGGTGGGGTCAGGCGGTGGGGGCGGTGGCCGCCGCCGAGGCCTGGACCTCGCCGCGGTGGCGGATCTGGCGGAACGTGAAGTCCGTCAGGTCGTTCCCCACGGCGAACACGTTCTTGTCGGCCTTGGTCACGCTCTTGCCGGTGGTGAAGCCGCCGATCGTGAAGTAGGCGTACCGGCCGTAGGAGTTCGCCGTACGGCGGCAGACGGCGCCGCCGCGGCAGAAGGTCGGCACGCCAGAGCCGCTCAGTGACGCGATGCCGCCGGAGGCCTGCTGGGCGGCCTTCTTGGCCTGGGCCTCGGTCTCGAAGACCGCAAGCCCGATCGTCACCGCCACGCCGCTTCGGCTGTAGGTGGCCCGGATGACCTGGTCGCAGCCGTTGTTGACGAGGATCGAGCCGAGTGCGCCCTGGGTGGTGGCGGCGCACTTCGTGGTCCGGTTCGTGGCGCCCTTGGCGTAGACGCGGTCGCCCATCTTGAGCTGCTTGCCGGGGAAGAAGACGTCGGCGCTGACGGGCGCCCGGTCCTTCTTCACGTCGGATATGTAGTCCTTCGGGTCCGGCGGGGGAGGCGGCTGCACCGCGGAGAAGGACGGCTCCGGCTCGGCCGTCTGGCTCGGCAGGTCCGTCGCCGACGGCAGCTGGCTCGCGTTCTTCCCCCCGGAAGCGCTGGTGTCGTCCTTGTTGGTCTTGATGACCGCCGTCGCCACGATCGCGGCGACGGCGGCGGTGGCCAGCGCGCCCCCGCCGATCATCAGCCACCTCTTGCGCCTGGTCCGCGCCGCGGACTGATCGGCCAGAGCCGACCAGTCCGGAGTACCGCTCTCCCCTGGCCCCCAGGAGGGCCCCCCTTGCCCAAAGCTCATGCCGCGATCCTAGACGGAAGCCAAATCGGTTGGGCCAAGGGTTCGCGGGCCGTGACAATGCTGTGTATGGGACATCTTGAAGCAGGCCATCTGGAGTACTACCTACCGGACGGGCGGGTGCTGCTCGGCGATGCTTCGTTCCGTGTGGCGGACGGCGCGGTGGTCGCCCTCGTCGGGGCGAACGGCGCCGGGAAGACCACGCTGCTGCGGCTGCTCGCCGGTGAGCTCCAGCCGCACGGCGGCTCGGTCTCGGTGAGCGGCGGGCTCGGCGTGATGCAGCAGTTCGTCGGCTCGGTATGCGACGAGCGCACCGTGCGTGACCTGCTGGTCTCCGTCGCCCAGCCCCGTATCCGCGAGGCCGCGCAGGCCGTCGACCGGGCCGAGGAGAAGATCCTCACCGTGGACGACGAGGCCGCGCAGATGGCGTACGCGCAGGCGCTCAGCGACTGGGCGGAGGCGCGCGGATACGAGGCCGAGACGGTCTGGGACATGTGCACGACGGCGGCGCTCGGCGTCCCGTACGAGAAGGCTCAGTGGCGCGAGGTGCGCACGCTCTCCGGCGGTGAGCAGAAGCGGCTGGTCCTGGAGGCGCTGCTGCGCGGGCCTGACGAGGTGCTGCTGCTCGACGAGCCGGACAACTATCTGGACGTCCCCGGAAAGCGCTGGCTGGAGGAGAAGCTGAAGGAGACCCGTAAGACGGTCCTCTTCGTCTCCCACGACCGGGAGCTGCTGTCCCGGGCCGCCGAGAAGATCGTCAGCGTGGAGCCCAGCGCGGCCGGCAGCGACGTATGGGTGCACGGTGGCGGCTTCGCCACGTACCACCAGGCCCGCAAGGAGCGGTTCGCGCGCTTCGAGGAGCTGCTGAGGCGCTGGGAGGAGGAGCACGCCCGGCTGAAGGCGCTCGTCCTGCGGATGCGGCAGCAGGCGGCGAACAGCCCCGACATGGCGAACCGGTACCACGCGATGCAGACCCGGTTCAAGAAGTTCGAGGACGCGGGCCCGCCGCCGGAGCCGCCCCGCGAGCAGGACATCAGGATGCGGCTGCGCGGCGGCCGGACCGGGATGCGGGCGGTGACCTGCAAGAACCTGGAGCTGACCGGCCTGATGAAGCCGTTCGACCTGGAGATCTTCTACGGGGAACGGGTCGCCGTCCTCGGTTCGAACGGGTCGGGCAAGTCGCACTTCCTGCGGCTGCTGGCCGGTGAGCCGGTGGCGCACACGGGTGAGTGGAAGCTCGGGGCGAGGGTGGTGGCCGGGCACTTCGCGCAGACCCACGCCCACCCGGAGCTGCTCGGCAAGACGCTCGTCGAGATCCTGTGGACGGAGCAGGCCAAGGACCGGGGCGGCGCGATGTCGGTGCTGCGGCGGTACGAGCTGGAGCGGCAGGGCGACCAGCCCTTCGAGAAGCTGTCCGGCGGGCAGCAGGCCCGGTTCCAGATCCTGCTCCTTGAGCTGGCCGGTACGACGGCGCTGCTGCTGGACGAGCCGACGGACAACCTGGACCTGGAGTCGGCCGAGGCGCTCCAGGACGGCCTTGAGGTGTACGACGGCACGGTGATGGCCGTCACCCACGACCGCTGGTTCGCGAAGTCCTTCGACCGGTATCTGGTCTTCGGCTCCGACGGGGTCGTACGGGAGACGGCGGAGCCGGTCTGGGACGAGCGGCGGGTGTCGCGGGCTCGCTGACGTGCCGTGCCCTCGGCCGGGGGGCGCGCGAGTCTTTGGGGTGCGGGGTCCTTGGGGTGCGGGGTTCCCGTGGTGCGGGGTTCCGTCCTCAATCGCC
>CBRG010000182.1 GCA_000470535.1 Streptomyces sp. AW19M42
GATCGCCGCCTGGGTGTCCTGCCAGGCGGCGGAGAAGTGGGTGAGCAGGAGATCGGTGACGGCTCCGGGCTGCTCGACCGGGGCCAGGTGCGAGGCGCCGGGGACCAGGGCCAGCCGGGCGTCAGGTATGCCCGCGACCAGGGTGCGGGCGTCGCCGGGCCCGGTGACCTGGTCCTCGGCCCCGACCAGGACGAGCGTGGGGACACCGATCCGGCCCAGTTCCCCACGGATGTCGAAGGCGGCGAGGGCCTCGCAGGCGGCTATGTAGCACCCGGGGTCGGTGGTCCGGACCATCTGGACGGCCCACTCGACGATGGCCGGCTGCGCGGTGGCGAACCCCGAGGTGAACCACCGCTCCGGGGCGGCGCGGGCCATCGGCTCCAGCCCGTTGGTACGGACGATCACCCCCCGCTGCCGGAACTCGTCAGCGCTGCCGAACCGCGCGGAGGCGGCCACCAGGGCCAGCGATGCCACCCGCTGCGGGTGGCGCAGCGCGAGCTCGGCCCCGATCGCGCCGGCGATGGAGCAGCCCGCGTAACCGAAGCGCTGGACGCCGAGGCCGTCGAGGGTGGCGAGCAGCCGGTCGGCGAGCTCACCGACGGCGGTGGCGGGGTGGGCGGGTGCGCCGCCGTGGCCCGGGAGGTCGAAGCGGAAGACTCTCCAGTGCTCGGTGAGCTCGGCTATCTGCCGGTCCCACATGTGCCAGGTGGTCCCCAGCGAGGGACCCAAGATCAGGACCGGGGCGTGTTCTGGCCCGTCAAAGCGGTATTGGAGGGTCTGCTGCGTCGTCTCGCTCATCCGCCTCACGCTCTCATATCTCACAATGTCTCACGACCGCGCGGTATGTCGTCTCCGGACCCATGCGGTCCACCCCACACTGTGGCAGCTCCACGAAGATCCTCCACGCCCGGCTTGGCGTACCACCTCTCGGTGTCAGGGCGTTCGCGCGTTCCGCCCACCGAGCCAACAGGTGGTCCGGCACCGTCCAGCAACGCTCTGCTGTGGTGCGGAGTGAAGATCGAACGACATCACAGCACAGTGCACAGGGGCAGTCCTGAGCGGAGCGCTGGTGCGCCCGTCGGAACTGTCCGACCGGCGCTCGGCGGAGGAGGCTCGAATCATCTTGCTTGCAGTGACGGCCCGTCAAACCCCGCTGTAGCGTGGGCCATCGGTGTCCAGGCCAAGGCGGTGGGCAAGTGACGCCGGGCATTCGCCGCAGAGGGGATGGCAGGGCTCGAGGATGCGGGCTGGATTGGCCGGCCGTACGCCGACCTGGTCCTGGACGAGGCCGAGCGGTCCTGGACGAGCCGAGCGGCAGCAGCTGACGGGGTGGCTGCGGCGGGCGAACACCGCCCAGTTCCTCGCGCTGCGGACCAGGATTGTGCTGCGGTGCGCGGAGGGCGGGACGAACCAGCAGGCGGCGGCCGACCTGGGCGTCGACAGGTCGACCGTGGACCGCTGGCGGGCCCGGTTCATCGCTGAGGGCCTCGACGGTCTGCAGGACGAGCCCCGCTCGGGCCGACCTCCTCGACCCGGTCGAGGAGGTCATCGTGGCCACCCTGGAGTCGACCGCGGGCCGGGACACGCACTGGTCACGGGCCTCGATAGCCCAGCGCACCGGCCTGTCGAAGTCGATGATCGGGCGGATCCGGAAGAAGTCCGACCTCAAGCCCCACCTGGAGGGCTCCTTCAAACTGTCCACCGATCCGCAGTTCGTCGCCGAGGTCGTCGACGTCGTCGGCCTCTACCACCACCCACCCGAGAAGGCGGTCGTACTCCGCGTCGATGAAAAGAGCCAGATCCCCGCACTGAATCGCTCGCAGTGTGTCCTGCCGATGATGCCGGGCATGCCCGAACGCAGGACCCACGACTACTACCGGCACGGCATCACCAGCCTGTTCGCCGCCCTCCAATCGCTGACGGCACCGTCATATCCCAACTCCACCGCCGTTCACCAGCGCACAAGCCGCAGCTCAGAGCCCACCCCGGCAGCGCCCGTCTCAGTTCTGATCATCCCCATCGGATGAAACGCTGCGGATACCCGTGTGGCGGAGCGGACGATTGTCCACGCTGCTGCTGTGCACAGGACGATCAAAGATCATGGTCGGCGCCGGACCGTACGCAGCGCCCGAGTCGGGAAGCAGAGGCAGCGGCAGGACCTGCCGGCCCCGGCACCACGCCCGGCGGGGGACATGCCGCAGCGGGCTCCGCTGTATGTGCGGGCGCGGTACTGGTTCGACAACACCCTGGCGAGGGGCGTGGCCGTGCTCATCGGATGGCTCGCTGTCGCCTGCCTGACGGTCGTCGTCCCGGCGAGCGCACTGCTCGTGTGGACGGACGACCAGGCCCCGGACACCCCATGGGCGAAGACCGCAGAGGTGTGGCGGAGCGTCGGACAGACCCTCAGGCTGGGCGGAGAGGTCGGCAGCCCCCTGCGTGTGATCCTTTCGATCCTGCTGGCGTTGGTAGCGCTCTTCTACGTCTCCACCGTCGTCGGTCTCATGACGACAGCCATCACCGATGAACTCGTCGCCCTGCGGCGAGGCCACTCCACGGTGCTGGAACACGGCCACACCGTCGTACTCGGCTGGTCGGCTCAGACATTCACCGTGGTGGCCGAACTCGTCGCGGCCAACGCCAATCAGCGGCGGGCCACCGTCGCGATGCTCGCCGACCGGGACGTGACCGACATGGAGGAGGCATTGCGCACCGAGGTGAGGGACACCGGCCGCACAAGGATCGTCTGCCGCAACGGGCGCCCCACCGACCCCATAGCGCTCGCGCGGGTCAGCCCGGCCACGGCGGACGTCGTCCTGATCATGCCCCGTGACGAGCCGGACGAGGACGCGGAGGTCGTCAAGAACCTCTTGGCATTACGGGCAACGGTGGGCGACGGCAGCCGTGTTCGGATCGTGGCCGCGGTCCGGGACGCCCGCTATCGCCTCGCGGCCGAACTCGCCGCCGGCCCGGACGCGGTCGTGCTTGAGGCCGACGACATCACCGCTCGGCTTGTGGCTCAGTGCGCTCGGCAGCCCGGCCTGTCGCTCGTCTACCAGGAACTGCTCGACTTCGCCGGAGACGAGTTCTACGTCGTCGACGCTCCGGACCAGTCGGGTCGCGCCTTCACCGAGGTGCTGAGGACCTGTCCGGAGTCCAGCGTGGTCGGGGTCGTACGCCCCGACGGGACCCTCCGACTGAACCCGCCGGGCGACTGCGTGGTCGGCCCACGGGACCGGCTCGTCGTGATCGCTAAGGACGACGACACCACGGTGCTCACGGACGAACCCGCCGCCTTCGACGATTCACTGATCGTGCTCCGTCCACCGGCGGCGCCGCAGCCCGGCCGGGTGCTCCTGCTGGGATGGAACCGTCGCGCCCGGCACATCGTTCGCCAGCTGTCGGGCCGTCTTCCCGTTGGGTCCGCCCTCCATGTAGTGGCCGACGGTGGCGAGTGCCTGACCGCGGAACTACGGGCCGCCGCCATGGAGGCCGCCCCCACGCTGACCGTCACTTTCACCCCGGGCGACCCCACCCTCCCCGAGACGGTGAACGACGTGGACCTCACGGATCACGACGGGGTCATCGTGCTCGGCCCCGACCGCGGACCAGGACGTGAGGCACCGGACGATCGGACCCTGGTCACGCTTCTGCTCCTGCGGGAGAGGGAGCGCACGTCAGGGGTCCCGGTCCGTGTCGTCACCGAGATGACCGACGACCGCAACAGAGCGCTCGCCCCCGTGGCCGTCGGTGCCGACTTCATCGTGAGCGGAAAGCTGGTCGGACTGCTGATGGTTCAGATCTCCCAGAACTGGCACCTTGCCCGTCTGTTCGAGGAACTCCTCTCTCCCGACGGCAACACAATCCATCTCAAGCCCGCAAGCGACTACATCCGGACAGGACAGCGGACGCCCTTCGCCACCATGGTCGAATCGGCCTCACGCCGAGGGGAGTGCGCCATCGGTTACCGCAGTCGCGACCTCGGACACCCGGGAATAGACCACGGGGTGCGGATCAACCCCGCCAAAACCGAAACCCGACGCTGGAACGCGGATGACACCGTCATCGTGGTAGCCAGACACTGAAGCGGCACAAGTGGCTGGTCTCCAGTACTCCACCCCTACTAGTGCGTGATCATGGATGCGGAGGCCGCTCGCCGACAGCCTGCCCGCGCCGCTGAGACTTCGAACGAAAAACAGTTGACTGCGGACGGCTTCGAGCATGTCTCCGTACGACCACGCCGACGAAGCCGATGAGGACCAGGGCTGGCCTCCCGCCCCGGCTCAGCCCTGCGCCAGCTCTGCCACGCGCTGCCACTTCTGACCACCACGTCCAGGCGCCCGAACCGCTCGTGTGCCTGCTGGACGGCGGCGAAGTCGGCGTCACGGTCCGTCACGTCGAGACGCAGGGGCAGCAGCCGTTCCCCGTACCTCTCGCGCAGGTCACCCGGCGTGGAGAGGTCACGCGCCGTTGCGGCGACCGAATCTCCGCTGCGTCCTGGTGTGCTCCTCAAGGAAACTCGTGGACCGTACGGTCGGCACGTCGCGGTGTTCCTTCCACCAGCCAACACCTTGGAGTGGACTCGAAGGAAACTTCAGCACTCCCGAAGACGGCCATCACCGTCACGAGCGGTAACCGTCCTCCAGCCGGCGGAATTGACTTGTAGGGGCACCCGGCGCGGTCGGCGGAGGTGCGACCCGGGACCGTGTGAGCGAGGCACGGTGACGGTGCCCGTCGCGCGGTTCCCGGCGCGATCAGGTAATCAGGAACGGTGGACAAGGACGCGACCGACCCCTTCGTGCATGTCCGGGGCGCCAGTGAGAACAACCTGCGGAACATCGATGTCGACATTCCGCGGGACGCGCTGGTCGCGTTCACCGGCATCTCCGGTTCGGGCAAGTCCTCGCTCGCGTTCGGCACGCTCTACGCGGAGGCCCAGCGGCGCTACTTCGAGTCCGTAGCACCGTACGCCCGGAGGCTGTTGCAACAGGTCGGCGCGCCCCACGTGCAGGAAATCACCGGACTGCCACCGGCCGTGGCCCTGCAGCAGCGACGCGGGTCGCCCAGCTCGCGCTCGACGGTCGGCACCATCACCACGCTGTCCAATCTGCTGCGCGTGCTGTACTCCCGCGCCGGCACCTATCCACCCCGAGCCGCACGGCTGGAAGCCGAGTCGTTCTCACCCAACACCGCGGCCGGCGCCTGCCCGGAGTGCCACGGACTGGGCGTCGTGCACGACGTCGCCGAGGACCTGCTGGTCCCGGACCCCTCGCTGAGCATCCGCGAGGGGGCGATCGCCGCCTGGCCGGGCGCCTGGCAGGGCGCCAACCTGCGCAGTGTCGTGAGCGGCCTGGGGATCGATATCGACCGACCGTGGCGCAGGCTCAGGAAGAAGGACCGGCACTGGCTGCTGTACACGGACGAGCAGCCCTCCGTGTACATCGAGCCGGAGGAGGATCGCGTCGACTACGGCTACCAGGGCAGGTTCTGGAGCGCCCGCAAGCACGTCATGCACGTCCTCGCCGACTCCAAGAGCGAGAAGATGCGCGAACGGGCGCTCCGGTTCGTCAGGAGTGTGCCCTGCCCGGAGTGTCACGGCAGCGGACTGCGGCCCGAGGCGCTGGCCGTCACCTTCGCCGGACGTTCCATCGCCGAGATCAACGCGATGCCGCTCACCGAGATCCTGGCGCTGCTGCGGCCCGTCGCGGGGCGGTCCGAGGCCGACGCCACCACGTCGACCGCCCGATCCGGGGAGACGACCGAGGTCGCGGTCCGGATCTGCGGCGATCTGGTGGCGCGGGTCGACGTACTGCTCGACCTGGGCCTCGGATATCTCAGCCTCGGGCGGCGCTCGACGACCCTGTCGCCCGGCGAGGCACAGCGCCTGCGGATCGCCACCCAACTGCGCTCGGGGCTGTTCGGCGTCGTCTACGTCCTCGACGAGCCCTCCGCGGGCCTGCACCCGGCTGACGCGGAACCGCTGCTCGACGTGCTGGACCGCCTCAAGGCGGCAGGTAACTCGCTGTTCGTCGTGGAGCACGACATGGACGTCGTACGGCGGGCGGACTGGGTGGTCGACATCGGCCCAGGCGCGGGCGAAGGCGGCGGGCGGGTGCTGTACAGCGGCCCGGTCGCCGGGCTTGAGCGGGTGGGGGAGTCGGCCACGAGCCAGTACCTGTCCGGTCGCGCCAAGCCGCTCGTTCACCGCCAACGCACACCGCACGGCTGGCTGCGCCTGAGCGGCGTCTCCCGCCACAATCTGCACGACGTGTCCGTCGACGTACCGCTCTGCGTGCTGACGGCGGTGACGGGCGTGTCCGGTTCCGGAAAGTCGACGCTGGTGACGCAGGTGCTCGCCGAGGTCGTCCGCGGCCACCTCGGACTCGTACCCGAGGAGCCCGACGAGGCGCAGCTGGAGGTCGACGTCCAGGGCGCTTCGGGCGTCGAGTCGTTCGACCGGCTGGTCCTGGTCGACCAACGGCCCATCGGCCGGACTCCGCGGTCCAACCTGGCCACGTACACGGGGATGTTCGACGCGGTGCGCAAGCTGTACGCGGCGACGGACGAGGCCAGGGCGCGCGGCTACTCGGCCGGGCGGTTCTCCTTCAACGTGCCCGAAGGGCGGTGCGAGACCTGCCAGGGCGAGGGATTCGTCGCGGTGGAACTGCTGTTCCTGCCCGGCACCTACGCGCCGTGCCCGACCTGCCTGGGCGCCCGGTACAACGCCGAAACGCTGGAAGTCACCTACCGCGGCAAGAACATCGCGGAAGTGCTGGGGCTGTCCGTGGACGCCGCCGCCAGGTTCCTGTCCGCCGTCCCGGCCGCCTCCCGCAGTCTGGAGACGTTGCGCGAGGTGGGGCTGGGGTACCTGCGACTGGGGCAGCCCGCGACGGAACTCAGCGGTGGTGAGGCGCAACGCATCAAACTGGCCACCGAACTGCAGCGAGCCCGCCGCGGCCACGCGCTCTACCTGCTCGACGAGCCGACGGCGGGGCTGCACCCCTCGGACGTCGCGCTGCTGCTGCGACAGCTGCACCGGCTCGTCGACGCCGGCAACACGGTGGTCCTCGTCGAGCACGACCTGGACACGATCGCCACCGCCGACTGGGTCATCGACCTCGGGCCGGGCGGCGGCGACGCGGGCGGGCGGGTGGTCGCGGCGGGCCCGCCGGCCGAGGTG
>CBRG010000183.1 GCA_000470535.1 Streptomyces sp. AW19M42
CCGCCAGCAGTACGCCCGGTGGGCCAAGGACCAGTAGATACGCCCGGGGCGGTCGCCTCTCACCACAAGACCGCGACCGCCCCGGCTCCTCTGTCCCTTCGCAGAAACAGGAGAACCACCAGCATGACTCAACCCACCCCCATCCGGCGATTCCGCGTCTTACGAGTCCTGGACGCGTTCTGCTGCATCGGTGGCGCAGCCCGCGGCTACCAGCAGGCCGGCTTCCACGTCACCGGAGTCGACGTCCGCCCGCAGCCCGACTACTGCGGGGACGCGTTCCACCAGGGCGATGCGATCGAGTTCCTCCTCGCCCACGGGGCGGACTTCGACTTCATCCACACCTCGCCGCCGTGCCAGGGTGAAGGCGCCCCGACCAAGGGCACGAACGCCGCCCGCAACGCCCGTACCGGTCGCACTCATCCGCGGCTCGTCATCCCGACCCGCGCTGGACGTCGTCGGCCGGGCGTACGTAATTGAGAACGTTCCCGGATCCGAGGTCCGTAAGGACCTCCGGCTGTGCGGTGAACAGTTCGGCCTGGGGGTGCTCATGCACCGCTACTTCGAACTAGGCGGCTGGACGGTGCCACAGCCTGCCCATCCTGTTCACCGGGGCAAGGTGCGCGGGTGGCGACACGGCCAGTACTTCGACGGCCCGTACGTTGCCGCGTACGGCAAGGCCGGCGGGAAGGCCACCACCGAAGAGATCCAGCAGGCCAAGCGCATCGACTGGTCGGCCGATCACTTCAACCTGCGCGAAGCGCTCCCGCCCGCCTACACCCACTGGATCGCCGTGGCATTCCGCGCCCACACCGAGCAGGAGGTGGCCGCGTGAACGCCCCTTTGTACGCTGCCTTGGTCCTCGCCGCGCGTACGGTGCCGGTCCTGCCGCTGCGGGCGGGGAAGGTCCCATTTGGGAATTGCCCCACCTGCCGCGGCAACGCATGCGGCGGCAGGCCGAACATGAAGACCCCTGGCCCCTGCCGCTGCACCCGCATTTGCCACGCGTGGGCCGCTGCCACTACGGACCCCGCAGTGCTCGCCTCCGCCGCGTGGGCCGGGCCGTGGCGTGAGGCGCAAGCGCTCGCCTACCACCCGGGAGGGGCCGAGCTGACCGTCGTCGACCTCGACAACGCCGACGCTGTCAGCTGGGCCCGGGATGCACTGCCTGCCACGCGGACCGTGGCCACCACCCGCGGTGAGCACTGGATCTACCAAGGTGCGATGCAGTCCGCGAACGCCGTCCGGCCCGGTGTCGACATCAAGTCGCGCATGTCGTATGCACGTTGGCTGGGTCCCGGCTCCGGCGCCATGACCTGCCTGCCGACCGCCGTCCGTGCGCTGGTGGAGAGGGAAGAGACCACCCCCGCCCGCGGGGAGGTGGTCTCTTCCTCCGGCCGCACCGAGTGGGACCGGAGCGTGGCCACCGGCTGCCGCCACACCGAGCGCTTCGTCCGCACCGGACTGGAACGGGGTCTGGCCCTTGTGCGTGCCCGTCCGGAGTCCGGGGCCGGCTCGCAGGCGTTCGGTGTCGCACAGTTCCTTGCCGCGCAGCACACCGCCTGCCCCGGGCCGTGCGGCCTCGAAGAGCTCGGGTGGCAGGTGGTCGCCGCGGCCGTCTCCGTCGGCGTCCCCGAGCCCTACGCCCGCCGGGCCGTCACCAATGGCCTGAACGGCACACCCGCCCCCGGGCGGGCTTCATGAACGCCACCGGCCGCCCAACGGCCGCCACACAGGCCGCGGTGAAGGCGGGGGCTGGCGCGAGAGTCGCCGCCCGCAAGGGCGTCCTTTCTGCTGTTCGTCCTGACCCGCAGCCGGTCCCTGTGCGATGGCTGCACATCGTGGCCCCGCCCTCGTTCAGCGCGATGCCGTCGGCGCGGTCCTGGTGCCGGTGCGGATACGACCGCACCGCCCGGGGCCGGGCCGGGGTCCTGGCCCTGAGCGAAGCCCACACCCGCCACCCCGAGCACTGCCCGCAGTCCAGCTACGCGGAAGGGAGCAAGGCCGCATGACCGCCGATCTGTGGGAGGGCTTCAACGCCCTGGACCCCGAGACCATCACCGGGCCCGTGTGGGACGAACCCGTCCCGCTCAACCACCGCCGCACCCTCCCGGACTTCCCCGTCCACACGCTCCCGGCATGGCTGCGCGACATGGTCGCGGCCGTCGCCGAGGAGACGCAGACGCCGCCCGGCCTCGCCGGGTGCCTCGCCCTCGGAGTCCTCGCGACAGCGGCCGGCGGACGCGCGACCGTCTGCGTGCGCGGGCACTGGCGGGAACCGGTGAACCTCTACACCGCCGTTGCCCTGCCCCCGGGCAACCGGAAATCTGCCGTGTTCGCCCTCATGACCGGGCCCCTGCTCGCCGTCGAGAAGACGCTCGTAGAGCTCTCCGGGCCGCAGCGGGCCGAAGCCGAGACCACCGCCCGTCTCGCCAAGTCCGCGGCGGACAAGGCCGCCCAGAAAGCAGCGTCGGCCGAACCCGGGCTGCGCGACCAACTCACCGCGGAAGCCGTCCACCTCGCCCAGCAGGCTGATGAACTCACCGTCCCCGCCAAACCCCAACTGGTCGCGGACGATGTGACACCGGAGAGCCTGGCCACTCTGCTGGCCGAGCAGGGCGGCCGGATCAGCGTCATGTCGGCCGAGGGCGAGATCTTCGACATCATCGCCGGGCGCTACTCCGGGGCCCCGAACATGGGCGTGTTCCTCAAGGGCCACGCCGGAGACATGGCCCGGGTCAACCGGCAGGGCCGCGACCCCCAGCACATCGAGCACCCCGCCGTCACGATGGCGCTGGCCATTCAGCCCGAAGTCCTCGACTCCATCGGCCGCGTCAAAGGTGCCGACGGGCGCGGCCTGCTCGCCCGGTTCCTCTACGCCAAGCCCCCGTCCCTGGTCGGGCGCCGCAACCTCACCCCCGACCTCATCACCGAAGCCACCACCGCCGCCTACGCCCAGCAGCTCGGTGGGCTCACCCTCGCCCTCGCGGACTGGACCGACCCGGCGGTCCTGACCCTGACCCCCGAGGCGGACACGGTGATGCTCGCCTATCAGCGGGTCACCGAATCCAGGCTCGGCAAAGGCGGATCCCTCGCCCCGATCGTGAAGTGGGCATCCAAACGAGACGGGGCAGTGGCCCGCATCGCCGGACTGCTCCACCTCGCCGCCCACCCCGACAACGGATGGGCCCTGCCCGTCGAGGCCGCCACCATGGCCTCGGCAACAGAGCTCGGTGACTACTTCACCGCGCACGCGCTCGAAGTCTTCGACGACATGGGATCCGACCCCGCGCAGGAAACCGCCCACCAACTCCTCACCCACATCCGGGAACAGTGGCTGGAGGGGTTCACGAAGCGAGAGCTGTTCCGGGGCCTGTCACGCGGCGACTTCCCCGCGATGACCGATCTGGACCCAGCGCTGGCCCTGCTCGAAGAACACGGATGGGTACGGCAACAGCCCCTGCCCCCGCGCACCGGACGCGGCGGCCGGCCGCCCTCGCCCCGCTACGACACCCACCCCACCCTCACCCCGCCCATCGTCGGCGCGTGACACAACCCCCAATCCGCTGACAGAACTGACACAACCCCCGGCTAACCCACTGACCTGCACAAACAGTCAAGATCACGGCTGTGACAAAACCTCCGGAAGCTCTGACAGAACCTCCCCGCCCGAAACCGGGCGCTCTGACAGAACCCCCCACCCGGAGGTTCTGTCAGAGTTTTCCGAGGTTTTGTCACGACACTCGAAACCGGAGAAACCACAGGTCACCGGCCTAGCGGCGAGGTTCTGTCAGTTCTGTCAGCGATTCCAGCCCCCTCAGTATCGATCACATGCCCGAGGAGTCGCATTGACCATCAACACCCTTGCGCCCGAAGTAGCCCCCGAGCCCGCCGGCGTCGACCCTTCGCCCCTTCTCCTCACGGTTGAAGAGGCCGCGCGACGGCTCCGAATCGGCCGGACGCTTTGCTACAGCCTCATCCGATCCGGCGACCTGGAGTCCGTGACCATCGGGTCCCTTCGCCGCATGCCCCCCGAGGCGATTCCGGCTTTCGTCGCCCACCTCCGTAAGAGCAACTGCGCCGCCGCATAGGAAGAGATCTCATGGCACGCGAAGAAAAGAAGCGCACCCGGCAACCCAACGGCGCGTCGTCGATCTACCTCGGAAGCGACGGGAAGTGGCACGGTCGCGTCACGGTCGGCGTCAAGGCCAACGGCGAGCCAGACCGCCGGCATATCGAGCGGTAGACCCGCCCCGAAGTCACCGAGGCCGTCCGCGAGCTGGAGCGCCAGCGCAAGGACGGGAAGGTCCGGAAGGCGGGGCAGCAGTGGACCGTCAAGACGTGGCTTGAGCACTGGGTGCAGAACATCGCCAAGAAGTACGTCAGTGAGAACAGCTTCGACGGCTACGAGGTAGACGTCAGGGTCCATCTCGTTCCCGGGCTCGGAGCCCACAAGCTCGAACGTTTGGAGCCGGAGCACCTCGAAGCGTTCTACGAGCGGATGCAGTTCACCGGACCATCCGCGTCGCGTTGAGCGAGGCGGTCCGGCGCGGGCACGTTACGAAGAACGTTGCCGAGATCGCAAAAGCCCCGAGCCTTGATGACGAGGAGATTGAGCCGTACACCATTGAGGAGATTCAGAGCCTTCTGCTGGAGGCGTCGAAGCTTCGCAACAGCGCCCGCTGGGTCATCGCCCTGGCGCTCGGCTTGCGCCAGGGGGAAGCGCTCGGACTGATGTGGGAGGACGTGTACCTGGACGCGGGGTACATCCGCATCCGCAAGAACCGTCTGCGCCCGAGGTACGAGCACGGGTGCGGCGACACGTGCGGCCGAAAGCCGGGGTACTGCCCGGACCGCAGGCAGATCCGCCGGGAGTTCAAGAAGACCAAGTCCCGCGCCGGCCGACGAACCATCGGGCTCCCGAGCCCGCTCATCAAGCTCCTGCGCAAGCACATGGAAGAGCAGGCCCGCGAGCGTCAGGAAGCGGGGGAGTCCTGGGAGGACAAGGGGTACGTCTTCGCCCAGCCGACGGGCGGGCCGCTCATCCCCAACACGGATTACCACCGCTGGAAGCAGCTGCTGACAGACGCGGGGGTCCGGGACGGGCGCCTGCACGACGCACGGCACACGGCCGGGACCGTCCTGCTCCTGCTCGGGGTCCCCGATGTGGTGGTGGACGCAATCATGGGCTGGGAGCCGGGAGGCTCTGCGCGCATGAGGGCTCGGTACATGCACGTGACCGGTCCCATGCTGCAGAACGTCGCACAGCAGGTCGGTGACGCGCTCTGGGGCGCTCCCTCGGAGGTCGACGAAGCGGAGGCCGAAGGCTCGGAAGGTGGCCCCTCAGACCTCAACTGAGACGGAAAGTGAGACGGAAGATCACGGAGAGGGTGACGCCCGGCGGCTCGCGGCCTGAGTCTGCGCTGCCTCGGGTCGGAACGCGAAGAAGGCCCTGACCAGTCGAAACCGGTCAGGGCCTTCTTCGTATTGCCCGGTGAGAGCAATGGCGGAGGATACGAGATTCGAACTCGTGAGGGGTTGCCCCCAACACGCTTTCCAAATGTTCGCCTGGGGGTACGGCGATGTGCAGAGGCGTCCTGACCTGCGGCAGGGTCTGCCACAGCGGATCGTCTGAATGGTGCTGTACGCCAGTGAACGCAACCAGAACTGCAACCATGGCTCCAGTGGTTCTGCCTGGTCAGCGATCCCTTCGGAGCTGTTTTGGGCCGCGCCGCCCGTATGTTGTTCCGGGCCGGCAGCGGTCATTTGCTGGAACGGAAGGTCATGGTTGCAGGCTGCTCCTAGAGCACCTCGGCTGCGCTGGGGCTCTGTCCTCTATCGCTCGTGCGCCTTTGTACGGACGGTGGTCGTCGGCGAGGGCTTGTCCGAGATGCCCACATGACCGGAGTGGTGGAGCGGAGTGCTACGAAAGAGCGTTGGTGTGCTGCCCAGTGCTCGACGTACTTCCATCCGGTACCGCCTGCTTCACGAAGGAGAGCTGTAATTCCGATCCTGGCCCATGGAAATTCTGGGCCGACCGGGCCGCCTCCGCCCCCGATCCTGGCGCTGAAGCGTTCGTCGACGTCAGGCTGCGACACCTCTGCGAGGAGCAGACCGCCGGGCTGGACGATCTCGGCCACACGCTTGAGCAGTCTGCCTGGGTTTCCGCCGATGCCGATGTTGCCATCGATGAGCAGGGCGGTGCCCCACTGGCCCTCGGTGGGCAGCGGATCGAAGACTGAACGGTGCAGTGCCGGCCCGCCCGTGCGCAGTGCCCGGGTGATGGCTGCCGGGCTGATGTCGATACCGAGTGTTGTACGGCCGTTCCTGGACAGGGCCGCGACCATGCGTCCAGGTCCGCAGCCGATGTCGAGCACGCTCTTCTCGCAACGCCGGAGAACGGTCATGTCGGCGGCATCGGCGGTGCTTGACCACCGCTCAACGTCCAAACGCACGCGTGCACCGTCCGCGCATTGCAGGAAGAGAGGGCCAAGGCCCGAGGTTACGGCGACCGTGTAGGTCTCCTCGTGCCACGGACCAGGGCTGGCCCCAGGTGACTCTGCTGTACTCACGACGGCCCGGGATTCCTGGACCGCAGCGCCGGTCTCGGGCAGCGCCGTTCAAGGAACGGCAACGGGCTCCCCGACGCGGCCGACTGATCGGCCGGCCATTTGGATTGCGTCACTGTCCGGGGAACGACCAGGACGACCTCTGCTCCCGTCACGTCGCCAACGCTCGCACAACGCGTTCGGGGAGTATGCATGCACACACGATCGTGTCACCCGTTCATACGAATCGGATTAGCTTTTCGGATCTCTTACCAATGAGTAGACCCGACGCGAGAACGCATTAGAGGAACAATTCCTTACGGCCGTCCTCGTATACGCGCCGCACACGATTTTCAGGGCTACCGTGCGATGTCATTCGGTGATCTTCCGTCTGATGAAGCACAAGGAATCCCATGGGTGACTCACAAGGCCAGGACCCACGTCCCGAGGAAGCCGGGCAGGGAAGCGGCCTCTCATCAGCCGGCCGGCCGGATGGGGATGCCCGGACCAGCTACGCATCCGCTGCTCCGAGGACCGGCTCGTCCCCGCGGCCAGCGGCCTCGGCGAAGGACTCGCCGCGTGCCCGCCTGGAGGGACTGTTGCGGGACGGGCCGCCGTTCGGTCCAACCCGGCCGGGCTTCTGGCGCAGTCCGCTGCGCGGGCCCTGGCTGACGTCTGTGCTCGGCGCGGTGCTGCTGGTGGGCATCACGCTGATGTTCGTGACGGGACTGCTTTCGTACGCCGCGTACAACCCCGACCTCGGTGCCAACGACAAGACTCCGGACCGGGGCTGGCTGGGCTTCTATCTGTTCTCCTGGCCCACGCATCCGTACTGGTTGTACCGGCTCACCCAGGGCGTCCACGTCACGCTCGGCATCGTGCTGATCCCCGTGCTGCTCGCGAAGCTGTGGTCGGTGGTCCCAAAGCTGTTCTCCTGGCCGCCGGTCAAGTCGGTGAGCCACGCGCTGGAGCGGATCTCGGTGCTGCTGCTCGTAGGCGGGGTGCTGTTCGAATTCGCCACCGGCGTGCTCAACGTCCAGCTGGACTACATTTTTCCCGGCTCCTTCTACACGCTGCACTTCTACGGAGCCTGGGTCTTCATCGGAGCGTTCGTCGTCCATATCGCCTTCCGGATCCCTCTCATGGTCCGGATGCTGCGCAGCGGCGGTCTCCGCGAGGAACTGCGGGGGCGGCCCAGGAATGGTGAGAGCGCGCTTTCGGATTCCACGGGTCTGGTCAGTCCTCGCCCTGCCGCGCCAACTATTTCCCGCCGGGGCGCGCTCGGGATGGTGGGGGCGGGCTCCCTGGTCCTGCTCGGTGTGACGGCTGGGCAGAGCATCGGTGGCTGGGCCCGGCCCACCGCTCTGCTCGCGCCGCGCGGCCAGGACCCGGGGCCCGGTCCCAACGGATTCCAGATCAACAAAACAGCGGCCAGTGTGGGTATCCGCCCCGTCGACACGGGGCCGGCCTGGCGCCTTGTCGTGCGAGGTGGGGGCCGAGAGCGCGTTCTCACCCGCGACGAGGTCCTGGCGCTGCCGCAGCACGGTGCGGCCCTGCCGATCGCCTGCGTGGAGGGCTGGTCCACCGAGGACCAGGAGTGGAGCGGGGTCCGGCTGGCCGATCTGGCCGCGCTCGTCGGGTTCACCCACAGCCCACCCGGCGTCTTCGTCCAGTCCGCCCAGCTCAGCGGCTCCTTCCGCTCGACCACCCTGCGCGACAACCAGGTCCGCAATCCCCTTTCACTACTCGCTTTGCGGGTCAACGGAGCCGACCTGTCCCCGGATCACGGCTATCCGGCGCGGATCATCGTCCCGGCCAATCCGGGTGTCCACAACACGAAATGGGTCACCCGGCTGACCTTCGGGGAGAACGTATGAACCGCTTCCGCAGTCTCTACGGAGCCTCGCCGCTGCACCTGCTCCTGGTGCTCTGCTCATTCGCGCTGACCGGCTATGCCGGAATCCGGCTGCTGGCCGGTGCCGAACCGTGGAAGGTGGTGCTCTGGTTCGTCGCAGCGGCCCTGCTGCACGATCTGGTGCTGCTGCCCCTGTACACCGTGACCGACCGCGCCGCCCAGACCCTGCTGGGCGAACGTCGGGAACCCGCCGCAGCTGGTGAAACCGCCCGCCCGGCAATGCGCTGGATCAACTACGTCCGGGTCCCGGTCTTCCTCTCCGGTGTGCTGTTCCTGACCTACTTCCCCCTGATCCTGGAGCGGGTCAGCCACCGCTACACCCTGTACACGACGCTCTCCACCGATGTGTACCTCGGCCGCTGGCTGCTCATCACCGCCGCCCTCTTCGGCATCTCCGCGCTCGCCTTGCTGATCCGCATGGGGCGGTCTCGTCGCTCACCGGAGTCGGGCGTGGGAGGGCCGGGTGCGAGACGGCCGGGACCTGACAAGGGCGATCCTGGCCACGGGTCCGCCCCGTGATCCGGCGGGTGGGAACGGGCCCCATCCGCGCTCGGCAGGCAGGACTGACGTGAGCACGCGACCGATCGGTGACTACGCGCTGCTCTCGGACTGCCGTTCGGCTGCGCTGGTGTCCACGGAGGGGTCCGTGGACTGGCTGTGCCTGCCGCGCTTCGACAGCCCGGCGGTCTTCGGCCGTCTGCTCGACGAGGAGGCCGGGTACTGGACGATCCGCCCCAGCGGACCGAGCGAGGTCACCCGCCGCTACGTACCCGAGACCCTGGCCCTGGAGACCACCTTCCGTACCCCCTCCGGCACGGTGGTTCTCCTCGACGCCCTGGCCATGGGACACCGCGAGCGCGGGCACGCCCTGGGGACGTCCTCCCCTGGCATCCTGCTGCGCCAGGTCACGTGTACCAGCGGATCGGTGGCGGTGGAGACCAGCTTCGCGCCGCGCCCTGAGTTCGGCCTCGTCCACCCGGTGATGTCTGCCGTGCGCGGCGGGCTCAGTGCGTACGGAGGCGCGCAGCGTCTCGTGCTGTCCGCACCGCTCCCGCTGCGGATCGACGGCTCGACGGCGCACGGTGAGACCGTACTCGGAGCAGGCCGGCGGATCGGATTCGCTCTGTCGTCCCTGCCCGCCTGGGGCGATGCGGAACCTGAACCCTGGCGGAGCGGGCGCATCCACCGGCGACTGAACGACACGATCAGAGGATGGAGATCCTGGACACGGATCCATCAGGGCTACCAAGGCCCGTGGAAGGACCAGGTTGCCCACAGCGGACGCGTGTTGCAAGCACTGACCTTCACCCCGACCGGTGCCATCGTCGCGGCCGCCACCACCTCCCTCCCGGAAAGCATCGGAGCCGACCGCAACTGGGACTACCGCTACACCTGGGTCCGTGACGCCAGCTTCACCCTTCAGGCCCTGTCCACGTCCGCCTGCGAGAAGGAGAAGGCCGCCTACTTCGGATTCCTCGCGCAGGCCGCGGCCACCCAGCTGGAACGGGGCGTCGACCTTCAGGTGATGTACGGCATCGGCGGCGAAAGGGACCTCAGCGAACGCACCCTTCCCCACCTCTCGGGATGGCGGGGCAGCACACCGGTCCGCACCGGCAACGACGCCTGGCGCCAGCACCAGCTCGACGTCTACGGCGAACTGCTCGACGCCGCACACCAGACCCACCCCCGCACCGAGTGGTTCGACCCGCCCACCCGAACCTTCCTCCTGCAGGCCGCCGAGACCGCTGCCCGACGCTGGAACGAGCCCGATCAGGGCATCTGGGAAGTACGGGGCCCCAGTCGCCACTTTCTCTACTCGAAGCTCATGTGCTGGGTCGCCCTCGACCGGGCCATTGACCTCGCACCCGCACTCGGAGCGACGAACGAACGCGTCACGGCCTGGCGGCGCACTCGCCAGACCATTCGAACAGCCATCGAAACCGAGGGGTGGAACCCGAGCCTCGGCGCCTTCACCCAAGCGTTCGGATCCAGCGAGCTCGACGCCTCGGCCCTCGTGCTACCCCTCGTGGGATTTCTTCCCGGCGACGACCCTCGCATCCGCGCCACCGTGTCGGCGGTCGCGGAACAGTTGTCGGACGCGCGCGGACAGGTACGTCGCTATCTCCGGGACGATTTCGCATCCGACGAAGGGCCGTTCCTGCTGTGCACCTTCTGGCTCGCCCACGCCCTGGCGGTGATCGGCGAAGTGTCGCGCGCACGGAGCGTCTTCGAAACCGCCCTCGCCTGCGTCAACGACGTCGGCCTCCTCGCCGAAGAAATCTCCCCCACCACCGGGGAGGCGCTCGGAAACTATCCACAGGCGTTCAGCCACATCGGCCTTATCAACGCGGCCCGAGCCATCCACCAAGCCGAGCAGGCAGAACGCAAGAGGCCACAGGCGCCGGCAGTCTGATCGCGGTGCTCGACGATCAACGCGACCGCATGTACCGGCGCCTGTGCCAGAAGGGTGCCGAGCTTGAGGACTGCGAACTCTCCCCAGGACCGCACTCCTCTGACATGCGAGTCAGGCCACGCCGCTCCTACTTGAGGGTACTGATCATGCCGCCGCCGGTGTCCATGCCGCCGCGGGGCGTGGAGCGGCCCTGATCGAGGGGGAGAGCGATGTCGAAGACCTGCCGGCTGGTGGGGAAGGTGCCGAGACGCTTGGCTGATCCGTTGAGGACGTTGACGCGGTAGAAGCCGTAGGTACCGCTCACCTTCAGGGCCGCGAAGCCCTGGTTGGTGCCCGCCTTGGGCGCGTAATAGATGTCGAAGCCGGCCGATGGTCCGGCGTTGACGCCGAGGCTGCCTGTGGGGGCGAGGGTGCCGGCGTTGGCGGGGGACTGCAGTGAGACGCGGTCGTTGGTGGTGTCGATGTCGAACAGCGTCGTCGCGGTCGCGGTGTTGAGGTCGTTGTTGGTGTAGGCGGCGCCGGTGACCCCCAGGGCGGTGGTGGGCGTGGTCGAAGGCGGGACCGCCGGGTTGGTCAGCGTGCCGTCGACGGTGGTGGTGCGCGGGGCGGCAGGGTCGTCGATGTTGTGGCGCAGGTTCTGACCGGTGTCGCTGATGACGCGCAGTCGGTTCGCGGCCGGGTTGAAGTCGACGCCGAAGTCCTTGCCCTTCAGCGCCACGGTCAGCTGGGAGACCTTGTTGGCCTTCGCTTCACTGCTGAGGGTGTAAATGCCGCCCTTGTCGCCGACTCCGTACAGCTTGCCGTTCTGGACCCGGAAGTCGATCCCGACCAGCTTGCGGTCGCCCTTGAGGCCACGCACGTGGTCGCGCGAGCGCGTCGACGACGGCGCCTCCACGGAGAAGCTGACGAGCTGCTGGTCGACGGTGAGACCGACGGCCTGCAGACCCTCCGAGTACTCCTCGTCCGCCGCTGCCGCGGACGCGAAGGTCCCAGTCAGCGCGAGCGCGAGGGCGGGGGCGAGTATTGCTGTACGCATTCGATTCTCCCAGGGACACAAGCCCGGACCGAATGCCGGGCCTCACCCTGTGACACAAATACACTCGCCTCGTCACAGCACGTCACGGCAGCCATTCGGGCAGTCATTGACTCGACCTCATAGCGTCCAAGGCGCGGCCGTTCGAGAACCGGGTATGAGGTGAGGCCCTCGGCCGGCAGCGGCTCTGGGCCCCACAAGGCGCTACGGTTCCGTGCAGGTGGATTCGCGCGCCGTCCAGTTCAACGGCGAAGAGTCGCCAGAGTCACGGTGACGAGGAGATCATTTCCCCTACACCCATGGACGTAGCGACTGAACCGGCCTCCAGCGCCCTTCGCTGGTAGTCCGCATCTCAACATGAGCAAGAACGGCCACTTGCCGCGCTCGGAATCGCTCCATCCCTATCTCGGTGTCCGAGCACTCGGCCCGCCGCTGCTGCACGTCATTTGTCGGCTGCCCCCGTCGGACACCCCGACGGGAGTACGCGCCGCGGTTATGGGAGTGGATGTCTAGGAGGTCGCGTCGAGGTGGGCGAAGACGACGAGGTTTTCGGTGTAGTCCTTTGCGCCGCGGTCGTAGTCCCCGGCACAGGTGATGAGGCGGATCTGCGCGTCGGGGGTGTTCTTGTAGACGCGGTCGTTGGGGAAGTCGTCCTTGGGGAAGGTTTCGACGCTGTCTACCCGGAAGGTGGCGGTGGTTCCGTCGTCTCGGTGGACGAAGAAGCGGCTGTTTACGTCCAGCTCGCTGAGCTCGGCGAAGACTGCCGGGGAGCTTGCCGTGTCGACGTGGCCGGCGACGACTGAGTTACCCGCTTCTCCCGGTGATGGGCCATCCGCGAACCACCCCACGAGGTTCACGTCGTCGGCGGGTGGCGCGTCCAACGCTCCGGAGGAGCCGATCTCGAGGTCGGTGAAGGGAGCGTCGATCTGAAGCTGCGGAATCTGCAGACGTACGGGCTCTGCGCGGAGCATCCAGAGTTCTGTCGGCAGTCTCGGGCTCTGTGAGGCTGCTGGGGAGCTTGGCGAGTGGGATCGGCTGGCCAATGGCGCCGGTGCGGACACAGGCCGGGGCGAGGAACTAGTGAGCAGGCTGACCAGCAGAACGGCGAAGGCCACGGGCCACACCAGTACGAGCCCGACGCCGCGGGAGACGGAACTGGTCCACAAAACCCGCAGCCCAGGCAGCCTTGCGGACATAGGCCATCCTCTCGGTCTTGACGTGTGGCCGCTTTCATCGATGGAAGTCGTGTCCGCCTCGCAGCTGGAGGCGGACACAACCCCGCTATGCGTGCGCGCAAGATCTGGGTCAGGCCGTGGGGGTGTTCACGCCACGGCGGCGCAGCATGTAGGCGCCGGCTCCGAGGCCGCCGAGCAGGAGCGCGCTCCCGGCTGCCATGCCGCTGGCGGACGTGGCTACCCCGCCGCCGCCAGTGTCCATGCCACCGCGGGGCTTCTCGTGCTCGTAGCCACTCGACTCCTCATAGCCCTCCTTGGACTGCCCGTACTCGTCCTTCTTCGACTCCTCGTCCTTGGACTCCTTGTCCTTGGACCAGTCGTCCTCGCTGACGGCCGAAAGCGCACCGCCGCCGGTGTGCATTCCGCCGCGGGGCTCTTCGTGCTTCCCGCCCTTGTCGTAGTCCTTCTCGTAGCCGTCCTTCTTGGACTCCTCGTCCTTGGACCAGTCGTCCTCGCTGACGGCCGAAAGCGCACCGCCGCCGGTGTGCATTCCGCCGCGGGGCTCCTCGTGCTTCCCGCCCTTGTCGTAGTCGTGGTGCTCGCTGCTGTACGAGGAGTCGTCCTTGTCCGAGTCACCGGCCCAGGCGCCGGGTGCGGCGATAGCGAGGGCGGCCGTGGCGGTGGCCGCGGCCAGGAGAATGCGGGCAGGGCGCATTGTTGAGTCCTTTCGTCGCGGCCGTGTCAGCTGACACTTCGTCGGCTTGTGAGTCCACAGCAGCAACATGACCAACCGTCAGTGCCATTGAGTCGCCTCGCCACCCGGGCTGGTGCTTACGAGGATTTACGATGCGCTGCTCGGGTCACGGTCGTTGAGCGCTGAGCTCCCAATACCGAGTACTCGGCCGACGCAGCGTCGACACCTGCGCTGATCACGCCGGCCGACGTAAACTTCCTTTCGACGAGCCGGGGAACGCACTGCTTGGCGCGTTTACTGCCCGCGGGCCGTGCAGATACTTGCTTTTCTCCACGGAAAGCAGCCGGGAATATCCGGGCAAGGTCGATCATCGCGGCGTGGGTGCCGCTGTGACTTCCGGAAGGTGAAAGGGTTCCCATCCCGGAAGTCACAGCTCGCTATCAATTGCCCAGCGGAGGGCCGGGCTGAGTGATAGCCGCTGCCACCATCTCACCCCGATCGGTCACCTGGGCGGTGGCGCACCGGATTCTGGTATTTGTATACCTACACCAGCACCGAGCCTGACCTCTCAAACACGGCGCAGCGCCGCCGTCCCGGGACGAGATGGGTAGCAAGAGAATAGGGGCGTCATGGCCGTGCGGGACCCGGTCCGGCCGTCATCATGAGTCATGGATCAGCACTGCGCTGGCTGGCAGCTCACCGACATCCGCGGCCTTGAGGTACGCAGCGATGGGACAGCATTCGTCGCCATACGGCTGCACGGCTGGGAGGCACTCTTGCCGCTATCCCTGCTCCAGGGCACCACCGTGCCCCCGGAACGGGAGCCCTCTCGCTGCCACGATGCCGCCGCTAGCTTCGGCGCATACCCGTGGCCTGCGGCCACCCACGCCGGATGCGGCCATTGAGGGGGTTGGCGGCGATCGGCAGGCGCGTCGAAGAGCTCGAACGGGATGAACCCGCATGGTGAAGAAGCTGTCGCATTGAGGCGGCCGCACTCACACACTGCGGGAGAATTCATGTTCAAGCTCGGAAGTGCGGCAGTCCTGACCGCAGCCGCAGGCGCCCTCGTGCTCGCCGGCGCGGGCGCGGCCACTGCGGACGCCGGCGCGCAGGGATTCGCCTACGGCTCCCCGGGTGTCCTGTCCGGAAACGTCGTCCAGATCCCCATCCACGTGCCGATCAACGCGTGCGGCAACTCCGTGAACGTCATCGGCCTGCTGAACCCGACCTTCGGGAACACCTGCATCAACGGCGACTACGGCCGCTACGACGACGGCAAGGGCCACGACGACAAGGGCGGCTACGACGACGGCAAGGGCCACGACGACAAGGGCGACGACTACGGCTATTCCGACAACAGCGGTAAGTAATTCCGCTTGAGGTCGCCTAATCGCCCGCCTGATTTGCTTGGCGACTCAGTCGGTAGGTGCCTCTATACCTTGGAGTGCGGCTCCTTTCTGCTGTCCCCGGAAAGGAGCCGCACTCTACGGAAGATGTCCACATCGGGTGGAAGCTCAAGTGCCACCACCTCAGCCCGAGCAGCGTGCACCGTTCCTTCTCCGGCGCACCGCTGCGGACCGGGCACCGCCAGTCTGCAGGGCGCGCTGATCGACCAGGCCGTCACTGCTCGACGATCAGCGCCTCGTCGACGCCCTGGTGTACTGCGACATGACGACGACGCCCGATGGTGCGATCACGTCGGCCGTGGGTCGATCGACCGGCCTCGCGTCCGGGCCTCAAGGCCGGGAACTTCGTGTGTTTACTAGCACCTGCGCCGCGCGGCCCCGGCGGGCCAGACCACGTCGACCGCCAGCCCTGCCTGACGGGCTTGCTCAACGGTGTCGGCAGTTCCGCCGCCCTTGCCCGAAGGGGGTGTGCCGTCCCACACCGCGACGAGGCGATCCGCGCGGCGCAGCAGCTCGGCGTTCGCTGCCTCGTAGGCACCCCGGTTTGCCGTCGCGTGAGGCAGCGTCACCACTTCCCCGGCCGTCTCGACCAGGTGATCGAAGACGGCGGCGTGGGCTGGCTTGACCTTCGTGGCGCGGTAGTCCTCGGAGGGGATCACGGCGACCAGGCGGCCTCCGATCGCGGTCACCTCTTCCGCGAAGAGGCTGTCTGCCCCCGCGGCAATGCACGACACCCCGGTCAGGTCATCGCTGTACTTGGCGAGCAGGTCTCGCAGCGCGGCCCGTACCAGGGGCACGGTCTCGTCGGTCAGGTCCATGTGCCCGGTCACGGCAAGTGTCGTCATGCGCCCGTTCCTCAGCTCGACAGCAGGTCGCGGATACTATCCCGTGCCTCACGCACCGGACGTGAAGCGCTGTGTCCCACGGTGTAGGGATACAGCTGCCCGAGCTGTGCACGGACACGCCCCGACTGCGTACCTCGCGCGGCCTGCACCGCCAGGACAGTTTCGGCGGCCGCGCCGTGGATGTCACCGGCGAGGAACTGGCACTCCGCCAAGCCGATACGGTCGAGAGCGTGGGACCGCCCGGCCTCGGCACCCCGGGATGCCAGGGCAGCCCGGATTTGGTCCGCGGCCTGGGCGGCGTGGCGGCGCGGGTCTGTGCGGGAGAGGTCGAGGAGCCGTCCCCCGGTGACGCCCGCGAGTTCCGCCTCGTCGAAGTAGGCGATCCAGTACGGCTCGTCGCCATCCGCGCCGGCGTCGGAGAGGGACTCGGCCGCCTTGGCAGTAGCCCGGTGGAATCCGGCGGTGCGGCCCTGTGCAGCGTAGGCCCACGCCTCGCGAGTGTGGAGCATGGCGCGGACCCGGGGGCCGATCGCGGCGCGGGCGCCCTCCTGGGCGAGGTGGATCAGCTGGAGTGCGTCGTCGGCCCGATCGCGGTAGAGCATCTGTCGGGCCATACCGGCCAGCACGTTGGCCCCGAAGGCCACGTCTCCTCCGGCGTGGGCGGCACGAAGGGCGAGACGGTAGTAGTCCTGCGCCCGCCTGTGCAGGCCGGAGTCCCACGCCATGGTGGCGGCGGTGCCGGCCAGCTGCGCCATGACGCGGTACAGGCGGTCGGTCACGGCTGGGATCTGGTGATCGTCGAGGGCGCCCGAGACTTCGGCGAGCTGGCCGAGGACCGCTTTTCTCCGCAGGCCGCCACCGTACTGGTGGTCCCACTGGCGGAAGGCTCGCGCGGTGGTCTCCAGTTCTTCGACTTCCCGCATCCCGAGCCGTCCTGGGCGTCGTTGCCCTGGGACGGTGGCAGCCGGGACGAGCCAGCCTTCGAGGCTGTCGAGGAGCGCAGCGCCGGTTACCGCGGCCCCGGCAAGGGCGCGGGTTAGGGCCCGTCGGTCCATCACGAGATCACTCCTGGTGAGGTGGGTAGCCAGGTGCACGGTGGCGTCGGGCCGCCACGGGATCTCGTCTGTGTCCGGCCGGGCACCTGGAGTTTCTGGCTGGTCCTGCGTTGCTGTCGTGTGCTCGCCCTCCCAGAGGCGTGGCGCGAGCCCGAGCAGGGCGCCCGGGATGCGAAGACCGTCGGCGATCCGGCAGACGACGTCGAACGAGGTGACGCGCTGCGCCCCGCTGATGATCGTGGACACCTTGCCGGGGGTGAGCTGGCAGGCGGACGCGATGCGGTTCTGGGAGAGGCCGCCCCACTTCTTGATCAGGGTGAAGACAGCGGCGAAGTCATGCTCGATGAGCGCTGCCCGGACGTCTGCTCTGTCGAGCACGTCGGGGGCAAGCAGGCCGGGAGTGGTGGCATCCATGGGCTGACTTCCGTTGCGATCCTATGCACGCGCAGGCGCCTTACTGGAGCGCCAACGAGTGTATTACCGCCTCGGTAACCCCCGCCGGTCATCCCGCAGTTACCTCGCCAAGACGACGCTGTGATGGCGACGGAAACCGCAAGCGACGCGGAGAGACCCATGGCGATGACGTTGAAGGTGTACGAGGTGAACCGCGACGGCGGGATCCGGGTGCTGCAACCGGAAACTGAGGTGGTCCCCCTCGAACGACCCGAGACCACCGACCGGTTCCCGGCCTGCGAGTGCCAACGGTGCAAGAGACGGCCGTGACCGAAGCCCGGGAACTCCCCCCGCTCGAAACCCTCACGTGGGGCCAGTCCGCCGGCCGGGCCTGCGTCTGGTGCAAGCGGCTGCTCACGACCGGAGCCGTAAGCGCCGGCACCATCCGATGCCGCGACGGCGCCCACGTCCTCGACACCGAGGTCTGGGCCTGCCCCGAGTGCGACGCCGGAGAAACCCCACACACTTCCGCCCGGCCTACCGGCCAGGCGGGACCGCCCCAGCACAGGGGCACGTCCACCACAGGAGGAAGCACATGACCATCGCGTTGGAGCGTCCCGTGGGCACCACCGACCCGGCGACCCTTGTCGACCCCGAGATGTTGGAGCGGCTCGCCGCCCGCATCACCAAGGACCAGCCCGGCACCGACCTGCCCACCGCCCGCCGCATCGTCGGCCAGGCCGCGGCCTTCCTCGCCGCGAGTGCGGCCCTGCCCGACGTTGCGCTGTCGCCGAGCAAAGCCGTGGACGTCGGCTGGCACACGTGGATCCTCCACACCGTCGACTACTCCGCGTTCTGCGACCGCCTCGCCGGACGGTTCATCCACCACGTCCCCACGCCGGAAGGCGAGAGCGTCGAAGGCGGGTCCGCGGCCCGGCAGCGCACCCTCGACGCCATGGCGGCCGCAGGGTTCCGGATCGACCACGATCTGTGGCCCGATGCCGCCATGATGGGCGAGTGCTCCCAGTGCCACGCGGGTTGCACCGACAGCCCGAACGGCGGCAAGAAGTCTGCGTAGTACCGCCCCTGTAGCCGGCCGCCCGGTGCACAACCGGGCGGCCGGCCCCATGAACGGAGCAGCAGTGACCGAGACCAAGGCATGGGACACGTACTCGCAGCAGAAGCCGGATCGGCGCCCGGTGAACGCGTCGGGCGAGACGACCTGGTTCAACTGGACGCAGTACCCCGACCACGGCCCCGGCGCCGAAGTCCTCGGCGTCCGCCCCGGCTCGGCCGTCCTCGAACTGGGCTGCGGCAAGGGCGGCAACCTCGCCCACCTCGCGGCCCTCGGCGCCCACGCGGTAGGGGTCGACGTCTCCCTCGCTCAAATCAAGGCGGCCGGCGCCCGCTGGTCCGACACGCAGATGACACTGCACCGCACCGAAGCGACCCGCTTCCTTGAGGAGACCGGAGCCAGCTTCGACTCCGTGTTCTCCGTGTTCGGCGCCGTCTGGTTCACCGACCCCGCGGTCCTACTTCCCGCGATCCGCCGTCGACTGCGTCCCGGTGGTGTCCTCGCGTTCTCGCAGCGGCCGCCGATCGAGGGCTGCTACGGGTGCCAGGCGTCCTACATCAACCGCTCCGAGGACGAGGACCCGCTCGTCGTGAAGCGCTGGGACTACGAACCCGACCGGTGGGTGGAGCTCCTCACCGAGCACGGCTTCGCATCCCCGACCGCCCGGATCCTGCTTGCGCCGCCCGGGCCGAGGAAGGTCGGCACACTCCTCGTCCGCGCCCACGGATAGGACGCAGCGATAGGCGGAAGCCTGAGTGAACGCGCGGTTGTGGTTCACCATGTGATCGTTTGCACTTCGATGGAGCATGGGCGATCGGGCTCTCCTTGTCGGTCAGCGGCGTGGGCGGCCCGGCCGGCTGGTGGGTGCTGTGGTTGTCATGGGCGGCTGCGTTTCGTGGGACGGCGCGCTGAAGGCGGAGGCGGTGGTGCTTCGTAGGCGGGCTGCTTCGGCGCGGCGGTTGGGTGCGGGGTTGCGGCTGGTGTGCTGAATGCGGGTGATCAGTACGCGGGCGGGCCGGTGGGCGGTGCCGAGTTCACGGCGGGCGGCGGCTTCCTTGAGGAGTTGGTGGGGTTTGTGGCCGCCGGCTTCGGCGTCGGCGAGGACCGTGACGAGCGCAAGCCAGCCAGGGTCGGCGAGGATCCGCTCGGCATGTTCAGGAACGGCGGCGCGTACGTCGTTGGCCAGGATGCGACGGGTCTCCTCCATGAAGGGCCGGGCTGACAGTTCGGTGAGCGTCGGACTGAGCGCGTCGTCGGACACTGACTGAAGGTGCTGGACGGCTTGGTGGGCAGCGTCGGACTGGTGGGCGTGCCCCTTGGCCTCGTGCCAGCGGGCGGCGAGGACGACGGCCCAGACGAGTGCGGCGGTCAGAGCTGCGAGGGCACTGCCGTCGGGCCCGGTGGCAGTGTTGACGATGTCGCGAGCCGCAGACCGCAGGGCGTGGGCGGCGCGGTCTTCGGCACGGATTTGAGAGCGCTGCGCACGGGCGAAGGCCCGGCTGGCCGCATGCAGCTGCGCACGGATATCTGAGGGGGCCTTCTGGGCGGTGGCTTCGATGAGTTCGCCCAGGGCAGAGATGTGCGCCTGCGCTCGTGCGTCCCCATCGTCGTCGGCGCTCGTGCCGGTGATCTCTGTGTGGAGGGTGTCGAGGGCTTCGGTGGCCTGATGCCAGGCGGTGTCGGGTCGGTTGCGCCGGGCGGTGGGGTGTTCCTCGGGGGCGCTGGTCTCCAGGCGGGCCTTCAGCTTGGGCAGGGACAGGTCGGGGGCGATCTTCCCGCCGGGGTGGTAGATCTGCTCGCCGTCCTTGTTCAGGTCGCCGGGGCGGCCTACGGCGTAGCCGAGGAGGTCTCCAGAGGGGCCGCGGCGGGGCTTGACCAGGATGTCGCCGGCTTCGAGGTAGGCGAGGAGTTCCTCGGCGCTGGTGGCATGGGGGATGGCGGATCGGATGCGGTCCTGGAGCCACTGGCGGCTGGTCTGCTCCCAGCCGAGGCGATCCGCCTTGTGCATCTCGGCCTGGGTGGGGCGCCGGGTGCCGGTGCGGTCGCCCTTCTTCAGGCGGCGCAGCCCGTAGTCCTCCTCAATCTGACGGCACTCGTCGCCGACGCGTACGCCGCTGCCGTGGAGCTTGGGGCGGCGGCCGTCCTCCCGGACGGTGGTGGCGAGGATGTGGACGTGGTCGTCGGCGTGGCGTACGGCGATCCACCGGCAGGCCAGATCGTCACCTGCGGGGGCGATGCCGGCCGCCTGCACGATGCGCTGGGCGATCTCGCCCCATTCGGTGTCTGAGAGGTAGCGGTCCTCGGGTGCGGCGCGGACGGGGCAGTGCCAGACGTGATCGGTGACAGGCTTGCCGAACTCGCTGTTGCGTAGACGTACGGGCTCGTCGACGTGGTGGCCGAGTTCGGTCAGGGTGGCGTGTTCGTCGCGGCCGGGGTCGGGCATGCCGAGCATGGCGAAGGCGGCGACGAGGTGCGGGTCGAGGTGTTCGTCGTGCTGGCCGGGGCCGTAGAGGTATGCGAGCAGACCGCGGGTGTTGGACCCGGCTGGTTTGATGGCGGCGATCACGCGGATCAGCCCTCCCTCGTGTCGGCGGGCTGACGCAGGGCCTCGGCGATCAGGGTGAGCAAGCGGTCGAGTTCGTCGAGGCGCTGGCGAATGTCAGGCGGGTTGAGGTCGCTGTTGAGCGCGCGGGCGATCTGATTGACGTTGACGCCGATGCGGTTGAGGGCGCGCAGGACCTGGGCACGGAACATGTGGGTGCGGCGGCGGTCCTCGGACAGGGGGAGGTTCGCGGTGAAGCGGCCGTCGACGAAGGCGAGGACGACGTCGGCGGCGAAGCCGGATGCGCCCTTGTAGCCGTGCTCGGCTGCGGCCTCGCGCAGGCTGGTGCGCTCGTCGTCGGTGAAGCGCAACGGGCCGACGCGCTTGAGGCGCGCGTCACCGGTGAACCGGCGGATCGTTGGCTGGACGCTCTGCACAGAGGGTTCGCCGACGGCGGGAACGTCAGTAGGCGTCGGGCGGAGGATCGCTTGCTGGGCGGCGTGAAGCGTGTCCGGGTCGGGGCCGCCCCCGGCCCCAGCTCCCCGGTCCGGCGCCCCCTGGCGCTGGGCCGTCTCCGCCACCCCCGGGGCGGAGACCCCCGAAGACCGGCCAGGAGTCGGACTCGGGGTACTACTGGCTCCGCCAGGAGCCGTCCGTCCGAACGCCCGCCGTAGACGTTCTGTCAGCGTAGGCGATTTCGTCAGTGTCAGCGGCGATCCCTTGCCGACGTCGAGATGGTGCGGGTCATGGTTCACGGATAGTGCTCCGGAGAAGTGCGGGCGGGAAGATGGCGTGCGAGGGCCACGGCTACGGCCGCAGGTGGAATGAGCGATCAGGCGGAGAGGCGGGCACCGTCCTGCCCGGTGGCCGGAGGAGTTCCGGTCACCGGTTGGCGGGCGATCAGCCGACGTTCCGACCGGCGCTGGGTTCCGACCGGAGGATTTCCATGACCTCGGTCAGCCTCTGACCGCCGACCGTGTGTCCCTTGTCTCGTATGGCCTGTTGGACGATGCCCCGTGTGAGCTTGCGCTTCTCCGCCGCGGCGATCCGCCCGATCTCGACCAGTTCCTCGACCGTTGCGCTGACCGGACGGCCGCCTCGCGGAAGGCTCTTCGAGCTCCTGGGCAGCGCGTTCCGGTGGCCGGATGCGGAGGCTTGCGGCTGTCCGGTGTGCGCGGGCGGCACGGCAGGCGGTTCCGGTGCCTCGGCGGAATTGAGTGACGGGCGGTCAAGGGGCCGGCCGACCAGTTGGTGGATCTGCCGCATCAGCACGCCGAAGGCCAGCAGGGCTGCGGTCGGGGGAACCGCCGCGACCACGTAGTCGAGCAAGGGCACGACGCTCGCGTTGCCCGTGCCGCTGACACCGGCCACGTTGAGCGCAATGGATCCGACCGACCCGGTAGCGGTCAGGGTGACCGCCCACCAGTCGGTCACTCGCCGGAGGCCGGCGCGGAGCATGAGCAGTTCGCCCGCGACGATGAAGGCGTCCAGGGTCGCGGGCCAGGCCCATTGCCGGACCGGGGAGCTTCCCAGGCCATGCTGACCGGCGACTTGGGCGAGGTGTGCGTAGGAGAGCCAGAAGCCGCCGGCGGTGAGGGCGATGATGACGGTTCCGGCTGCGGCGAGGGCGTACCGCTCGGCGGCATGCTGGGCCGTTGCTTGTGGCTTCACGTCCTGGACGTGCTCGGCGTGGGGCATCGCGTTGCCCTGCTGGGTGGTGTCATGAGGCGTGGCGAGTGTGGTCATGCGGGTTCTCCGGGGTGGTTCTGCGGAGGCGATCACGGCGTTCACGCAAGGGGCGTACACGTGAGCCCCCTTCTAAAGGGGGGCTCACGCGTGAACGCTGGTGTGCGTGTACGGCGTGAACGATCGCGTGATCGTCTGACCTGGGGTTTCGTTCTTGGCGTGTACGCCTGCGGTGAGGCGTGGGCCGGTGGGCGGGGGAGGGGTGCGTGTACGCCCTCGTGTACGGTCCCGGCGTCCGGCGATCAGGTCAGGAGACGGCGCCGATATGGCGGACTGAGGCGCGGTAGCGGGCTTGCTGGCCGCCTCCGGTGCCGCCCGCGGTGCCTTCGGCCTTGCCTGCGAGTCCGGCCCTGACGAGTCGGTCCAGGGTGCGCCTGGCTTTCTCGGTGGCCGAGCGCTCGGGGTTGTTCTGGCCGCTTTGGATCATGGCGAGTTCGCGCACGGTCAGGCCGTCGGGGCGCTGTCGCAGGATGGCGACCGGGTCGAGGGCGGGGTCGAGCGTCGAGGTGCCGCGTTCGTGGTCGTGGATGACCTGGAGGGGGCCGATCTCGCCGGTGGGTGTCTTGAGGTGGTGCAGAGTGACGGCGAGGTCACCCGCTTCCCCGGCGATGAAGAGGACGCTGCCCGCGCCGGAGGTGATCCAGGTGGAGCCGTAGACCCGGTCCAGGGTGGGCTTCTGGGCGCGTGGGGCGCCCTCGGTGGCCTTGCGCTGGTGGTGGAGCTCCATGATCTCGACGCCGTTACGCATGGCTCGCTGGCGGGCATTGTTGTAGGCGACGCCAAGCGCGTCGTCGACCAGCGTGCTCACCGCGTCCTTGAGGCTGTCGATCACGATCGTGTCGGCCTGATGAGCGGCGGCGAGGTCTGCCAGGAGGTCGGGCTCCTTGTCCAGGCTGGCAGGCAGAGGGCCCTGCCAGACAGCGAGACCGTCGCGCAAGCGCTGCTCGTGTTCGGGCCCGATGCCGCGGGCCATGGCACGGGCGATCTGCTTGTACCGGTCCAGCGCCAGGTACAGCACCCGCCGACTCGGTGCGACCGGCATGTTCAAGACGCTGTCGGCCAGACCCAGGCGGGCGAGGATCACCTGATGAGCGAGTGTGGTCTTCCCTACGCCGGGTGCTCCGACGATCATCAGGCTCTCGCCGGAAGACCAGGCCGTCTGCTCCCGCGTGCCCCACAGCGGCTCGGTGTCGGCGCCGGTCTCGGTGACGAAGAGCCATCCGTCGGTGATGAACCGGGAGAGCCGACCCTGTCCCGACGCGAGTGCACGCTCGCGCTCGATGCGGACCTCCGACTCCACCTCGCTGCGGATGGCGTCCGGGTCGGCGCCCGGCTCCATCGCGCGTTGGGCGGTCCGGATGCCGGAGGCACGCAAGCGGCGCAGGTCAGCCAACTTGCGCACGATGCCGGCGTAGTAGGCGGCGCCGCTCGTCGAGGGCACGGCGTCGGCGAGCTGGTGGACGTACACCACACCGCCGACCCGTTCCAGGTCGTCCTGGGCGCGCAACTGGTGCGACAGGACGATGGGGTCGGTCGGCTTGTCCTCGCCGTGCAGAGCGAGGATGGCGCGCCAGACCGTCTCGTGCGCGGGGCGGTAGAAATCGGCCGCGTCGAGCAGTTGGCGCACTTCGTCGATCACCGCGGCCTTGTGCATACAGGCTCCCAGCACGGCGGCTTCGGCGTCGACGTCGTGCGGCGGAACCGCGGTGAGGTCGCCCGCCCTGGGCTGGCCGCCGGTTCCCGCGAGGTGTGGCGCGTTCGGCCGCGGTTCGTCCATACTGGACATTGAGCTCCTCAACTTGCGGGCCGTACGGGACGGCGAATCCCAGGCCACGCGGGTCAATCGTTCAGGGATGGGCGGTTACGAGAGTTCGTGCTTGGCCCCCGACGTTCGTAGCGTCGGGGGCTTTTTGCGTTCACCCCCGTTCGAGGGCGGACGTCTACAGTACCCGACGTTTTCGGAAGCGCAACGGTTGCATTCGGCTCCGGAATGGTGTTTAGTTTTCACCATCGCCCCGGCTGTCCGCCGGGCCCCGGCAAGGAGGTGCAGTGATGAGCAGTGACGAAGGCGCCTCCCGCGCGGGGCCGGACCGGCCGCCGGCCGAGGAGCACGTCGCGGAGCGCATCAAGCTCGAACGCGAAGCGCGCGGATGGAGCACGGTCACGCTCGCCGAGCGGATGGCCGATGCCGGCCACCCGGTCAACCAGTCCGCGATCTGGCGCATCGAGAGCGGGAAGCCCCGCCGAAGGGTCAACCTCGATGAGGCGCTCGGCTTCTGCAAGGTCTTCGATCTGACCTTCGACGAGCTGACCAGCCCGCCCGGCCAGCTCGCCAATCCGCTGGTCCGACGTCTCGTCGGCGAGTACGTCGCGAGATGGAGGGAATGGCGAGATCTGGGCAAGGACATGCGCCGAATCCAGGACGAACTGGCGGCGTACACGGACGCCAACCCCAACCAGGAAGACATGGTCAAGGCTCTGCTGACCCACGAGCTGACCATCGCCTCGAACGGCGAGTTCCATCACCACCTCGGAGCGCCAACTCGGCTTCGCAGCTACCTCGGCGAGCGCATGGACGCGCCGTCCGAACAGAGCTGACTCGGCCCCTCGCTGCTACGAACAGCGAGGGCCTGCCGTCTCCGGTTCCTTCTCTTCACGCCCATCCCTGAACGACTTGCCGGCCCTTTCGGGATTCGCCGTCCCGTGGCCTGCCAGGAGAGGACCCTCCCTTGCACCGCACCGAACTGCCCCTTGCCCAGATAGCGGACTTGCTGGACGTCCCCGAGTCCGACCTGCGAGACCTGCTCGCCGAACGACGCCCCGCCGGAGGCGACACCCCCCTCGTGGCCCTCACCGTTGCCGAAGCCGCGCGCCGCATCGGCATCGGCCGCACGAAGCTGTACGAGTACGTCACCTCCGGAGAGATCGCCTCGGTCAAGATCGGAAGCTTGCGCCGCATCCCCGCGGAGGCGGTGAACGAGTTTCTGTCCCGGCGCCTCACGGTCAGCGACTTCGGGGCCGCAGCATGACGCGCGGCGCGACGGCGAAGGGCCGTCAGCCCAATGGCGCCTCGTCGATCTTCCACGGCAAGGACGGCCGTTGGCACGGATACGTCACGGTCGGCACCAAGGATGATGGGGCACCTGACCGCCGCCACATCAGCCGCAAGACCCGTCCTGACGTCACCAAGGCTGTCCGCGAGCTGGAGCGCCAGCGGGACAAGGGGGCCGTCCGCAAGGCCGGCCAGAATTGGACGTTGGAGACCTGGCTCGTCCACTGGGTCGAGAACATCGCCGCGCCCAACGTCTCCGAGAACACGATCGACGGCTACCGCGTCGCGGTCTACCACCACCTCATTCCCGGCCTCGGTGCCCACCGCCTGGAGAAGCTGGAGCCAGAGCACCTGGAGCGCTTCTACAAGAAGATGCAGGACAACGGAAGCGCGGCTGGCACTGCCCACCAGAGTCACCGGACCGTCCGCACCGCCCTCAACGAGGCGGTGCGCCGAGCTCACCTCACGGTCAACCCAGCCACAATCGCCAAGGGTCCTCGTGTCGAAGAGGAGGAGGTCGAGCCGTACTCGGTAGAGGAGGTCCAGCGCCTGCTCGCCGAAGCGCACAAGCATCGCAACACCGCACGCTGGGTCATCGCCCTGGCGCTCGGCCTGCGGCAGGGCGAGGTCCTCGGCATGCAGTGGAGTGACGTTGACTTCGAACTCGATGTGATCCGCGTGCGCCGAGGTCGGCTGCGGCCCCGCTATCAGCACGGATGTGGCGACCGCTGCGGGCGTAAGCCGGGCTTCTGCCCTCAGAAGATCAATACGCGTCGCGAGACCAAGACCGTGAAGTCCCGCGCCGGCCAGCGGCCCATCGGTGTCCCGGGTGAGTTGATGAAGCTGCTCCGTCGGCACAAGGAGGAACAGGATCGCGAGCGGAAGCGCGCACGCGATCTGTGGACGGAGAAGGGGTACGTCTTCACCTCGCCGACCGGCGAGCCCCTGAACCCGAACACGGACTTCCATAAATGGAAGGACCTCCTGAAGGCGGCGGAAGTCCGCGACGGCCGCCTCCACGATGCTCGTCACACCGCGGCGACCGTTCTGCTGATTCTCGGTGTCTCTGACGCGGTTGTGGACGGAATCATGGGCTGGGAGCCCGGAAAGTCTGCGCGGATGCGCCGCCGCTACCAGCACCTCACCAGCCGTGTCCTGAAGGACACCGCAGACAAGGTCGGTGGGCTCCTCTGGGGCAATGCCCCGGCCCAGGCGGTCGGAGGCTCATTGTCTGGCGCCGACCAGAGCCCTGTCCCTGCTGAGCTGATGGTCCACGTCGCCCGCCTTGGTGAGCGGCGGGTGCCCTTCCTTCAGCGGGAGCATGCTGCCGAGGTCGTTGCCCAGTGGAGCGAGGACTGGCCGGACCGAACGGCCGAGGTCGAGGAGTGGGATCGCGGGCGCTGGGAGCGCAACGGCCCCGGTGGTGTGCGGGAGGTCCGTGATCGGATGCCCGAGCGGGCGGTGATCTTTCACGCCCGTGCGCTGTTCCGTCCCAGCGGAGAGCGAGAGTCGACAGCGCTCCCCGAACAGTGGTCCGTGCCGACCTGGGAGTTCGAAATCGGTGCCTACACCAACCGCCCGTCGGTCTGGCGCACGGTCCGAATCCCCGGTACGGGCCAAGAGGTCGAGGCCAACGCGCGCGGTACGGACAAAGTGGCCGTGGAGGCCGACTTCGCCGAGGCGTGTACACAAGCTGTGGACCGCGCGCAGAACCCGGGGAAGTACGGCGACGCAGACGAGTGGTAGCCGCTGAATCAACAGCACGAAGCCGTGCGACGGGGATCCGTCGCACGGCTTCGTGCTGTTGTCGCCCATCTCCCCCTGGGAGACGCCCTGTTGAGTGTCAGTGGTCGCTTCTATGGTAGAGAGATGGCAAATGGGGTGTGGCACACCGGATATGGCCTAGAGATCAATCTGTCACTGCCTGACCTCGGTCACCCGGGGCGTCCCGATCTGTTGCGGGAG
>CBRG010000184.1 GCA_000470535.1 Streptomyces sp. AW19M42
GCGGCAGCCGTCCGGCGGCGGGAACGGCGGGACCCGCGGGCACCGCGCCGCCCAGCCGGGACGTGGCGGGCCAGACGAGGAGCGCGACCAGGGCGATCGAGGCGAACGGCAGGCGGTGGCCGCCGCCCAGGTGGGGGATCGTCAGGTAGAGGATGCCGGCGGTCGCGGAGACGCTGAGCAGCCCCAGGGACGAGGTCCGGTGCGGATCGCGCTGGGCGGCGATGCCCGCCGCGGCGACCGCGGTCGCCGTGCCGGAGCCGAAGCCGCCGACGACCACACCCATGACCACCAGCGGTACGGAACCGGCCAGCGCCGCGCAGCCGTAGCCGAGCGCGGCCAGTACCAGCCCGATCCGTGCGGGTCTGCGCGGCCCGTACGTCTCGACCCGGCCCGCCAGGCAGAACCCGGCACAGGCCGAACTCAGCAGCAGGGCGCTGCCGACCAGACCGCCCTGGGCCGGGCTGAGGCCCAGATAGACGGAGAGCCTCCCCACGATGGTGGGGAGCAGATATGAGGCGAGGTAGCCGGCGGTGAACACGGCGACCAGCGGCCACGCGGCGCGAGGGCGCGAGGACATGGGCGTTCCTGAAGACATGCCAGAAGAGGCGGAGAAGACAGCGAAGGGGTAAGGCGAAAACGCAGAAAATGAAGGAAATGCGAAGAAGTCGACACACTCGCCGGAAAACGCCTCCAACGGTGCTCGCGGGCCAATTTGTATCAAGCGCCCCCGCCTGACCGAAAGTCGCCTCGCTGTGATCTGAGCCACTTATGTGTTTGCCATGCTTATATGCGGGTAGCAACGCAGGTTTATGCAGGTCAGGCTCTGTGGCAACAGACTCGGCGCGGACCCCCCGAACGGCGGAGTGAATCGGGCACACTGGCCGGAACTGCCACGACCGGGGAGTGCAAGGTGAGCACTGGGATGCCAGGAATCGACCCACTGGACGGACTGCGCGCGCCGCAGGACCCGGACTGCGACGTCTTCCTCACCGGCACGGTCTTCCTCGACATCATCTTCACCGGCCTGGACAGCGCCCCCGTGCGCGGCACCGAGTCCTGGGCACGCGGCATGGGCTCCAGCCCCGGCGGGGTCGCCAACATGGCCACCGCACTGGCCCGGCTCGGCCTGCACACCTCACTGGCCGCGGCCTTCGGCGACGACCACTACGGCGAGTACTGCTGGGACGCCCTGGAGCAGGGCGAGGGCATCGACCTCTCGATGTCGCACACCGTCCGCGGCTGGCACTCCCCCGTGACCGTCTCCATGGCGTACGAGGGCGAGCGGACGATGGTCTCGCACGGCCACGAGGCCCCGCCCCCCGTCGCACCCGGCCCGGTCGCCACCACCGCCTTCCCCCAGTGCCCGCCGCGGGCCCGCGCCTCCGTCGCCTCGCTCGTCCCGGGCCGCAGCGAGCCATGGGTGGCCGCGGCCGCCCGCAGCGGCGCCATGGTCTTCGCGGACGTCGGCTGGGACGAGACCGGCCGCTGGGATCTGGCGGGGCTGACCGACCTGGCGCACTGCCAGGCGTTCCTCCCCAACGCACAGGAGGCCATGCGCTACACCCGTACCGACTGCCCCCGCGCCGCCGCGCACGCGCTCGCTGAGCACGTACCGCTCGCCGTCGTCACGCTCGGTGCGGAGGGCGCCTACGCGGTCGACGCGGCCACCGGGACCGCCGCCGAGGTCCCCGCGATCGCGGTCGAGGCGCTCGACCCGACCGGCGCGGGCGACGTCTTCGTCGCCGGGTTCGTCACCGGCACCCTGGCCAACTGGCCGCTCGCGGACCGGCTCGCCTTCGCCGGACTCACCGCCGCCCTCTCCGTCCAGGAGTTCGGCGGCTCACTGTCGGCCCCCGGCTGGGCGGAGATCGCCGCCTGGTGGCAGCAGGTCCGCACCTGCGCCGACCAGGACCCGGCGGCGCTCCAGCGGTACGCGTTCCTCCAGGACCTGCTCCCGGCCACGGCCCGCCACTGGCCGCTGCGCAGGGCCGTCCCGACGATCGGCTTCCGGCCGTGACCGGGCGGGCCGCGCCCCGCCCACGAAAACCTCTCGGCGTTGTCACTACGGAGTCGTAGGCTTGGTACTCCAGAGGTTGTCGAGCAGCGAGAACCCTGCAACGGGAGGTATGCGCAGGCCCGAGGGCCGGCCCATGACTCAGACACCAACACAGCCGCAGGCGCGTGCCCACATCAGGATCCCGGCCGCACACCCCATGGTGATGCTCCTGGGATCGGGCGACTCGCTGCTGCGCGTGATCGAAGCGGCGTTCCCGGCAGCCGACATCCACGTCCGGGGCAACGAGATAAGCGCGACGGGGAACACGGCGGAAATCGCCCTGATCCAGCGCCTGTTCGACGAGATGGTGCTGGTGCTCCGCACCGGTCAGCCGATGACGGAGGACGCTGTGGAACGTTCGATCGCGATGCTCAGGGCCAGCGAGAACGGCCAGGCGGACGGCGCGGAGACCCCGGCCGAGGTGCTCACCCAGAACATCCTCTCCAGCCGCGGCCGCACGATCCGCCCGAAGACCCTCAACCAGAAGCGGTACGTCGACGCGATCGACAAGCACACGATCGTGTTCGGCATCGGCCCCGCCGGTACCGGCAAGACCTACCTCGCCATGGCCAAGGCGGTCCAGGCCCTGCAGTCCAAGCAGGTCAGCCGGATCATCCTGACCCGGCCCGCGGTCGAGGCCGGGGAGCGGCTCGGCTTCCTGCCCGGCACGCTCTTCGACAAGATCGACCCGTACCTGCGCCCGCTCTACGACGCGCTGCACGACATGCTCGACCCCGACTCGATCCCGCGGCTGATGGCGGCGGGCACGATCGAGGTCGCGCCGCTGGCGTACATGCGTGGGCGTGCCCAGCCGGTCTTCACCAACGTGCTGACACCGGACGGCTGGCGTCCGATCGGCACACTGGAGGTGGGCGACCTCGTCATCGGCTCCGATGGCGCGCCCACGCCCGTGCTCGGGGTGTATCCGCAAGGCGAGAAGGACATTTACCGCGTCAGTGCCCAGGACGGCTCCTGGACCCTGTGCTGCGGTGAGCACCTGTGGACGGTCCGTACGGCGGCGGACAAGCGGCGGGACAAGCCGTGGCGGGTCCTGGAGACCAAGGAGATGATCGGCAACCTTCGCGCGCCGCACGCCCTGCGCTACGAGCTGCCGATGCTCACCGCTCCGGTCAGCTTCCCCGAGCGCGGGGTTCCGATGGACCCGTACGCGTTGGGTCTGTTGCTGGGCGATGGCTGTCTGACCGGGTCGACGACTCCGTCGTTCGCCACCGAGGATCCTGAGCTCGCCGATGCGCTGGAGAGCGCGCTCCCGGGCATTTCCGTATGGCACAAGGGCGGGCCCGACTACGTTCTGAACCGGGTGAGGGCTCCGGGCGATGTGGTCACGCTGGAGAACCCGGTCACTCGTTCGCTGCGCGAACTCGACCTGGTGGGCACGCGCTCGCACTCCAAGTTCGTACCGGACGCATACCTCTTCAACTCCGCCGACGTCCGTCTTGCCGTTCTTCAAGGACTGCTCGACGCGGACGGGGGGCCCGTCACTCAGACGGACCGGACATGCCGCGTCCAGTACTCGACGGCATCGATCATGCTGCGCGACGACGTGATCGCCCTCGTGCAGTCCCTGGGTGGGGTCGCGTACACCCGCCGGAGGGCCGCTGAAGGCCGTGCACCGGGATTCGCGAGGGGCCGCGAGGTCTATCGCCGCTACGACGCACACATCGTCGAGATCCGGCTCCCCGAGGGCATCGAGCCCTTCCGCCTCGCTCGTAAGGCGGAGAGGTACCGCGAGGCAGGAGGTGGTGGCCGTCCTGTGCGCTTCATCGACAGCATCGAACCGGCCGGCCGCGAGGAAGCTGTCTGCATCCAGGTCGCGGCCGAGGACTCGCTGTACGTCACCCAGGACTGTCTGCTGACGCACAACACCCTCAATGACGCCTTCATCATCCTGGACGAGGCGCAGAACACCAGCGCCGAGCAGATGAAGATGTTCCTCACCCGGCTCGGCTTCGACTCGAAGATCGTCGTCACCGGTGACGTCACCCAGGTCGACCTGCCGAACGGGACCAAGAGCGGTCTACGCCAGGTGCAGGACATCCTGGAGGGCCTCGACGACGTGCACTTCTCCCGGCTCACGTCCCAGGATGTCGTCCGGCACAAGCTGGTCGGCCGTATCGTCGACGCGTACGAGAAGTACGACAGCCAAGGCGAGCAGCACGGCCCGGCCGGCAAGGGCCAGGGCCGTCACAACGGGAAGCAGTAACAGCGCACCATGTCGATCGACGTCAACAACGAGTCCGGAACCGAGGTCGACGAGCAGGCGATCCTCGACATCGCCCGCTACGCACTCGCCCGGATGCGGATCCACCCGCTCTCCGAGCTCTCGGTGATCGTGGTGGACACCGACGCCATGGAACAGCTCCACATCCAGTGGATGGACCTGACGGGCCCGACCGATGTCATGTCCTTCCCGATGGACGAGCTGCGTCCGCCGGCCAAGGACGACGAGGAGCCCCCGCAGGGGCTCCTCGGTGACATCGTGCTCTGCCCGGAGGTCGCCAAGAAGCAGGGCGAGGACGCCGAGACGCAGCACTCCATGGACGAGGAGCTCCAGCTCCTCACCGTCCACGGGGTGCTGCACCTGCTCGGTTACGACCACGAGGAGCCGGACGAGAAGGCCGAGATGTTCGGCCTCCAGGCGGCGATCGTGGACGGCTGGCGCGTGAGCGCGGCGTGACGGCCCGTCGCCCGCCCCCACCGTCTCGTGAGCCTGCCGCTCGTCTTCGGCGTCGTCCTGCTGATCGTCGTCGGCTGGCTGGCGGCGTGCGCCGAGGCCGGTATCGCGCGTACGTCCAGCTTCCGGGCGGCCGAAGCGGTCCGCTCGGGCCGGCGCGGCGGCGACAAGCTGGAACAGGTCGCGGCCGATCCCACGCGCTATCTCAACGTCGCCCTGCTGGTGCGGGTCGCCTGCGAGATGTCGGCCGGGGTGCTGGTCACCTACGCCTCCCTCAAGGAACTCCCGGAGACCTGGGAGGCGCTGGCCGTCGCCATGGCGGTGATGGTCCTCGTCTCCTACGTCGCCATCGGCGTCTCGCCGCGCACCATCGGCCGCCAGCACCCGCTGAACACGGCCACGGCGGCCGCGTACGTCCTCCTGCCGCTGGCTAGGATCATGGGCCCGATCCCGCAGCTGCTGATCCTCCTCGGCAACGCGCTGACACCGGGCAAGGGGTTCCGCAAGGGACCGTTCGCCAGCGAGGCGGAACTGCGGGCCATGGTCGACCTCGCGGAACAGGAGTCGCTGATCGAGGACGAGGAGCGCCGCATGGTGCACTCCGTCTTCGAGCTCGGTGACACGCTCGTGCGCGAGGTGATGGTGCCGCGCACCGACCTGGTCTGCATCGAGCGCTACAAGACGATCCGGCAGGCGCTCACCCTCGCGCTGCGCTCCGGTTTCTCGCGGATCCCGGTCACCGGGGAGAACGAGGACGACATCGTCGGGATCGTCTATCTGAAGGACCTGGTCCGCAAGACGCACATCAACCGCGAGTCGGAGGCCGATCTGGTCTCCACCGCGATGCGCCCCGCGGCGTTCGTGCCCGACACGAAGAACGCCGGTGACCTGCTGCGCGAGATGCAGCAGGACCGCAGCCATGTCGCCGTCGTGATCGACGAGTACGGCGGTACGGCGGGCATCGTCACGATCGAGGACATCCTGGAGGAGATCGTCGGCGAGATCACCGACGAGTACGACCGCGAACTCCCGCCGGTCCAGGAGCTGGAGAACGGCTGCTTCCGGGTCACCGCGCGCCTCGACATCGGGGACCTCGGTGAGCTGTTCGGCCTTGACGAGTACGACGACGAGGACGTGGAGACGGTCGGCGGGCTGCTCGCGAAGGCGCTGGGCAGGGTCCCGATCGCCGGGGCGTCCTCGGAGGTGGAGCTGCCCGACGGGCGCCGGCTGCGGCTCACCGCCGAGTCCCCGGCGGGCCGCCGGAACAAGATCGTTACGGTGCTGGTGGAGCCGCTGGCTCCGCCGGAGGAGGAGGCGGCATGACTCCGAAGGAGCTGCGGGCGTTCTGCCTGGAGTTCAACGCGAGCACCGAGGAGTTCCCGTTCGGGCCGGAGGCGTCCGTCTTCAAGGTGCTCGGCAAGATGTTCGCGCTGAGTGCGCTGGACGCGCGGCCGCTGACGGTGAACCTCAAGTGCGACCCCGACGACGCGGTGCGGCTCCGGGAGGAGTACGAGGCCGTGGCGCCGGGGTGGCACATGAACAAGCGGCACTGGAACACGGTGACGGTGTCGGGGCTGCCGGCGGCGAAGCTGCGTGAGCTGATCGAGGACAGTTACGACCTGGTGGTGGCGGGGTTGCCCCGGGCGGAGCGGTTGCGGCTCGACCGGGGGTAGGTGGGGGCGTTTCGGGGGATCCGCCGCCGGGCCCCCGCCCCTCAATCGCCGGAGGCGCTTAATTTCGCCCCGGCCGGGCTTGAGGTCGCCCCGGCGGGGCTTGAGGCGCGCGTGAGGCCGGAGTTTCCCAGGCCCGTTGCCACCACTCCCGCGCCGACGATCAGCAGGCCCGCGGGCACCGCCACCGCGGTCCGGACTCCGTCGTACAGCGAGTTGTCGGCCGTCGCGATCACGCCGAGCAGCGGGATGCCGATGGTGAGGCCCACCTGCTGGGTGGTGGTGACGAGGCCCGTCGCAAGGCCCTGCTCCTCGTTCGGCACGCCCGAGGTGACGGTCAGCCCGTACGCGATGATCGCGCCCAGGTGGCAGACGCTGGCCAGCGAGACCGCGGCGGTCGCCAGCCAGATGCCCGAGTCCGCGCCGAGGCCCAGCAGCGCCGCGATGAACAGGCCCTGGCCGAGGAGCGAGAAGGACAGGGTTCGCCGGGCCCCGTTCCGGCAGATCACCTTCGGGGCGTACACCCCGGCCGCCACAGAGGCGAGGCCCTGCACCCCGAAGACCAGCCCGGTCCCGAACGCCGAGAGGTCCAGCACCTCCTGGAGATACAGGGTCAGGACGAAGACGACGGTGCTCATCATCGAGAAGGTGAGCAGCCCGCTCAGGTTGCCGAAGGCCACGGTGCGGCGGCGCAGCATCGGCAGCGAGACCAGCGGGGCCGTCGCACGCGGTTCGACGACCGCGAAGGCGATGAGCAGCGCGACCCCGAGGACGAGGGCGATCTGTACGTCTTTGCGCCCGAAGCCGTGCTCGGCCGCCGTGGAGAGGGCGTAGATCAGGGCGAGGAGCCCGCCGGTGACCGTGGCCGCACCGGGGATGTCGAGCCGCGGCCGGTCCGGCGTGCGGGATTCGGTGAGCAGCGCGGGGGCCGTCGCGAGCACCGCCACCGCGGCCACCGCCAGCAGCCCCATCGTGGAGCGCCAGCCCAGGGTGTCGGTGAGGGTCCCGCCGGCGACCATGCCGACGGTGAAGCCGAGGGAGAGCAGCGTGCCGCTCATGCCGAGCGCGCAGTCGCGCAGTGGACCCTCCGGCCGCAGAGGCTGTCGGGGCATGATGCGCCAGGTCCCGGGGATGAGTCGGGCCGGGCGCCCGGATGCCGCGCCGGTCCGCACGCTTCGTATGCTCGGCACATGAGCGATAGCACCGACCTCGGCGCCGAGGACCGCAAGATCGTCACGCTGGCGCGCAGCGCCCGCGCCCGCAACGGTGTGCCGGAGGGCGCGGCCGTACGGGACGAGACCGGACGTACGTATGTGGCGGGCACGGTGGAGCTGGAGTCGCTGCGCCTGAGCGCGCTGCGGACCGCCGTCGCCATGGCCGTGGCGAGCGGCGCGACGTCACTGGAGGCGGCCGCGGTCGTCTCGGAGGCCGAGACGCCTTCGCCGGAGGACCGCGCCGCCGTACGGGACCTGGGAGGGGCGGACACCCCGGTGCTGCTCGCCGGGCCGGACGGGGTGCTGCGGCTCACCGTGACGGCGGGCTGACCTCCGCAGGACCAGCACACCGTGTGCGAACGCCCGGCATCCCATCGGTGCCGGGCGTTCGCACACGATGCGCCGGAAGCGTGGATCTTGACAGTATCTGATGGCCCATCAGAAAGTGCCTTTCGCTTCCATTGACTTCTTTTCGGCCGGAGTCATCAATGGCCCCCTGCCGGCGCGGAAGAGCCGCCGCGCCGCACATTCCGCAGGAGGGGGCTCCATGAGCGCAGCCATTCGAAGATCCGACAGCCCGGAAACGCGGCGCGGAAGCCGCCGCTGGGCCGCCGCGCTGGGGGTGGGCGCGCTCGTCGTCACCGGGGGAGGACTGCTCGCCGGACCCGCCCAGGCCATGGCGGCGGCATCCGTGGCGGTGGACTTCCCGACCCACTGCATCCCGCCCGCGATCGCCGGGATCCCGCCGATCGACGGGACGACCTCGGCCCAGATCAGCGTCGACAACGCGGCCCCGAAGGTCGGCGACACGGTCACGGTGACGTACACCGTCGTCAAACCGGCCGCGAGCAACCCGGTCGATCTGGCGCTGCCCGCCGACATCATGACGCCGACCGGCAAGGTCACCGTCGCCGGTGCGCAGTCCGCCGGCATCACGGTGGCGGGTCCGAAGAAGAACGATCCGGTGCCCGGCAAGGGCGAGTTCCCGTCGTTCTCCATGACCGGCACTTTCACGGTCACCGCACCCGGTGAGATCACCCTCTCGCCCGGCGACTACAACATCCACACCAGCTACATCATGGAGCTGGACACCCCCTGCACGGTCACAGAACCGCCCGCGCCCGTCTCCCAGACGGTCATCGCGACGGACGGCGGCGGCCAGGTCAACGAGCGCGCCATCCAGCTCGGTGCGGCCTCCGGCGCAGCCGGCGACCAGGTCAGCGTGGTCGGGTCGAAGTTCACCGCGGGCGCGTCCGTCACCCTCGCCGGCCGGGCCGGGGACGCCCGGACCGGTGACACCGCGACGGCCACCGCGGACGGTTCGGGCGGCTTCACCGGACAGCTCACCGTCAACGACCCGGCGACCACCGCGATCGTCGCCTACGAGGGTGCCGCCTGGGACGCCGCCAAGGGTGCGGGCCCCCAGGCCTACACCGTCACCGGAGGCGGCGGCGAGATCCCGGACGGGAGCCAGAAGCTGGCCTCGTCAGTCAAGGCGGGCACCCTCTCCATGGCCCAGGCCGGGGACTCCGTCGCACTGTCGGCGGTCGACTTCGGGCAGGGCGGCGCCTCCACCGGCGCCCTGCGGACGGTGACGGTCAAGGACTTCCGCGGCGGCCCCGCGGGCTGGTCGCTGACCGGCAGGGTCACCGACTTCAAGGGCCCGGCCGGTGCCGCGATCGGCGCCTCCGCACTTGGTTGGAGTCCGGCCTGCACGACGAAGGCCGGCAGCCCGAGCACCTGCGCGGCCGGTTCCGAGGGTCCGGTCGGCGGCGCGGGAGCCACGCTGGCCTCCACGCCGAACGGCGCCTTCACCGGAGGCGAGTTCACCGTCGATGCCGGGCTGTCGCTGGACGTGCCGGCGTACGCCGCCGCCGGCACCTACTCCGGAGTGCTCACCCTCACCCTGACGTGAGCCGGGAGCGCTGATCCACCGGTGGGCCGGGCGCGCACCCGGCCGGTCCACCCACTCCGCCAACGCGTGCACCCTGGGGGCCCGCACCGTGCGCAAGCCGTCCGTACTCCTGTCGTCCCTGCTGTCCACAGCCCTGCTCCTGCTGGGCGCCCCCGCGGCCGGCGCCGCCGACAACGGCAGCTGGTCGGTCTTCCCGGCCACCGCCACCGCCGCCACCGGCACCCGGCCGTACTTCTACCTCTCGGCCGACCCCGGAGCCACCCTCACCGACAAGGTGACCGTCAAGAACAAGACCGCCGCCCCGCTGACCTTCCGGCTGTACGCGGCCGACGCGTACAACACCGAACGCGACGGCGGATTCGCGGTCCGCGCGCAGAACGAGAAGCAGCGCTCCGTCGGCGCCTGGGCCACGACCGACCGCGACCGGGTCACCGTGAAGCCGCACGGCTCGGTCACCGTGCCCGTCACGATCAAGGTCCCCGAGGACGCCGAACCGGGCGACCACCCCGGCGCCCTCGTCGCGCTGGACGAGCGCATCGACCCCGCCGACGCGGGCGCGGTGGCCGTCGGCATCCAGAAGGCCGTCGGCGCCCGGATCTATCTGCGGGTCAACGGCCCGACGATGCCCGCGCTCTCCGTCGACGACGTCGAGGTCGAGCACACCCAGCCGCTCGTCCCGGGCACCGGAAAGTCCCGCGCCGTCATCTCGTACACGCTCCACAACCGCGGCAACGTCACCCTCAGCCCCAAGGTCGCACTCAAGGCCGAGGGGCTCTTCGGCCGCACCCTGCTCGCCCGCGAGCTGAGAGGGATCCCGTCCGAGCTGCTGCCCCGCCAGGAGGTCCGGCTCACCGAGGAGTGGAAGGGCGCGCCGCAGCTGGAGTGGGGCGAGGTGAAGCTGACCGCCAGCGCCCGCGACACCCGCGAGTCCGCCGCCGCCGGGTACTTCGCACTGCCCTGGCTGGTCGCCGGGGTGCTCCTGGTACTGCTCGCCGGGGGCGCGGGGCTGTGGATACGGGCACGTCGGAGCCGTCGCCGCAGGGCCTGAGACGAGCGACCCGGCGGCGCCGCCGACCGCCTTGGTGCGGCAGCGCCGCCGGGATCGGGGACAATGGGCGCCATGAGCGCTCGACCTAACCCAGAAGCTGCTGCGCAGCAGGCTGAGAACACCGCCCCGCACCGGGCCGGCTTCGCCTGCTTCGTGGGCCGTCCCAACGCGGGCAAGTCCACCCTTACGAACGCTCTGGTCGGCCAGAAGGTGGCGATCACGTCCAACCGGCCACAGACCACCAGGCACACGGTCCGCGGCATCGTGCACCGGCCGGACGCGCAGCTGATCCTGGTCGACACCCCCGGCCTCCACAAGCCGCGCACCCTGCTGGGTGAGCGTCTCAACGACGTCGTACGCACCACCTGGGCCGAGGTCGACGTCATCGGCTTCTGCCTGCCCGCCGACCAGAAGCTCGGCCCAGGCGACAAGTACATCGTCAAGGAACTCGCGGGCATCAAGAAGACGCCCAAGATCGCGATCATCACCAAGTCCGACCTGGTCGAGTCCAAGCAGCTCGCCGAACAGCTGCTGGCCGTCTCCCGCCTCGGCGAGGAGCTCGGCTTCGAATGGGCGGAGATCATCCCGGTCTCGGCCGTCAAGGACGATCAGATCGGCCTGCTGGCCGACCTGATCGCCCCGCTGCTCCCCGAGAGCCCGCCGCTCTACCCGGAGGGCGACCTCACGGACGAGCCCGAGATGGTCATGGTCGCGGAGCTGATCCGGGAGGCCGCGCTCGAAGGCGTACGCGACGAACTGCCGCACTCCATCGCGGTCGTCGTCGAGGAGATGCTGCCGCGCGAGGACCGGCCGGCGGACAAGCCGCTGCTCGACATCCACGCCAACGTCTACATCGAGCGGCCCAGCCAGAAGGGCATCATCATCGGCCCGAAGGGCAAGCGGCTCAAGGACGTCGGAACCAAGTCCCGCAAGCACATCGAGGCACTGCTCGGCACGCCGGTCTTCCTGGACCTGCACGTGAAGGTCGCCAAGGACTGGCAGCGCGACCCGAAACAGCTGCGCAAGCTGGGGTTCTGAGCGGACCCCCGGACCGACGGCCGGAAGCCGGCGCAGCCGCGCGAAGCCGCTGAGGCCCGCTGGGGCCGAAGGGTGCGAGGGCGGCCGTGGGAACAGGCCGCGAACAGCTGCGCAAGCTGGGGTTCTGACTCTGCCGTCAGCGCCGTCAGCCGTACGCCGGTCCCGCGGCGGCCTCAGCAGTCGCCGCCGGTCTCACGCGCCCTCCTTCAGGACGCGTGAGACCAGTGCGCGCTGGGCGTCGGTCAGCCGGGGATCCGCGCAGTGCACTGTCCGGTCACCGACCGTGATCCGGTAGCCGAAGCCGTCCGGGACGCCGGCCGGCGGGGTGCCCCGGCCGCCGGTGAGTGCCGATTCGGCCAGGGCCTCCCATTCACGGGCGTCGGGCCGGCCGGAGGTGTCGATCTCGCCGTGGCGTGCGATACCCGCGAAGCCGCCGGTCCTGCTCACCTGGATCCGCATACGGTGTCCTTCCCCTGCGGACGCGCCCTGTGTTGCCTACGCGGTCGGTACGCCCACCTCCGACCAGGCCTTGAGAACCGCCTCCACCTCGTCACCCGCACCGAAGCGGCTGCGTGCCGCCGCGACGGTCAGCCGGGCGAAGGCCGCGAAGTCGGCGTCCACCGCCAGTTCACCACCGGTGAGCACATCGAACCAGAGCTGTCCGGCCTTCTCCCAGGAACTTCCGCCCAGCGCGGTCGCCAGCAGGTAGAACGCCCGGTTGGGGATGCCGGAGTTGAGGTGCACACCGCCGTTGTCGTCGCCGGTGCGGATGTAGTCGTCCATGGACGCGGGCTGCGGGTCCTTGCCGAGCACATCGTCGTCGTACGCGGTGCCGGGCGCCTTCATCGAGCGCAATGCCATCCCCTGGACGCGCGGCGCCAGCAGGCCCGCGCCGATCAGCCAGTCGGCCTGCTCCGCGGTCTGGCCCAGCGAGTACTGCTTGACCAGGGAGCCGAACACGTCCGAGACGGACTCGTTCAGCGCGCCGGACTGGCCGTAGTAGCTCAGATTGGCCGTGTACTGGGTCAGGCCGTGCGCCAGCTCGTGGGCGATGACGTCGATGGCGACGGTGAAGTCCAGGAAGATCTCCCCGTCCCCGTCGCCGAACACCATCTGCTCGCCGTCGAAGAAGGCGTTGTTGTACTTCTCGTCGTAGTGCACGGAGCCGATCAGCGGCAGCCCGTTGCCGTCGATCGAACGCCGACCGTAGGCCTTGAGCAGCAGTTCGAAGGTGGCGCCGAGACCCGCGTACGCGCGGTTGACGCTGGCGTCGGACGTGGGGTCCTCGCCCTCGGCCCGGACCTTGGTGCCGGGCAGCTCGGTGCCGTGCCGGCAGTCGTAGAGGGTGCGGTCGGGCTTGCCGGAGCGCTCGTCCTCCGGGGCGGGGGCTACGCGCGCCGGGACGGGGGTCGTGACCTGGCGGCGGGTGCGCCGGGCGGCGTCGGCCTCCAGGGTGCGGCGGGCCGGGCCCGCCAGGACGGGATCGTCGGACTGGGACAGCTTGTCGAGGACGTGGGGCGGCACGATGGTGCAGAAGACGGGCTGGGACCTGTGCTGAGTTCGAGGCTGCATGCACTCGACTGTGGCAGCGTGTGATCGCTGTGTCACTGGTTGCCACCAGGATTGATGAAATAGAGTGATCGATCACCGTTTACCCGTTACTGGCCTCCGATCCCGCATACTGATACGGCGCAGGCGCCTCGGGCGTCGCTCGGCTAGTCTCTTCGCATCATGCGTTTCGGGCTGCTTCTTCTTAGCTGCCGCGGCGAGGGTCTGTAGTCGTAGGCCGACCCCCTCCCCGCGGAGTCTTGTGTTGCAGCGACACAGTCGGCCTTCCCCCAGCTCTCGATGAGCAGGGGAACCCTTCTTGCCGGACTCCGAGGAGCCCCACGCCATGACCGCAGTGAATCCCGCTCAGAACCCCGTGGCGAACGCCGTCGGCCGCCCCACGCCGATCACCAACGCCACCGGGCTCCAGAAGCCGTCCGGGATGCCGATCGGCAAGTACGGGCAGTACGAGGCCGTCGAGATCCCCGACCGCACCTGGCCGGACAAGCGGGTCACGGTCGCACCCCGCTGGCTCTCCACGGACCTGCGCGACGGCAACCAGGCGCTGATCGACCCGATGTCGCCGGCCCGCAAGCGCGAGATGTTCGACCTGCTGGTGCGCATGGGCTACAAGGAGATCGAGGTCGGCTTCCCGTCCTCTGGCGAGACCGACTTCGCGTTCGTCCGCTCCATCATCGAAGACGGCGCGATCCCCGAGGACGTGACGATCTCCGTCCTGACGCAGGCCCGCGAGGAACTGATCGAGCGGACCGTCGAATCGCTGCGCGGCGCCCACCGGGCCACCGTCCACCTGTACAACGCGACCGCCCCCACCTTCCGCCGCGTGGTCTTCCGCGGCTCCAAGGAGCAGGTCAAGCAGATCGCGGTGGACGGCACCCGGCTGGTCATGGAGTACGCGGAGAAGATCCTGGGCGAGGAGACGATCTTCGGCTACCAGTACAGCCCGGAGATCTTCACCGACACCGAGCTGGACTTCGCCCTGGAGGTCTGCGAGGCGGTCTGTGACGTCTGGCAGCCCGAGGCCGGCCGCGAGATCATCCTCAACCTGCCCGCCACCGTGGAGCGTTCGACGCCGTCCACGCACGCCGACCGGTTCGAGTGGATGTCGCGCAACCTGTCGCGCCGCGAGTTCGTCTGCCTGTCCGTCCACCCGCACAACGACCGCGGCACCGCCGTCGCCGCCGCCGAACTGGCGCTGATGGCCGGGGCCGACCGGATCGAGGGCTGCCTCTTCGGCCAGGGCGAGCGCACCGGCAACGTCGACCTGGTCACGCTGGGCATGAACCTCTTCTCGCAGGGCGTCGATCCGCAGATCGACTTCTCGCAGATCGACGAGATCCGCCGCACCAGCGAGTACTGCAACCAGATGGAGGTCCACCCGCGCCACCCCTACGCGGGCGACCTGGTCTACACGTCCTTCTCCGGCTCCCACCAGGACGCCATCAAGAAGGGGTTCGACGCCATGGAGGCCGACGCGGCCGCCCGGGGCAAGGGGGTCACCGTCGATGATCTGGAGTGGGCGGTGCCGTATCTGCCGATCGACCCGAAGGACGTCGGCCGCAGCTACGAGGCGGTCATCCGGGTCAACTCGCAGTCCGGCAAGGGCGGAATCGCGTATGTCCTGAAGAACGACCACAAGCTGGACCTGCCGCGCCGGATGCAGATCGAGTACTCCCGGATCATTCAGGCCAAGACCGACGCCGAGGGCGGCGAGGTCACGCCGACGCAGATCTGGTCCACGTTCCAGGACGAGTACCTGCCCAACCCGGAGAACGCCGAGGCGCAGTGGGGCCGCGTACAGATCCGCTCCGGCCAGAGCACCACCGGCTCCGACGGCCGGGACACGATCACCGTCGAGGCGACCGTGGACGGCGTGGACACCCTGCTCACCGGCACCGGGAACGGCCCGATCTCGGCGTTCTTCGAGGCGCTGCAGGCCATCGGCATCGACGCCCGGCTGCTGGACTACACCGAGCACACGATGAGCGAGGGCGCGAGCGCTCAGGCCGCCTCGTACATCGAGTGCGCGATCGACGGAAAGGTCCTGTGGGGCATCGGCATCGACGCCAACACCACCCGGGCCTCGCTGAAGGCGGTCGTCTCAGCCGTCAACCGCGCCACCCGCTGACCCCGCGCCCGCCCGAAAGGGCATGAATCGGCATGGTCCGCGAACCCCGTCCTCCGCACCCGGGGGGCGGGGTTCAGCCATCTCGGGGTGGTTGTGACGGGCGAGGTGCTGACGCCGATTGACGGATGTGGTTAACATCACGTCCAACACGGCAATGTTGCCGTGTTGGTACCTCCCGTGTCCGCAGGGCTACGGGGGAGTTACGGAGGTGTGCGACGTGCGGTCAGCCCTGGGACAACACGCCATGAAGCTGCGTATCTGCGGCATCCGCACGATGTGGGACACCGTCGGGGACGGCGAGTTCTTCTGCACCGGCTGCGGAGGCGACCGCAACTACCGCCGCCTCACCGGACGTCGCCGGTTCACCTTCCTCGGCGTACCGCTGCTGCGGCGCGGCACCGTGGGCCCGGTCGTCGAATGCGCCGCGTGCCACCACCACTTCGGCACCGACACGCTCGACCACCCCACCACCACCCGGTTCTCCGCGATGCTCAAGGACGGCGTCCACACCGTCGCGCTCGGTGTCCTGGCGGCCGGCGGGACCACCTCCCGCACGGTCCTGGAGACCGCCGTCGCCACCGTGCGCGGCGCCGGTTTCGACGGCTGCACGCAGGAGCAGCTCGCCACCGTCGTCGAGGTCCTCTCCGTCGACATCGGCCACGGCTCGGCGTTCGACCCGGCCGCGGAGGCCTGTGGCGCTGCCCTCGCCATCGAGCTCCACGAGGCGCTGGAGCCGCTCGCCCCGCACCTGGCGCAGGCCGGCCGCGAATCGATTCTGCTCCAGGGCGCCAGGATCGCGCTCGCCGACGGCCCGTACAGCCAGGCCGAACGCGAGGTGCTGACCACCGTCGGCGGCGCGCTCCAGCTCCGCGCGGAGGACACCGCTCGGCTGCTCGCCGCGGCGGCGCGTACGCCCTCCTGAACGACCTCCGCCCACCGGCCGTCACTCCCGCTGGGGTACGCCGGCGCACGGCGCCCTCCCCGGCAGTAGCGGGCCGCCGTGATGACCATCCTCGTCTTCGGCGCGGTCACCGACTACGCACTGCTGCTGGTCTCCCGCTACCGCGAGGAGCTCACCCGCCACGCCCGGCCGCGGGAAGCGATGGAGGCGGCGCTGCGCGGCTGCGCCCCGCCGTCGTGGCCTCCTGCGCCACCGTCGCGGCGGGCCTCCTGTGTCTTCTGGCGGCCGATCTCACCCGCAGTCGAGGAATGGGACCCTTCGCCGTCGTCGGGGTGCTGTGCGCGCTCCTGGCCATGCTGACGCTGCTTCCCGCGCTCCTGGTGCTCCTGGTGCTCCTGGGCCGCCGGGCGTTCCGGCCGCTCGTACCGGCGTAGGCAGTGACCCCGTGCGCCGGCACTCCCTCTTCGCCGCCATGAGCGGCTCGGCCGGACGCCGGCCCGTCGCGGTACCGGTGACCGGCGGAGTGCTGCTGGGCGCCCTGTCACCCGGCGCCCGCGGCCGCACCCAGCTGGTGATCATCGCGTACGAATCCGGGCCGGTCATGGCCGCCGGCGGCGGGGCGGCAGGAAACTGAGCGGCCCGGGTCGAGGGGGCGGACCCGCCGGGCCATCCGCGTACCGGACAATGGAGCCATGAGCTTGTTCCGGGACGACGGCGTGGTGCTCCGCACGCAGAAGCTGGGCGAGGCCGACCGGATCATCACGATCCTGACCCGCGGCCACGGCCGGGTACGGGCCGTCGCACGCGGCGTGCGGCGCACGAAGTCGAAGTTCGGGGCCCGGCTTGAGCCGTTCTCCCATGTCGACGTGCAGTTCTTCGCGCGGGGCAGCGAGCTGATCGGACGCGGCCTGCCGCTCTGCACCCAGAGCGAGACCATCGCCCCCTACGGCGGCGGGATCGTCACCGACTACGGGCGCTACACCGCCGGCACCGCGATGCTGGAGACCGCCGAGCGCTTCACCGACCACGAGGGCGAACCCGCCGTCCAGCAGTACCTGCTCCTGGTGGGCGGACTGCGCACGCTGTCCCGTGGCGAGCACGATCCCCACCTCATCCTGGACGCCTTCCTGCTGCGCTCCCTCGCCGTCAACGGCTACGCCCCCAGCTTCGACGGCTGCGCCCGGTGCGGAATGCCCGGACCGAACCGGTTCTTCTCCGTCGCGGCGGGCGGCGTCATATGCGGCGACTGCCGGGTACCGGGCAGCGTCGTACCCTCGGCTGAGGCCGTCACCCTGCTGAGCGCACTGCTCACCGGCGACTGGGAGACGGCGGACGCGTGCGAGGCGCGTCACGTCAGGGAGGGGAGCGGGCTGGTGTCCGCCTATCTGCACTGGCATCTGGAGCGCGGGCTGCGCTCGCTGCGGTACGTAGAGAAGTGACACAGGGAGACTGAGAAGCTCATGGCAGTACGCGGAATCCTCGGCGGCCGTAACCGGCGCGACCACAAGACCCCGGAGCCGCACCCGTCCGGTGCCACGCCGCCGAAGATCCCCGGTGAACTGGTGCCCAAGCACGTCGCCGTGGTGATGGACGGCAACGGCCGCTGGGCCAAGGAGCGCGGGCTGCCGCGCACCGAGGGCCACAAGATCGGTGAGGGCGTCGTCATGGACGTGCTCAAGGGCTGCATCGAGATGGGCGTCAAGAACCTCTCGCTGTACGCCTTCTCCACCGAGAACTGGAAGCGGTCCCCGGACGAGGTGAAGTTCCTGATGAACTTCAACCGGGACGTCATCCGCCGCCGTCGCGACGAGATGGACGAGCTCGGCATCCGGATCCGCTGGGTCGGCCGCATGCCGAAGCTGTGGAAGTCCGTCGTCCAGGAGCTCCAGGTCGCCCAGGAGCAGACCAAGGACAACGACAAGATGACGCTGTATTTCTGCGTCAACTACGGCGGCCGGGCCGAGATCGCCGACGCCGCGCAGCGGATCGCCCGGGATGTCGCGGCCGGGAAGCTCGACCCCGCGAAGGTCAACGAGAAGACCTTCGCGAAGTACACCTACTACCCGGACATGCCGGACGTCGACCTCTTCGTCCGCCCGAGCGGCGAGCAGCGCACGTCCAACTACCTGATCTGGCAGAGCGCCTACGCCGAGATGGTCTTCCAGGACGTGCTGTGGCCGGACTTCGACCGCCGTGACCTGTGGCGGGCCTGCCTTGAATTCGCCCAGCGCGACCGGCGCTTCGGCGGTGCGGTGGAGGCCGCCGAAACCGGAAGCTGAGCAGCAGCCGGGTCTGCGGGGGCGGCGCCCCCGCAGACCCGGCTCACTCCTGCGCGCTCGCGCAGTCCGCGCAGGTACCGAAGACCTCCACCGTGTGCGCGACGTTGACGTAGCCGTGCTGCGCCGCGATCGTCTCCGCCCACTGCTCCACGGCCGGGCCCTCCACCTCGACGGCCTTGCCGCACATCCGGCAGACCAGATGGTGGTGGTGGTCGCCGGTCGAGCACCGCCGGTAGACGGACTCGCCCTCCGTGGTGCGCAGCACATCGACCTCGCCCGCGTCCGCGAGGGACTGCAGGGTGCGGTAGACCGTGGTCAGCCCGACCGAGTCGCCGCGGTGCTTGAGCACATCGTGCAACTCCTGCGCGCTGCGGAACTCGTCCACCTCGTCGAGCGCCGCGGCCACCGCGGTCCGCTGCCGGGTCGAACGGCCGCGTACCGGGGCCGCGTTCGTTCCGCTGATCGGCGGCGTCGCCACAGGAGCCTCCTCGTGTCGCCCGTACGTTTGTCGGGCCATTGTGCCAGCCCGCTCCGGCCGCGGCGTCAGATACGGACGTCGTCCGTGGTTCGGCGGGTGGCCGGTACCTCCAGGGTGCACCGCTCGGCGGCCGATTCGCCGATGCGCGCGCGCCTTCTTCCCAGCGGGGTGGCGAGCAGGGTCAGCGCGACGAAGACGCCGATGGCCAGCAGCACGATCGTCGCCCCGGGCGGTACGTCCCGGTAGTACGAGGTCACGGTGCCGGCCAGCGTCACCGCCACCCCGATGACGACCGAGAGCACGAAGGTCACCTTGAAGGACCGGCTGATCTGCTGCGCGGCGGCGACCGGGACCACCATCAGGGCGCTGACCAGCAGTAGCCCGACGACCCGCATCGCGACGGTGACGGTGACCGCCGCGGTGACCGCGATCAGCAGGTTCAGCACCCGTACCGGCAGCCCGGTGACCCGGGCGAACTCCTCGTCCTGGCTGACCGCGAACAACTGCCTGCGCAGCCCCACCGTCACCAGCAGCACGAACGCCGCCAGCAGACCGATCGCGGTGATGTCCTCGGAGGAGACCGTGGAGAGGGAGCCGAAGAGGTAGGAGGTGAGGTTGGCGTTGGAGCCGGTGTCGGAGAGGTTGATCAGCAGGACACCGCCCGCCATGCCGCCGTAGAAGAGCATCGCCAGTGCGATGTCGCCCCGGGTGCGTCCGTACCAGCGGATCAGTTCCATGACGACCGCGCCGACGACGGCGACGGCGGTGGCCATCCAGACCGGGCTGGTGGAGAGCAGGAAGCCGAGGCCGACGCCGGTCATCGCGATGTGGCCGATGCCGTCGCCCATCAGGGCCTGCCGGCGCTGCACCAGGTAGATGCCGACGGCGGGGGCGATGACGCCGACCAGCACGGCGGCGATCAGCGCCCGCTGCATGAAGGGAGGGGTGAGGAATTCCATGATCAGCTCAGCAGTCCCGTCCGGACGGGCTCGGAAGCCGCGTGGGGGTGTACGTGGTCGTGGCCGGGCAGCGCGTGCTGTCCCAGGGCCTTCGGGGGCGGTCCGTCGTGCATCACGCAGCCGTCGCGCAGGACGATCGCGCGGTCGATCAACGGCTCCAGCGGGCCCAGCTCGTGCAGGACGAGCAGCACGGTGGTGCCGGCCGCGACCTGGTCGCGCAGGGTCGCGGCGAGGATCTCCTGGCTGGCCAGGTCGACGCCGGCCATCGGCTCGTCCATGATCAGCAGTTCGGGTTCGGCGGCGAGCGCGCGCGCGATCAGGACGCGCTGGTGCTGGCCGCCGGAGAGGGCGTTCACCGAGTCCCTGGCGCGGTCGGTGAGACCGACGAGACCGATGGCGCGGTCGACGGCGGCACGGTCGGCCTTGCGGGGCAGGCCCAGCTTGGTGCGGGACAGCCGCCCGGAGGAGACGACCTCGCGGATGGTGGCCGGTACGCCGCCGGCCGCCGTGGTGCGCTGCGGTACGTAGCCGACCCGCGCCCAGTCGCGGAACCGGCGCAGCGGGGTGCCGAAGAGCTCGACTGCGCCGCCGGTGAGCGGGACCTGGCCGATGGCGGAGCGTACGGCGGTCGACTTGCCTGAGCCGTTGGCGCCGAGCAGCGCGACGACCTCGCCGCGGAGCACGGTCAGGTCGACGCCGCGCAGTACGGGGCGTGCGCCGAGGGTGGCCGTGGCGTCGCGCAGGACGATCACGGGTTCGGGGGTGGGGCTCGCGGGCTCGGGCATGAGCGCCTCCGGTGCTGCTGCGGGGTTCGGGTCGGCCGGTTCGGTGGGGTCGTCGCTCACTTCGCGCCGAGCGCCTTCTGCAGTGCGGCGAGGTTGGACTTCATGACCTCGATGTAGTCATCGCCCTTGGACTTGTCCGTGATTCCCTCCAGCGGGTCCAGGACGTCGGTCCGTAGGCCCGTGTCCCGGGCGACGGTCCTGGCCGTCTTGTCGCTGGCCAGCGTCTCGAAGAAGACCGTGGTGACCTTCTTCTTCTCCGCGATGGTGTGCAGGGCGCTGATCCGGGCGGGGCTGGGCTCGGCCTCGGGGTCGATGCCGGCGATGCCCTCCTGGGTGAGGCCGTAGCGCTCGGCCAGGTATCCGAAGGCGGAGTGGGTGGTGATGAAGGTCCTGGTGGCGGTGTTCGCCAGCCCCTTCTCGTACCCGGTGTTGAGCGCACCGAGCTCCTTGACCAGGGTGTCTGTGTTCTCGCGGTAGTCCGCGGCGTGGTCCGGGTCGGTCTTCTCCAGGGACTTCCCGACCCCCTTGGCGACCTCGGCGTACTTCACCGGGTCGAGCCATATGTGCGGGTCGGCGCCGGCTTCCCCGCCCTCGTGCTCGTGGCCGTGCTCCTCGCCGCCTACCTCGGCGCCGTGGTCCTCCAGCGTGGTCAGGCTCGCGGCGTCGACCGTGTGCGTGGACTCGGAGAGCTTGATCGCGTCGTCCACGGCGGGCTGGATGCCCTTGAGGTAGAGGATGTAGTCGGCGTCGCTGAGGCCGCCGATCTGCCGAGGGCTGAGCTCCAGGTCGTGCGGCTCCATGCCCGGCTCGGTGAGGGTGGAGACGGAGACGTGGCTGCCGCCTATTCGCTCGGCCAGGAACTGCATCGGGTAGAACGACGCCACCACGTTCAGCTTGTCGCCGCGCTTGTGGTCGGCGGCGTCGGACGACGAGCAGGCGGTGAGCGCGGTGAGGCCGAGGACGACTGCTCCGGCGGCGACTGCGGTGGGTATGAGGCGGCGTTCGTTCATGACAGTCATTTTCAACAAAAATGGAAACGATTGTCAACAAGGCTGATGAGATGCCTCCGGAAGTGACTGTCCCGATACCGATTTGATCGAAGGGGCGTGCCCGCCGGTAATCTGAGGTCTTCTCCGTTCGTCGCCGTCGTAATGAAGAGAGCACCGTGGCCGCCGACAAGATCGACTCCATCGTCAGCCTGAGCAAGCGCCGTGGCTTCGTTTTCCCCTGCAGTGAGATCTACGGTGGTCAGCGCGCCGCCTGGGACTACGGGCCGCTGGGCGTTGAGCTCAAGGAGAACCTCAAGCGCCAGTGGTGGCGCTACATGGTCACTTCGCGCGAGGACGTGGTCGGGCTCGACTCGTCGGTCATCCTGGCCCCCGAGGTGTGGGTGGCCTCGGGCCACGTCGCCACGTTCTCCGACCCGCTGACCGAGTGCACCTCCTGCCACAAGCGCTACCGCGCGGACCACCTGGAGGAGGCGTACGAGGAGAAGCACGGCAAGCCGCCGGTCAACGGCCTCGCCGACCTCAACTGCCCGAACTGCGGCAACAAGGGCACGTTCACCGAGCCCAAGCAGTTCTCCGGTCTGCTCTCCACGCACCTCGGTCCGACCCAGGACTCCGGCTCGGTCGCTTATCTGCGCCCCGAGACCGCCCAGGGCATCTTCACCAACTTCGGCCAGGTGCAGCAGACCTCGCGCAAGAAGCCGCCGTTCGGCATCGCGCAGATGGGCAAGTCCTTCCGGAACGAGATCACTCCGGGCAACTTCATCTTCCGCACCCGCGAGTTCGAGCAGATGGAGATGGAGTTCTTCGTCAAGCCGGGCGAGGACGAGCAGTGGCAGGAGTACTGGATGGAGCAGCGCTGGAACTGGTACACCGGCCTCGGTATGCGCGAGGAGAACATGCGGTGGTTCGAGCACCCGGCGGAGAAGCTCTCCCACTACTCCAAGCGCACCGCTGACATCGAGTACCGTTTCCGCTTCGGCGGCAGCGAGTGGGGCGAGCTGGAGGGCGTCGCCAACCGCACGGACTACGACCTGAAGGCGCACTCCAAGGCCTCGGGCACGGACCTGTCCTTCTTCGATCAGGAGGCCGGCGAGCGCTGGACCCCCTACGTCATCGAGCCGGCGGCCGGTGTGGGCCGCTCGGTCCTGGCCTTCCTGCTGGACGCCTACATCGAGGACGAGGCGCCCAACGCCAAGGGCGTCATGGAGAAGCGCACCGTGATGCGCCTCGACCCGCGTCTGGCGCCGGTCAAGGTCGCGGTCCTGCCGCTGTCCCGCAATCCGCAGCTCTCGCCGAAGGCCAAGGGCCTCGCGGCCGACCTCCGGCAGAACTGGAACATCGAGTTCGACGACGCGGGCGCCATCGGCCGCCGCTACCGTCGTCAGGACGAGATCGGTACGCCGTTCTGCGTCACCGTCGACTTCGACACCCTCGACGACAACGCGGTGACGGTGCGCGAGCGCGACACCATGAAGCAGGAGCGCGTCTCCCTGGACCAGATCCAGGCGTACCTGGGCGCGCGGCTGCTCGGCTGCTGACGCCTCGCATCCGCTGGACGAAGCCCCCGGTTCCCCCGAACGGAACCGGGGGCTTCGTGCACACTGGGCACAATCGTCCACAGGAGGCTCGGATGCCGTCCATGACCACGAGCAAGGTCAGTAGATGGGACCAGCACGGCCGTGAACACATAGTCCACGTAAGGAAGTCGGGGATGCAGCGGCAGTTGAGCTGCGACACCTGCGACTGGCGCAAGGGTGTGCAGTTCCTGCCCTGGCTCAAGGCCGAGGAGCACCTCGCGCAGGCACACCAGGCAACGGTCGACCCGACGGCGACGTAGCCCCTGCCGGGACAGTCCTTAGGGCGTGTTGTGGAAGTCCCGACTGCTCCGCGGCGTCCGGCACGCACGCTCGCGGCGTCGCGGGAATGCCCTGGTAGCTCCGCTACGAGACCATTCCCGCGCCTTGCCACGGCACGCATCAGGCGCCGCGGAGCCCGCCCTCCGGGCGGACGGTGCTGCTTTCACAACACGCCTTAGACGCCGAGCAGGTCCACGACGAAGATGAGCGTCGAGCCGGCCGGGATCAGAGGCGAGGGTGACTGGTTGCCGTAGGCGAGCTGCGGGGGAACGACGAGCTCGCGCCGGCCGCCGACCTTCATTCCCGCGACGCCCTGGTCCCACCCCTTGATGACCCTGCCGCCACCCAGGGGGAACCTGAAGGTCTGTCCCCGGTTCCAGGAGGCGTCGAACTCCTCCCCGGTGGCGAAGGTGACGCCGACGTAGTGGACCTCCACGACGGCACCGGGCTTCGCCTCCGCTCCGTCCCCCACGACGATGTCCCTGATCTTCAGATCGTCGGGAGCGTCTCCCTCGGGGAAGTCGATCTCGGGTTTCGACAGGCTCATCGCAGCCTCGTTCCTCTCTGACGGGCAGGGATACATCCGGTGTGGAGTCCCCCGGAGACGCGCGGTCACTCCACGCGTTCACGCGGCTACGCTACCGCGACTGATCCGGCCTGATCCAGACGAGAGGCCGTGGCCGAGGCTGTGGCCCTGGCCGGGCCTGTCTGCCGGTCCGCTCGTCGTCAGGTCCGCAGGCCGCGCAGCAGCAGCTCCGTGACGGCTGTGAACTCGGCGGTGATGGCGGGTTTCTGCCACTCGGCCGCATACGCCGGGTCGTGGAAGCGGGCCGTGGCGTCGAAGACCGCCTGGGCGGCTGCCGTGGGGTCGTCCACCGTGAACTGCCCGTCGGCCGCCCCCTCCTCGATCATCTCGCGCAGCTGGCCCACCAGTTCGCGGATGTGTTCCTCGACCACGCTGCTCTCGCCCATGAGCACCTCATAGGTGGCGAACAGCTCCGGATCATCGCCTGCCTTGTGCCGCTTGGCTTCGAACAGCGTCTCCAGCCACTGCCGCAGCTTCGCCGGGGCGGGCTGGGCCGGGGCCCGCAGGATCTCGGTGAGGGCCAGCTCCGTGCGGGTCAGCCAACGGCCGGTCACGGCCTCGCGCAGCGCGGCCTTCGTGCGGAAGTGGCGGTACACGCTGCCGTGGCTGACGCCGAGCGCTCGGGCCACGTCGACCACGGTCGCCTTGGCGGGGCCGTAGCGGCGCAGCACGTCCTCGGTGGCTTCGAGGATGCGCTCGGGGGTCAGCGGGTCGGACGGCGGCGTCATGGTGGGTGTGCTGCCTTTCGGGGCGGGGCGGGGCGTCGGGCGGGTCAGGGCGCCTTCGGGCGGCTCTGACCGTACCCGGACGTCAGCGCTCGCTGTCCAGGTGTGCCATCTGGCTGTCGGGGTAGCGGGCGCCCGCCGCCGCGCCGGCCGGGACGGCCTCCTCGATCGCGGCGAGGTCGGCGGCGGTCAGCTCGACGTCCAGGGAGCCGAGGGCCTCGGCCAGCCGGTCGCGGCGGCGGGGGCCGACCAGCGGCACGATGTCCTCACCCCGGGTGAGGACCCAGGCGATGGCGGTCTGCGCGACCGTGACGCCCTTCTGCTCGGCGATCTTGCGGAGCGCCTCGACCAGGTCGAGGTTGTGCCGGAGGTTCTCGTCCTGGAAGCGCGGGCTCATGGTCCGGAAGTCACCGGCGGCCAGCTCGCGGTCACGGGTGAAGTGGCCACTGATCAGCCCGCGGGAGAGCACCCCGTACGCCGTGACACCGATGCCCAGCTCGCGGCAGACCGGCAGGATCTCCGCCTCGATGGAGCGGGAGATCAGCGAGTACTCGATCTGAAGATCGGAGATCGGGGCGACGGAAGCCGCCCGCCGGATGGTCTGCGCGCCGACTTCGGAGAGGCCGATGTGGCGGACGTGCCCGGCCTCGACCAGCTCGGCGATGGCGCCTACCGTCTCCTCGATCGGCACATCGGGGTCGAGCCGGGCGATCCGGTAGACGTCGATGTGGTCGAGGCCCAGCCGCTGAAGTGAGTAGGCCGCGAAGTTCTTGACCGCCGCCGGGCGGCCGTCGTAGCCGGTGAAGCCGCCCTCGACGGTCCGCAGCGCGCCGAACTTCACGCTGGTCAGGGCCTGTTCCCGAACGGCTGCGGGGGCGGTGCGCAGGGCCTCGTTGATCAGCAGCTCGTTGTGGCCCATGCCGTAGAAGTCGCCGGTGTCGAGCAGGTTGATGCCGGTGTCGAGCGCGGCGTGGATGGTGGCGATCGACTCGGCACGGTCGGTCTCGCCGTACAACGCGGACATGCCCATGCAGCCGAGGCCGAGCGTGGAGACCTGCGGGCCGGTGGAGCCGAGGGTGCGGGGGCGGAGGGCGGTCATGAGGAACTCCCAGGTGGGCGGAGGCGGACGGAGGCGGGCCGAAGGCGCGGGACGGAAAGTGGAAGGAGGAGGAGAGGGGGCGGGTGTCATGCGTACACGTCGACCATGACAGACGCGATGACAGATTTCAATATCTGTCAGTCCGTGTTCCCTCTGTGGGGTGATTCCGACCGACGAAAATCCGGTGCTGGAGCCGTTCGGAGCGGGGTACCGTTCCGGCATGTCTTCGTTCTTCCAGATCTACGAGTGAGTGCGTGGCGGGTACGAGCACCCGCCGCCCACCGGATCGATCCAGGGTCGTTTCAGACCTCACTTTCACCACGAATGGGAGAACCCCGTGGCCAAGAGCCGTAACAACCTCCTCGGCGTCGGCGGGCAGCGGAAGAAGCTGTCCCGCGCCGAGCAGCAGGGCGCAGGTCCCGAGCGCAACACCGACCGGAAGACGGCGGCCGAGCAGAAGCAGGAGCTGCTGCGCAAGATGCGGGAGCGCGCCGGCCACCCCGCGCCGTCGGACGACGCCGCCGAGGACGCCCCGGCGCAGAGCTGACCCCTGGAGCTGACCCCCCTCATCCAACGCGGTGAGCGGGGAACGGGGAACAGACAGCGCCACATGTACGACCGGTGGCCCGGAACACCTCAGGTGTTCCGGGCCACCGCCGTTCCGGACGCCACAAGCCACAGCCACAAGCCGCAAATCGCAAATGGCGAGCCCGCGCCCCGCGCCAACGCGCCCCGCGCTCACGCCACAGCGCGCGGCAGCCGCAGGCTCAGCAGCGTCGTCAGCACCACCGCACCCAGCTGCACCAGCAGTGTCACGGCCAGCGCATCCCGCATCCCCGACCCCGGTGCCAGCGAAAGGAACAGCGAACCGAGCGTCGCCACACCCAGTGCCAGCGCCGCCTGCTGAGTCGTCGTCATGACTCCGCCGCCGACCCCGGCCCGCTCCGGCGGCACGTCGGAGAGCACGATGCGGAACAGGACGGGCAGTTGGAGCCCCTGGCCGAGACCGGCGATCGCCATCCCAGGCAGCAGGCCGAGCATTCCCAGCCCGGACCAGTCGCGCCACACGGTGATCACCAGCACCACCACACCGAGCGCCTGGATGATCCCGCCGGCCGTCACGACCCGGCTGCCGTACCGCCGAACCAGCCCCGGTCCCGCCAGCGAGGCGGCGAAGAAGGCCGCCGCCATCGGGGCCATCGACAGGCCGGACGCCGCCGGGCCCAGCTTCAGGCCCTGCTGGAGGGCCACCGCGATGACGAACATGAAGCCGCCGAAGCCGACCGAGAACGACAGCACCAGCGAAAGACCGCGCCGCAGCGAGTCGAGCCGCAGCAGGCTCGGCGGGACCAGCGGGATCAGGCCGTTCCGGTCGGCCCGCCGCTCGACCCGGTAGAAGGCGCCCGCGGCGAACGGGAACAGCGCCAGCGAGACCCAGGTCCACAGCGGCCAGCCGGCCGCCCGCCCCTCGGTCAGCGGGGCCAGCAGCGTGACCAGTGACGCGGCCAGCAGCAGCGTGCCCGGTACGTCGACCGGTGCGGGCCGCTCCGAACGTGTCTCGGGCACGGAGCGGGCCGCCAGCACCAGCCCCACCGCCGCCACCGGAACGTTGACCAGGAACACCGAGCGCCAGCCCGCGCTCTCGCCGAACACCGACGAGAGCGGCGCGGCGGCGACCAGTACGCCGCCCAGGATCTGGCCCGCGACCATGGAGAGCCCGGCCGTCGCCCCGTAAAGGCTCATCGCCCTGGCCCGTCGGTGCCCAGAGGTGGCCGCCTGGATGGTGGCGAGCACCTGCGGCAGCATCAGTGCCGCCGCGGCGCCTTGGGCCACCCGCGCCCCGACCAGCGTCCAGGCGTCCGGCGCGAGGCCACAGGCCAGCGAGGTGATCCCGAAGGCCGCGATGCCGAGCAGGAAGAGCCTGCGCCGGCCGGCCATGTCACCGAGCCGGCCACCGAGTACGAGCAGCAGGGCATAGGAGAGTCCGTAGCCCGCGACGACCAGTTCCAGCAGGGCCGGGCCCGCGTCCAGATCGTGGTCGATGGTGGGCAGGGCGACGTTCACGATGAAGAAGTCGATCAGGGGAAGGGCCGCGCCCAGCAGCACGGTGAACAGCCCCAGCGCGCCGAGCACCGGCGTGGGGTGGTCGTGCCGCACCACGGGTGCGGCGGTGGTGGTGGCGGATGTCTTCAGCCGTACAGAGGAATCGCTCACGGCATCGACGATCGCTCTTCCCGAAGCCTGGTACCAGAGTGTCCTTATCCTGGTACAAATAGCACCCGGCATGGCGTCGGGCCGTCCCGCACGCTGGAGGAATGACGACTATGGCGACCGCAGCCCGGACGGCTTTAGCATCTCCAGAGGTCACCGAAGCCCCGGAGGTCACAGCGACCGAGATCCGGCGGTACGAGCTCGCGGACTTCCTGCGCAGTCGCCGGGAGCGGATCGCCCCCGAGCAGGTGGGCCTGGTCCGGGGCCGCCGCAGACGCACGCCGGGGCTGCGCCGTGAGGAGGTGGCCCAGCTCTCCGCCGTCGGCGTCACCTGGTACACCTGGCTCGAACAGGCCCGTGACATCCAGGTCTCGCCCCAGGTCCTGGACGCGCTCGCCCGCGCACTCCTGCTCGACCGCAGCGAGCGCAGCCACCTCTTCTCCCTCGCCGGGGCCATCGATCCGGCTCCCGGCACGGAGTGCCCGAGTATCACCCCGGCGCTGCGCGCGATGCTGCGGCAGCTGGAGCCGATCCCCGCATGCGTCCAGAACAGCCGCTACGACGTGCTCGCCCACAACCGGACCTACGGCCGGCTGCTCTGCGAGCTGGACGCCGTGGCGCCGGAGGACCGCAACATCATGCTGCTGGCCTACACGAACGAGCAGTGGCGCTCCACCGTCATGGACATCGCCGAGGTGACCCGCTTCCTGACGGCGAAGTTTCGTGCCGCGATGGCCGAGCATTTGGCAGAGCCCTCATGGAAGGCCCTGCTCAAGCGGCTGGAGGCGGCGTCGCCTGAGTTCCGGGAGACGTGGGCGAGGCATGAGGTCGTCAGCTCCGGCGGCCGGTCCAAGATCTTCCGGAACGCGTACGTGGGGCTGCTGCGGGTGGAGACCTCGGATCTGTGGCTGGGCCCGTCGGCCGGCGCTCGGCTGGTCACCTACGTACCGCGCGACGAGGAGACCCGGGAGCGGCTCCAGCGGCTTCAAACCCTGGTGCTCGCGGACGAGGTCTGACCCCCGGACCCGTCGCCCGACGTGTCCCCGGTCTGACCCCTGGACCCGTCGCCCGACGTGCCCCCGGGCCGGCCGCCGCCCGGAGCGTGTCCCGTCGGGGCCGCCCCCTCCAGGAGTTCCGCGGTCCGGCGTGCGGTGCCCCGTGCCCAGCGCCCGCTGGTCAGCGCTCCGACCAGCAGGACGCACATTCCGCAGCCGGTGATGATCCACCAGGCGGGCTTGCTCGCCGACACGAAGTCACCGGCCGGCCCGACGCCGCCGGAGGAGCCGGCGCCGGACACCCCGGCCGCCAGCACAGCGCCGATCACGGCGACGCCCAGCGTCTGCCCGATCTGGCGGCTGGTCGAGGCGACCGCCGCGGCCACGCCCGCCTGGGAGCGGGGCATGCCGGAGACGGCGGTGTTGGTGATGGGCGCGTTCACCGCGCCGAAGCCCAGCCCGAACAGCACATAGCCGGTGAACATCAGCGCGTTGTCGGTCTCCGCGTCGAACAGCGCGAACATCAGGCCGCTCGCCGCCATCGCGACCCCCGCGACCAGGAGCGGGAGGCGTGGCCCCCGGGTGGCGACGACGCGCCCCGAGAGCGGCGGCAGAACACAGACCACCGCCGCCATCGGGAGCATGTACAGACCGGCGCCCAGCGCGCTCATCCCCCGTACGTCCTGGAGGTAGAGCGTGTTGACGAAGAGGAAGCCGCCGAGCGCGGCGAAGGCGCTGACCGCGATGACGGTGGCTCCGCTGAACGGGGCGCTGTGGAAGAACCGCAGGTCGATCAGGGGATCGGTGCGCCGGGGTTCGTACACCAGCAGGCCGATCAGCGAGGCCGCCGCGACCGCGGCGAACAGCAGGATCTCGGTGGAGGTCCACCCCTTCTGCGGCGCCTCGATGATCGCGTACGTCAGCGAGCCCAGCAGGGCGATCACCAGCAGCTGGCCCACCGGGTCGGGGCGGCGGGCCCTCGCGGCGCGCGACTCGGTGACGTACTTCGAGGTCAGCAGCAGGGCGGCGATACCGACCGGCAGGTTGATCCAGAAGATCGAACGCCAGCCGACCGAATCGACCAGAGCGCCGCCGACCACCGGTCCCGCGGCCATGGAGATACCGACGACACCGCCCCAGACACCGATCGCCCGCGCGCGTTCGCGCGGCTCGGTGAAGGTGTTGGTGATGATCGACATCGCGACCGGGTTCAGCATGGAGCCGCCGACGGCCTGCACCATCCGGAACACGATCAGCGTCTCCAGGCTGGGTGCGATCGAGCAGAGCGCCGAGCCCAGGGTGAAGAGGACGAGTCCGGCCATGAAGACCTTGCGCCGGCCGATCCGGTCGGCGGTGGAGCCCGCGAGCATGAGCAGGGAGGCGAGGACGAGTGTGTACGCGTCGATCGTCCACTGCATCCCCGCGACGCTCGCGTGCAGGTCCTGGCGCATGGACGGGAGGGCGACGTTCAGGACGGTGCTGTCCAGGCTGACGATCAGCAGACTCATGCAGCAGATCGCCAGCACCAGCATCCGTCTCCGGTGGCTGAGCTCGGGCATGCATGGATAGTACGACTAACTAACGACCCCCGCTGACAGCACCGCCGCAGCCGTACCTTCGCAGCCGTACCTTTGCAGCCGTGTCACCGCAGCCGTACCACCGCCCGGTACCGCCGCAGCGGCCGCCGGGACCCGGACCAGTTCCCCGCGTACGCGACAATGGGGGAATGACCACGCTCGCCCCCTCGCCCCAGCTGCTCCGTATCGGCCCGCACACCGTGCAGCCGCCGGTGGTCCTCGCCCCCATGGCAGGCATCACCAACGCACCCTTCCGCACGTTGTGCCGGGAGTTCTCGGGCGGCAAGGGGCTGTTCGTCAGCGAGATGATCACGACCCGGGCGCTGGTCGAGCGCAACGAGAAGACCATGCAGCTCATCCGGTTCGACGCGAGCGAGACCCCGCGCTCCATCCAGCTGTACGGAGTGGACCCGGTCACGGTCGGCAAGGCCGTCCGCATGATCGTCGACGAGAACCTCGCCGACCACATCGACCTGAACTTCGGCTGCCCGGTCCCCAAGGTCACCCGCAAGGGCGGCGGCTCCGCGCTCCCGTACAAGCGGCCGCTGCTGCGCGCGATCCTGCACCAGGCCGTCTCCCACGCGGGCGATCTGCCGGTCACCATCAAGATGCGCAAGGGCATCGACGACGACCACCTCACCTACCTCGACGCCGGCCGGATCGCCGTGGAGGAGGGCGTCACGGCGATGGCCCTGCACGGCAGGACCGCCGCCCAGCACTACGGCGGCACCGCCGACTGGGACGCCATCGCCCGCCTCAAGGAGCACGTCCCGGAGATCCCCGTCCTCGGCAACGGCGACATCTGGTGCGCGGACGACGCCCTGCGGATGATGCGCGAGACCGGCTGCGACGGCGTGGTCGTGGGGCGCGGCTGCCTGGGCCGCCCCTGGCTCTTCGGTGACCTGGTGAGCGCGTTCGAGGGTACGCAGACGCGGCAGACGCCCTCCCTGCGCACCGTCGCGGACGTCATGCTGCGGCACGCGACGCTGCTCGGGGAATGGATCGGTGACGAGACCCGGGGCGTGATCGACTTCCGTAAGCACGTGGCCTGGTACCTCAAGGGCTTCGCGGTCGGCTCCGAGATGCGCAGGAACCTCGCGATCACCTCCTCGCTGGAGGAGCTGGGCTCGCAGCTGAACGAGCTGCGGCTGGACCAGCCGTGGCCGGACGGCGCAGACGGCCCGCGCGGCCGCACCTCGGGCAACAACCGGGTGGTGCTTCCGGACGGCTGGCTGAAGGACCCGTACGACTGCTCGGGCGTCAGCGCGGACGCGGAACTGGACACGTCGGGCGGCTGAGCGCCCTCGCCACCCCGGACGTTGTCCGGTAATCGCCCCAAACGCTTTCCCCGACAGGGGAGTTGCCGCGCGGCCCGTTGGATAGAATGCGTGACTCGGGCCACAGTGGGGGATTACGGGTGACGAGTGTTGTCTTTGTCCACGGCACGGGGGTGCGGGAGGACTCGTACCGGGCGTCGTACGGGCGCGTGGGCCGTGGGCTGAAACGGGTGCGGCCGGATGTGCGGCTCGTCCCCTGCTACTGGGGCGACACCTACGGCGCGCACCTCGCGCTCGGCGGCGCCAGCTACCCCGAACGGGACCAGGACCGGGCGCTGCCCGACACGGACGCGGACGACCCGCTGACCGTGTGGGCCCTCCTCGAACAGGACCCGTTCGCGGAGATCGGGCTCCTGTCCGACAGCGCCCCGCCGGACGAGGGCGGCGGATTCGTCCCCGGCCGCGTCCACCCCTGGGACGTCCTCGCCGGCCGGGTGCGCTCGCTCGGCGCGGCGGACGCCCAGGTGCCCGGCGCGGCGGAGTCGGGCGGCAGCGCCGAGGAGTTCGCCGCGGAGATCGGCGGCCAGTTGGGCGCGGCGGCCGGGCAGGTCGCCGCGGAGATCTCGATGAGGCTCTCCGGAACGCCCCGGGTCCCGGACGCCGAGGCGATGGCCGCGCGCGCCGTGGTCACGCTCGCCGTCAGGCTGGCCGAGAACGCCCAGGACGCGGAGGAGGCCCTGCCCGTCGACGGGGCGGACCGCGACGCCCTGGTCGACGCGCTCACCGACCGGCTCGGCGGAGGCGACCGCGGAGCGAAGGCGGCGGCGAAGTGGACCGCGTCCCGGCTGCTGGCCGACCCGTTCCTGTGGGGGGTCTCGCCCGGCGTCCAGGTCGGCCGGCGTCGGATGACCGGGAAGATCCTCCCCGGGAGCGGCGACATCCTGCGCTACCAGGGCCGTGGCGCGGGGCTGCGGGCCCGGATCGCCGACATCGTCGCGCTCACCCGAGAACGGGACGACGGCCCCGTGGTCCTGCTCGCCCACAGCCTCGGCGGCATCGCCTCCGTCGACCTGCTGGCCATGGAGCCCTCGCACGGGGTGGACCTGCTCGTCACGGTCGGCTCGCAGGCGCCCTTCCTCTACGAGATCGACGCCCTCACGGGGCTGCGGCGCGGCGACGAACTGCCCGCCACGTTCCCCCGCTGGGTCAACGTGTACGACCGCCGCGACCTGCTCGGCTTCGTCGGGGAGCGGGTGTTCCCCGGCCGGGTCACCGACGCCCGGGTCGATCTGCGCCAGCCCTTCCCCCGTTCGCACACCGGCTACTTCGCCCACAAACCCCTCTACGAGCGCATAGCGGCCGAGCTGCCGTGAGGCCCCCACAGCACGACTGGCGGCGCACCCACGCGGTGGTCGTGGCGGTCGAGGAGTACGCGGGCGGTGCGGACTGGGAGCTGTCGGGACCCGCGAACGACGCGGCGCGCATGGTGCAGTGGCTGCTGGACCGGGGGGTGCCCCAGCGGCAGGTGCACCTGCTGGCCTCGCCCCTCGCCCGCAACGAGGGCCTGCTGGCCCGCTTCACCGACGTCCGGCGCAGCACGGCGGACCGGGTCAACGTCCACAGCGTCTTCCAGGACGAACTGAGAAACCTGGACGTCGACTGGCTCTGGGTGTACTGGGCCGGGCACGGGGTGCAGGCAGGAGGCAACCGCTGGAGCCTGCTCTACCCCGAGTCCCGCACCGGCCACCCGCAGGGTGTGGACGGCGAGAACCTCATCTCCTTACTGCGCACGGAATGTCTGCCAGCCCGGGGGGTCGAACGGGCCGTCGTCATCATCGACGCGTGCCGGACGACCCTGCCTCCGCGAGAGCACGCACGGGCACTCTCACCCGACACCATCGCCACCGAATCCGAGACCAACACGGACCGCCCGGTCTTCGTCCTGCGGGCCGTCGCCCCCGGAGAGGCCGCGAAGAACCGGTCGGACGCGGGGCTGTTCACCTCGACGCTGATGGACGCCCTGGAAGCCGGGTCCCGCGACGCCCCGCAGGCCGCTCCCGACCTCGACCGGGTATGGACGCGGGTGAAGGCCGGATTCGACCGGCTGAGGGCGGTCGAGGGCGCCGCCCAGACCCCGACGGCCCTGCGTCGCAACTGGACCGACAACGACGAGGAGTACGGGGGCCGGGCCGCACCCGGCACGCCGACCGACGGGCAGCGCCTCGCCCGGGGCCGGATGGCACTGCTGGTCGGTGCCGCACTCGTCGACGACCGGGCCGCCACCGCGCGCGTGGCCGCCGGACTCGGCGTCGAGCTCCACGACGCGCTGCCCTGCGCTCCCGACCGGCTCGACGCCGAGACCCTGGTCGACTGGGCACTGAACCGGCCCCACGGCCTCGCCACCCTGCTCCATCTGCTGGCACCCCGAATGGCCGGGGCGAGCGAAGACGACAGGGATGCCCTGCGGCGCACCTCCCTCGAACTGGACCGGGGCCACTGGCTGCTGTGCAGCGAGTACGACGCCCTGATCGTGCTGCTCGCCTCCCAACCCGCAGAAACGGCACGGGGGTTCGTGTACGCGGCCCGGCAGGAGGCGGTCGGCGTCGTCATCGAGGCCACCGAACCGCGTGACGTGGTCGACCACTTGGAGGACCTGTCCCTGCCCGTACCGGGAGTGTCACGCCTGCCGCGTCTCCTCGGCGCCGCCGAGCGCGCCGCCGCGGCGGCCGGTGACGGGCCCTACGCGACAGCGCTCCGGGACTGGTCGATGAAGTGCGCCTCCCGGCTGGGCGGTTCACTGCCGGAGATGCTGGGCAACCGGCGCGACGAACTGACGGACCGGGCGGCGGCCGACGCCGCCGGAGGCGGGCCCCACGCAGCGGGGGGCCAGGTTCAGATCAGGCTCTCCCCGTCAGGACCCGGGGGGCGGCGCACCTACCAGGTCTGGTCGCGCGGGCCCACCGGGGTGGAGTCGGTCGAGACCCAGGACGCACCCGTGCCCCCGGCGGACGTCCAGCTGGCGGTGGACGCGATCCTGACCCGGCACGGCAGGGTCCACTCGACGCTGGTGGAGTTCTTCCTGGAGGCCGCCGACCTCGAACTGGACGTCCACCGCTGGCGCATCGGGGCCAAGGACCCCGTCGAACGTTCCATCGGTACGGACTTCCCGGTCGTCGTCCGGTGCACCGAGTACCGCCGCCCCCAGCAGCAACACCTGTGGGTGCGCCGCTGGGAGCGGGTCGCGACCGCCCGGACCGACGATCTGCACTGGCTTCCGGACGACCTGGACTCGATTACCGCCGCACACGGCTGTGTGAGCGCCCGCGAGGACGCCCCGGGCGTGGTCGTTCCCGGCGCGGCACACCGCCGCGAAGCCGTCTTCACCGCCTGCCTCTTCGGCGGCGTACCCGTGATGCTCTGGCGCGGCGGGAGCGAAATAGAGGGTGAGGAAGAGGAGTTGAAGTCCGTCCTGACGAACTGTTCGCTGCGGGAACTGCCCGGGAAGTTGCGTAGGATTCGCGCCGAGTGCGACGTCGACGAACAGCTTCCGGGCGGCCGGCTGGCCCTGCTCTGGGACGATCCCGGGCGGCCGCTGCCACGGCGACTCGACCTGTCGGCACCATGAGAACCCGGCATGCGAGCGATACGGGAACTCGATCTGTCGGCACCATGAGAAGAGGAAAGCGATGAACACGGACTGGCGGCTCTTTCGCGGGGATGTCGAGCCGCATCCGGTGACCGACTGGCCCGCGCCGCCCCCGTGGCGGACCTTCAACGGCGGCGAGAGCCCCGAAGCGTCCAAGGAGGAGGCAGCGGCGGAAGGAGCGGCGGAGGAGAAGCGGCCGCGCAGGCGGTACGTGATCTCCGAGCCGGACCGGGACATCGTCAACACCGCCCTGCACCTGCACCGGCCGCTGCTCGTCACCGGCCGCCCCGGCACCGGGAAGTCCACTCTCGCGCGCGCCATCGCCCGCGAACTGTGCCTGGGCGACGTCCTGCACTGGCCGGTCAACAGCCGCTCCACGCTCGTCGAGGGCCTGTACCGCTACGACGCGGTGGGCAGGCTCAGGGACGCCTCCCTGAGCGAACGCCCCGGCCCCCAGGCCCCCTTGGACACCGCCGGGGCTGCGGAACCCGGCGCCTCCGGCACGACCCGGAGTGAGGAGCCCGGCATCGGCGACTACCTCCGGCTCGGACCGCTCGGCACGGCGCTCCTGCCGCGCGGCGTCCCGCGCGTCCTGCTCATCGACGAGTTGGACAAGGGCGATGTGGACCTGCCGAACGACCTGCTCACGGTGTTCGAGGAGGGGACGTACGACATCCCCGAACTCGCCCGGCTCAGGTCGACGACAGCAGAGGTGCGCTTCACCGGCCCGGACGACGAACGGGTCACCGTCAGGGGCGGCCGGGTGACCTGCCGCGTCTTCCCGGTCGTGGTGATCACGAGCAACGGCGAACGCGACTTCCCGCCCGCCTTCCTGCGCCGCTGCGTACGGCTGGACCTCAAGCAGCCCAACGCGGAGCAGCTCCGGTCGATCGTGGGCATGCACCTCGGCACGGACGCGGCACAGCAGGCGGAGCGGCTGATCGAGGAGTTCCTCCGGCTGCGGGACACCCAGGCGCACGACCTCGCCACGGACCAGCTGCTCAACGCCGTCCATCTGCGGGTCTCCGGTGCCGCGATGGACTTCGACAAGCTGCGCGAAACGGTATTCCGCTCGCTCGGGGACACGGATATCTGATGTTCGACCGCCTCACCGGATTACTCGGACGCGCAGGTGTGGACCTGTCGACCGAGGAGCTTCTCGACGTCCTGTGGATCGCCGAGGTGAGGCGTACGGGCGAGCCGCAGGACGTCCCGCCCCCGCACCGGCGGCCGCAGGGCGACCCCCCGGTGCCCGGCCTCGAACCGGAGGAACGGGTGCACGAGGGCCGCGGCCACCACGCGGTCGGCCGGGACGCCCCGGTGCCGGAGCCGGGACCCGCCGAGCCCCAGGGGCTGTACGCACCCGCCGCGCCCGGCGGCACGGGCGGCCGGTCCTCCCACGCGGTCGGGGTGAGCGGGGTGCGCTCCCTGGAGTCCCCACGTGCCCTGAACCGCGCGATGCGGCCGCTGCGCCGCACGGTTCCCTCCCGCACGGCCGTGGTGCTCGACGAGGCCGCGACGGTCGAGCGGATGGCCGAGACCACCCTGCCGGAGCCGGTCCTGCGGGCCCGCGCCGAACGCTGGCTGACCGCCGTCCTCGTCATCGACGACGGCCCGTCGATGGTGCTGTGGCAGCGGTATGCCGCCGAGGTCAGGACCCTGCTGGAGGGCCAGGGCGCCTTTCACGACATCCGCACCCACGGGCTGGACAGCTCCGGTGCGTCCGGCCCGCTGCTCCGGCCCCGCCCGTTCGCCGCCGGACCCCGTCAGGCCGCGGGGCTGCGTATCGACCCGGTCCGTCCGACCGTCGTCCTGGTGCTCTCCGACATGGTGGGCCCGGGGTGGCGCACGGGCGCCGTCCCCGCGCTGCTGCGGCGGTGGGCCCGCCGCGCCCCGGTCACGATCCTCCAGCCGCTGCCCGAACGGATGTGGCCGTCGCACGCCGGTCCGGTCGAGCGCCTCGTGGTCCGCTCCCGGCAGCCCGCCGCCCCGGGCGGCGCCCTGCGGGTCAGCCACCCCGTGCTGCCGGAGGGCCTGGTCTCGTACCCCGGTACGCCCATCCCGGTCCTGGAGCTGGCGGAGGGGCAGCTGGCCCCCTGGGTCTCGCTCCTCACCGACGGGCACAGCCGGTCCGCGGTGCCGGTGCTGATGATCCCGGACGCGGGGGCGGAGGCGGACACCGGTGCGGCGGAGGCCGGGACGGGGACACCGGACACCCCGCCCGCGCCGGAGGAGCGCTTCCGCCGCTTCCGGGAGGCGGCCTCGCCGGAGAGCCGGCAACTGGCGGGCGCGCTCGCCTCTGTCACCCCGCTCACCCTGCCGGTCATGCGCCTGGTGCACGAGGCGTACCGGACCGGGCAGGGGACCTTCCACCGGGCCCAGCTCGCCGAGGTGTTCCTCGGTGGCCTGCTGCGCCGATCCGGCCGGACCGCGCGGGCCGGGACGCCCTCCGACAGCACGGAGTACGAGTTCCTGCCCGGGGTCGCGGACCTGCTCCTCGACACCGTGCGCACGTCGGTGGCGGTGGGTACGGCCGAGCGGGTCAGCGAGTACCTGATGCGGCGCGGTGGCGCCGGTCCGGAATTCCGGGCCCGGCTGTCGGGCGACGGACCGGGTGCGGTCGCCGGGCTGCCCGAACGGGCCGGGCCCTTCGCCGCCGCCTCACCGGAACTGCTGCGCAGGCTCGGCCTGTCGGACGGGTCCGACCCGGCGCCCGAGGCGCGCCCGGAGCATCCCGAGGCGGAGGAAACGGCGGAGCCCGGACCTGACCTCCCCGAGGGCCCGTCGGAGATCTACGTGATGGAGCACATCGCGCCGGAGGCGGTGAGCTTCGCCCGGCGGCTGCTGGCCGACCCCGCCGTCCCGCCCCTCGTGCACCGGGCGGCGCGGGAGATCGACGAACGGGCGGAGGGCTGGCAGTCCGGGTACGGGTGGAGCGCCATCACGAACGTGACGACACTCGCACAGCGGCTCCTGGCCACCCGGCTGCACGCGTTCCGCGACGAACTCGCCCAGTTGATCGCGGTGTGGCTGGAGGAACTGTCGGCCGAAACCGACCTGGTGACCCGGAACACCCGGGGCAACCTCGCCATCGCGCTCAGCGGTCTGGGCGAAACCGGCCAGGGCGCAGAGCACCTGCGGGCGGTCATCGACATGTCGACGCGGATCCACGGCCCCGATCACGACTACACGCTCAACGCGCGACGCTATCTGCACGAGATGCTGTACGGCGCCGACTGGTACACCGAGGCGGAAGAGGAAGGCAGGGACCTGCTGGAGACGTTCGGCCGACTCGCCGCCACGGTGGACCCGCAGGACCACACGCGCGTCATGAAGTACCAGGCATATACCCTCCACCGGCTGAGGCGGTTCCGGGAGGCGGAGACGCTGCTGCGCACCGCGCTCGCACGGGAAACGGACGCGGAGAGCGCCGTCTCCGCGGACATGAGGCTCTACACCCGGGGCTGGTACGCCGCCGTGCTGTCCGCCCAGGGGCGTTACCTGGAAGCCGAGCGGGAGCTGCGGTCCGGCCTCGACGAGCAGGAGCGGTCCGACGAGGAGAAGCGCGGCGGGACGGTCAGGGTCCTGGACGGCCTGGCCGACCTTCTCGACGAATGCGGTCGGCACGAGGAGGCCGAGCCGCTCCGCAGAGCGGCGGTCGAGACCAGTGAGCAGGTCCACGGGCCGGACCAGCTGGTGACCCACCAGGCACGCCGCGACCTGATCTCCACGCTTCGCTACCTCGGCCGTTTCACGGAGGCACGGGAGGAGGCCGACGCGCTGGAGCCGTGCCTCGTGGAGAACCTGGGCGAGTTCCACCGGGAGACGCTCGCGTTCCGCGAGAGGCAGGCACTGATCCGCGCCGAACTGGAGGAGTTCGACGAGGCGGTGGCGCTCCTGGAGCGGGTACTGGAACAGCTGACGGCCGTGGACTCCGCGGAGTGGACAAAGCTCGCCTGCCGCCACAACCTCGGCTGGGTGCTGCGCAGAGCCGGGAGGCGGGAGGAGGCCGAGGAACTTCTGCGCGTGGTCCTGACGGACAAGTGCGAACGTCTCGGTCCGGACGACGGGTCCACCGGGGCCACCCGCTATGTCCTGGCCTACGTGCTCGAAGACTCGGACAAGAGGGACGAGTCCTACGCCCTCTACCGGGAGCAGCTGGCGATCGAGGAGCGCACCCTGCCCGAGGACAGCGTGTCGACGGCGATCACCCGAGTCGATCTGGCGCGGCTGCTCACGGAGGACGGCGCGCACGAGGAGGCCGCCGAATTTTTGGGCCGGGTGTGGTCGGCGCGGACCCGGGGGATCGGTGCCGACGCACCGCTGACGCTGTCCGCAGGGCACGCGTACGGGGTGGCGCTGATGCGGGCCCTGCGGACCGAGGAGGCCGTCGAGGCGCTCGGGGCCGTGGCCGAGGGGCGGGCCAGGGTGCGGGGGACGGGGCACAGCGCGACGCTCCGTACCCGGCAGCGTCTGGGCGAGGCGCTCGCCGCGCTGGGCCTGACGGACCGGGCTCGCGCGCTGTGGACGGAGGTGCGCGAGACGGCGGCCCGTGAGCTGGGCGAGGACCACGAGATCGTCCGCGCCGCCACCAAGTCCCTGGAGCCGCCGGAAGCCGGGTCCGGAGGGGATAACGAGGACAATGAGGACTACGAGGACGACGAGGTGTGAGCGGGCCGTGGCCGCCCGCACACAGGCACCGGGTGCCTCGCCATGTCATCGCTCATCTGAGCGGTAGATCCGCTGCGAAATCCCCGGAATCCGACGAGACGGGGCCGCCTCCGCCGCTCGGGATGATGACCGCGACCACGAAAACTCCCTTTGCGTGGCGTCGCGTGACCTAAGGGTCACCTCCAGTCGCGCGAAAGGCGTCCGGATGGTGACATCTGAGCGGGCTCCCCGACGTGATTCTCGCCACGCCTGAAGGGTTTGTTGCTCAGATGAGCGAATTCGACGGGGCTGCATTTCTCAAATGATGGCACTGGGTGCCAGGGGGCTCCACTTTGATCGATCGATGCTTCCGTTACGCGCAGTCCCGGAAATCCACCAGGACGACTGCGGAACGCACTCATCCATTCAAGAGATGAACGCATCAGCTCGATTGCGTGGCACGTCACTCAACTTTCGATCTGCTGGCGGATGGGTGGTTGCGGCCGCACGACGCGCAGGCGGACGTACCCAGGCACCTTCGATCTGGGTATGTTCCTCGCCGTCAGGGCAGCCACCGCGTCGTCGAGGAGTCGAGACCCGTGTCGGAAAACGAAGACCCGCAGAAGTTTGTCTACGACTTCACCGAGGGCAACAAGGATCTGAAGGACCTGCTCGGCGGGAAGGGTGCCAACCTCGCCGAGATGACCAACCTCGGACTCCCCGTCCCTCCGGGCTTCACGATCACCACCGAGGCGTGCAAGGTCTACCTCGACAGCGGTGAGGAGCCGGCCGCGCTGCGCGACGAGGTGAGTGCGCACCTCGACGCCCTTGAGACGCGGATGGCCAAGAAGCTCGGCCAGTCGGACGACCCGCTTCTGGTCTCCGTCCGCTCCGGCGCCAAGTTCTCGATGCCCGGCATGATGGACACGGTCCTCAACATCGGCCTCTCCGACGCATCCGTCATCGGCCTCGTCGCCCAGTCCGGCGACGAGCGGTTCGCGTGGGACTCCTACCGCCGCCTCATCCAGATGTTCGGCAAGACCGTCCTCGGTGTCGACGGCGACCTCTTCGAGGAGGCGCTGGAGGCCGCCAAGGAGGCCAAGGGCGTCAGTGTCGACGTGGACCTCGACGCGGCCGACCTCAAGAAGCTGGTCAAGCAGTTCAAGAAGATCGTCACCCGGGACGCCGGACGCGACTTCCCGCAGGACCCGCGCGAACAGATGGACCTGGCCATAAAGGCCGTCTTCGACTCGTGGAACACCGACCGGGCCAAGCTCTACCGCCGCCAGGAGCGCATCCCCGGCGACCTCGGCACCGCGGTCAACGTCTGCTCCATGGTCTTCGGCAACCTCGGCCCCGACTCCGGTACGGGTGTCGCGTTCACCCGCGACCCGGCCAGCGGCCACCAGGGCGTCTACGGCGACTACCTGCAGAACGCGCAGGGCGAGGACGTCGTCGCCGGTATCCGCAACACCGTGGCGCTCGCCGATCTGGAGTCCATCGACAAGAAGTCGTACGACGAACTGATCGCGATCATGGAGACGCTGGAGACCCACTACAAGGATCTCTGCGACATCGAGTTCACCATCGAGCGCGGCCGGCTGTGGATGTTGCAGACGCGGGTCGGCAAGCGCACCGCCGGTGCCGCCTTCCGGATCGCCACCCAGCTCGTCGACCAGGGCCTCATCGACGAGGCCGAGGCCCTCCAGCGGGTCAACGGCGCGCAGCTGGCGCAGCTGATGTTCCCGCGCTTCGACGACGAGGCCGAGGTCCGGCTGCTCGGCCGGGGCATCGCCGCGTCCCCGGGCGCAGCGGTCGGCAAGGCCGTCTTCGACTCGTACACCGCGATCAAGTGGTCCCGTTCCGGCGAGAAGGTCATCCTGATCCGCCGTGAGACCAACCCCGACGACCTGGACGGCATGATCGCCGCCGAGGGCATCCTGACCTCTCGCGGCGGCAAGACCTCGCACGCCGCCGTCGTCGCCCGGGGCATGGGCAAGACCTGTGTCTGCGGCGCCGAGGAGATCGAGGTCGACACCAAGCGGCGCCGGCTGACGGTCGGGGCGACGGTCGTCGAGGAGGGCGACCTCGTCTCCGTCGACGGGTCGACCGGCAAGGTCTACCTCGGCGAGGTCCCCGTCGTGCCGTCGCCGGTCGTCGAGTACTTCGAGGGCCGGATGCACGCGGGCGCCGACGACGCCGACGAACTGGTCGCCGCCGTGCACCGGATCATGGCGTACGCGGACCGGGTGCGCCGGCTGCGGGTACGGGCCAACGCGGACAACGCGGAGGACGCCCTGCGGGCGCGCCGCTTCGGCGCCCAGGGCATCGGGCTGTGCCGCACCGAGCACATGTTCCTCGGTGAGCGCCGCGAGATGGTCGAGAAGCTGATCCTGGCCGACACCGACCAGGAGCGCGAGACCGCGCTGGAGCAGCTGCTGCCGCTCCAGAAGGCCGACTTCATCGAGCTGTTCGAGGCGATGGACGGGCTGCCCGTCACCGTGCGGCTGCTCGACCCGCCGCTGCACGAGTTCCTGCCCGACATCACCGAACTGTCGGTCCGGGTGGCGCTCGCGGAGTCCCGCAAGGACGCCAACGAGAACGACCTGCGGCTCCTCCAGGCCGTGCACAGGCTGCACGAGCAGAACCCGATGCTCGGTCTGCGCGGGGTCCGGCTCGGCCTGGTCATCCCGGGCCTGTTCGCCATGCAGGTACGGGCGATCGCGGAGGCCGCCGCCGAGCGCAAGAACGCCAAGGGTGATCCGCGCGCCGAGATCATGATCCCGCTCGTCGGCACGGTCCAGGAGCTGGAGATCGTCCGGGAGGAGGCGGACCGGGTCATCGCGGAGGTCCAGGCCGCCACCGGCACGAACCTCAAGCTGAAGATCGGCACGATGATCGAGCTGCCGCGTGCCGCGCTGACCGCCGGTCAGATCGCGGAGGCGGCGGAGTTCTTCTCGTTCGGCACCAACGACCTGACCCAGACGGTGTGGGGCTTCTCCCGCGACGACGTGGAGGCCTCGTTCTTCACCGCGTACCTGGAGAAGGGCATCTTCGGGGTGTCGCCGTTCGAGACGATCGACAAGGACGGCGTCGGCTCGCTGGTGCGAAGCGCCGTCGCGGCCGGCCGGGCCACCCGGCCCGACCTGAAGCTCGGCATCTGCGGTGAGCACGGCGGCGACCCGGAATCGGTGCACTTCTTCCACGAGGTGGGCCTGGACTACGTCTCCTGCTCGCCCTTCCGTATTCCGGTGGCCCGTCTGGAGGCGGGCCGGGCGGCGGCGCAGTCGCGCGGCAGCGACAGCCGCTGAACGACCTGAACCACTGATTCCGCAGGGGGCGCCGGTCGGGGCGACCCTCACCGGACCGGCGTCCGGCGCGGAATTCCCCGGAGGCGGCGGCACCCTGTGCGGGGGTGCCGCCGCCTCGTCATGCCCGCCACCCCATTGCTTCGTTCAATGCGCAAAGAGATAGTCCGGAACGGACCGGGGTGCGGTTCAGGGATCCCCATCCATGAACCGCACCCCGCTTACCCCCATCGGGTACGGAGCCGCACCATTGCCGACCGCCGCCGAACGAGCGAAACCCCCCACGGCCTTCACTCGCTCTTCCGGTGGCATTGGAATCGCAACCCGACGTCGTACAGCCTTTCGGGTGACACCGGGTCGAGGCGAGACGTTTCACCTCTGGCCGAAACCCCGTGGTGACGTGGTGTGACTGTTCGCATACTCTTGCGTGGGGGTAATTGCAGGTGCAAGTGGGTGGGGGATCGGTGCTGCGTATCCATATATCCGGGTGGGACCTTTCCAGAGTGCGGATGGCCACCGGGCCGGACGCATTGTGGGAGACCATTCTCAGTTTTCACCGACTGAGGGACCGGCGTGCTTCAACGGTGTTCGGGAAATGGCGCACGGAAACCCGCCCCCGGTTGAATGGTGAAGTACGTCTGCTGTCCGCCGTGGTTCCACCGCGCGGCTATTTCCCGGACTTCCTGACGCCTTCTCAGGAAGGTTCGGAGCCGCTGGATTTCAGCACCGGAACGGAGGTCCTGCGCGACACCCCGGCCGAGCGCCTGCGGGCCGAACTGGCGATGCTGGGCGCCGAGGGCCACACCGACGGCCGTACCGCCACGGCCCGGCGGGCGGCCCGTCCGGTGCGGCTGGACGCGCTGCGGGAAGGGCGCTCAGAGCCCCTGGGCCGCCTCATCGGGGCCCTGCGCGGCTACCACCGCGCCGCGGTCGAACCGTACTGGCCGCATATCCAGGCGAGCGTCGAGGCCGACCGTGCGGTCCGGGGGCGCGCCCTGCTGGACGGTGGCCCGGACGAGCTGCTCGCCTCGCTGCCGCCGGTGATCCGCTGGCGGGCGCCGGTGCTGGAGGCCGACTACCCGGTCGACCGCGAACTGCGTCTCGACGGCCGCGGGCTGCTCCTCCAGCCGTCGTTCTTCTGCCGGGGCGCCCCGGTCGTCCTGCGCGATCCGCTGCTGCCGCCGGTGCTCGTCTACCCGGTCGGCCACGCCGACGCCCCGGTCTTCGCGGAACCGGGCCCCTGGCTCGGCCGGCTCCTCGGCCACACCCGCTCGACCGTCCTGCGGACCATCGGTGACGGCTGCACGACCAGCGAGCTCGCCCGCCGGGCCGGGGTCTCCCTGGCATCGGCGAGCCAGCACGCCTGTGTGCTGCGTGAGGCGGGCCTGGTGCACACCCTGCGCCACGGCAGCTCGGTCCTGCACACGGTGACCCCGCTGGGCGGCTCGCTGCTCCGGGGCGGCGCGCCGCTCGCCCTGCGCTGAGGGGGCGCCCGCCGGGCCGGATCCTCCTCCGGCACCGATGAGTTTCCGGCGGCCCCGGCGTCTACCCGTCGTAACGAGTGCGCGGAACACACACGGATCGGCGCACAGGACGCACCCACCGAAAGAGTGAGACGGCCATGCCTCAGATGATCTTCGTCAACCTGCCGGTCAAGGACCTGGAGACGACCAAGGGCTTCTTCGGGAAGCTGGGGTTCTCCTTCAACCCGCAGTTCAGCGACGACAACACCGCATGTCTCGTCATCAGCGACACGATCTTCGCCATGCTGATCACCGAGCCGCGCTTCAAGGATTTCACCAAGAAGGAGATCGCGGACTCCGCGAAGACCACAGAGGTGCTCCTGGCGCTGAGCGCGGAGAGCCGCGAGAAGGTGGACGAGCTGGCCGACGCGGCGCTCGCCGCCGGCGGCTCTCCCGCCAACGAGCCCCAGGACCTCGGCTTCATGTACGGCCGTTCCTTCCAGGACCCCGACCACCACATCTGGGAGGTCGTGTGGATGGACCCGTCCGCCGTCGAGGGGCAGGGCTGAACCCACGGGACGCGGAGGCGGCCGTGGGCAATCAGGCCCCGAGGCTCGCGAAGGTGACCCCGGTCAGCTGCTCCGACGCCACCCACAGCCGCTCGCTCGCCACGTCGTTACGCGTCCAGCCGGCCCGCCAGGACGGAGCCGGTGCGCCGCGCCACCCCAGCACCCTCGGGCCGGTGAACGAGTCGGGCCGGACGCCCGGCGCGGTGGCCGCGTACAGGGTGGGCAGGGCGCCCGCGGCCGCCGGCTGGGCGATGATCCGGTTGCCGAACTCGATGACCCGCTCGGCCGCCCTGCGGTTCTCCATCCGGACGCCCGCCGTCTGCAGATTGGTCGACGCGTAGCCCGGGTGAGCGGCGGCGGCGACCAACCCGCTGCCGATGGCGGCGGTCCGCCGGGCCAGCTCGTGGACGAACAGCAGGTTGGCCGTCTTCGAGCGGCCGTAGGCGATCCAGCGGCGGTAGTTCCGCTCGCTGTTGAGATCGCCCATGTCGATGTTGGACAGCGCGTGGAGACCGCTGGACACGCTCACCACCCGTGCGCCCGGGGTGGCGAGCAGCTTTGGCAGCAGCAGCCCGGTGAGGGCGAAGTGCCCGAGGTGGTTCACGCCGAACTGGGTCTCGAAACCGTCGGCGGTCCTCCGGTAGGGGAGGGCCATCACCCCGGCGTTGTTGATCAGCAGGTCGAGCCGGTCCGGGGTGTACGCCGCGGCGAACTCCCGTACCGACGACAGGTCGGCCAGATCCAGCTCGGCGAACTCCACGTCCGCGTCCGGCACCGCGCCGCGGATGCGGGCCGCCGCCTCCTTGCCGCGCCGCTCGTCGCGACAGGCGAGCAGCACCCGGGCACCGTGGCGTGCCAGCTCCCGCGCGGTGATCAGTCCGATACCGCTGTTGGCTCCCGTCACCACGGCCGTACGGCCGCTCTGGTCGGGAATGTCGTTCGCGTACCGGCGCTGGGTCATGGATCAAGCGTACGACCGGACGGCCCGATAACCGGAAGAGGCCGCTCAGCCCGTTCGGTCCGTTCAGTCCGCGCGGACCTCGAAGACCGCAACGGTGACCTCGTCGTCGTCCAGGCAGGCACCCGTCGCCAGGTCGAAGCGCTGCTTCAGCAGCGGTGAGGCGACGAACGGCTGCCCGCCGTCCGATCCGACCAGGCCGCGCGACAGGACATAGGCCCCGGTGAACGGGTCGCGGTTGTCGATCGCGTACGTACGTCCCGCACGGTCCAGGAACAACGCGACCTGTCTGCCGTCCGGGAGCAGCGCCGCGACCCCGCGGCCGGGGGTGAGCAGCGAACGGTCGCAGACCGCAAGCCAGTCGTCCCCGGCGGCGAGCCGGACGACCCCGGTGTCCTGGGCGGTCTCCATCGTCTCGGCCATCGTCCGGGCGGTCATGAGGCGGTCCCTTCGAGCGTGCGGACGGCGAGGACCGGGCCGGCGAGGATGTCCAGGTCGGGCTTGACCTGGTCGCGTTCCGGGACGAACCTCACCGACGGGTCGGGTGCGTCGGGTGCGTTGACGAAGGTGACGAAGCGGCGCAGCCGCTCCGGGTCGTTGATGGTCTCGGCCCATTCGTCGCGGTAGCCGCGGACATGGTCGGCCATCAGCCGCTCCAGCTCGTCGCAGAGCCCGAGCGAGTCGTGCACGACGACGTCGCGTACGTGGTCCAGGCCGCCCTCGATGCGGTCCAGCCAGGTGGAGGTGCGCTCCAGGCGGTCCGCGGTGCGGATGTAGAACATCAGGAACCGGTCGATGAGGCGCACCAGTTCGGTGTCGGACAGGTCCTGGGCGAGCAGGTCCGCGTGGCGCGGGGTGGCTCCGCCGTTGCCGCCCACGTACAGGTTCCAGCCCTGGGCGGTGGCGATGATCCCGAAGTCCTTGCCGCGGGCCTCCGCGCACTCCCGGGCGCAGCCCGAGACCGCCGACTTCAGCTTGTGCGGGGAGCGCAGGCCCCGGTAGCGCAGCTCCAGGTCGATCGCCATCCTCACCGAGTCCTGCACGCCGTAGCGGCACCAGGTCTGCCCCACACAGGACTTGACCGTCCGCAGCGACTTCCCGTACGCGTGCCCCGACTCGAATCCCGCGTCGACCAGCCGGGTCCAGATCAGCGGCAGCTGTTCGACGCGGGCGCCGAACAGGTCGATGCGCTGGCCGCCGGTGATCTTGGTGTAGAGGCCGAAGTCCCGGGCCACCTCGCCGATCACGATCAGCCTCTCCGGCGTGATCTCACCGCCGGGGATGCGCGGCACGATCGAGTACGAGCCGTTGCGCTGGAGGTTGGCCAGGAAGTGGTCGTTGGTGTCCTGGAGGGCCGCCTGCTCGCCGTCCAGGACGTAGCCGCTCGCGCCCACCGTCGTTGCCAGCGACGCGATGATCGAACCGACCGTGGGCTTGCAGACCTCACAGCCGTCACCGCCGCGCGCCGAGTCGCGGCCGTGCGAGTCGAGCAGCCCGGCGTACGAGGTGATCTCCAGGGTGCGGACGATCTCGTACAGCTCGCTGCGGGTGTACGGGAAGCAGCCGCACAGGCCCGTGTCCTGGCTCTGCGGGAGCAGCTGGCCGATGACCTTGACGCAACTGCCGCAGCCGGTACCGGCCTTGGTGCACTTCTTCACCTCGGGCAGCGTGCCGTGCTCACAGACCGCGCCCTTGGTGACGTTGTGGCAGGAGCAGATCACCGCGTCGTCGGGCAGCGCGGACGGGCCGAGGACGGCCGGACCGCCCGTGCCGGCGGGCAGCACCAGCTGCTCGGGGGCGACCGGCAGGACGGTGCCCGTCATCGGCCGCAGCATGCCGTACTGGTCGGCGTCCCCGATGAGCACCCCGCCGAGCAGCGTGCCGTCCCGCCCGATCACCAGCTTCTTGTAGACGCCGGAGCGGGCGTCCGCGTACACCACGTCCAGGCAGCCCTCCGAGGTGCCGTGCGCGTCGCCGAAGGACGCCACGTCCACCCCGAGCAGCTTCAGCTTCGTCGACATGTCGGCACCGGTGAACGACGCCTTGCCGCCCGCGATCACCCCGGCCGCGGTCTGCGCCATCTCGTAGCCCGGCGCCACCAGCCCGTACACCCGGCCGTCCGGGGCGAGCGCGCACTCACCGATCGCGAAGACCGCCGGGTCCGAGGTGCGGCACTCCTCGTCCACGACGATGCCGCCGCGCTGCCCGACCGCCAGACCGCACTCCCGGGCCAGCTGGTCGCGGGGCCGTACCCCGGCAGAGAAGACCACCAGGTCCGTGGCGAGCGCGGAGCCGTCGGAGAGCGACATCCCGTTCACCGAGCCGTCCTCGCCCGCCGTCACCTCCTGGGTGCCGACACCCGTGTGCACGGTCAGGCCCATGTTCTCGATGGTGCGCAGCAGTGCCGCGCCCCCGCCCTCGTCCACCTGCACCGGCATCAGCCGGGGCGCGAACTCCACCACGTGCGTGTCGAGGCCGAGCCCCTTCAGGGCGCCCGCGGCCTCCAGACCGAGCAGTCCGCCGCCGACGACCGCGCCGGTCGTCGCCGTCCTCGCGTACTCCTCGATCGCGAGCAGGTCCTCGATGGTGCGGTAGACGAAGCAGCCCTCGGTGTCCTTGCCGGGGACCGGCGGGACGAACGGGTAGGAGCCGGTGGCCAGCACCAGCGTGTCGTAGGCGAAGGTCTCGCCGGAGCGCGCGGTGACCGTGCGCGCCGCCCGGTCCACGGACTCCGCCGGATCACCGAGGCGCAGCTCGAAGCCGTGCCGCTCCATGAAGCCGGGCTCGACCAGCGACAGGTCGTCCGGGGTGCGCCCGGAGAAGTACGAGGACAGCTGGACCCGGTCGTAGGCGGCGCGCGGCTCCTCGCAGAGGACGACGACCCGGGCGGTGCCGGCCGCGCCGGTCAGCCCGCGCTCCGCGAGGGCCTCCAGGAACCGCTGGCCGACCATCCCGTGTCCGACGACCACAAGGGTCGGCACGGCCGCGGGGCGGGAGGCGCGGGCGGTCGGGGAAGTGGACACCGGCATCTCGGGAGCCTCCGTCGTTGGTGAGCGGGTGGAGCTGCCGGAGCGGGGGAGCTCCGGCCTGTCTGCTCATGAGGGAAGCGTGTCCGGTGGGTGTTACCCGTCCGGTTCCCCGCTGTTTCCCGGGGGGAACCTTGCGCTCAGCGCCGGGGGCGGCGGCCTGTGAGGGGGAGGACGGGTTGGACGCGACACGTGCCGTTTCCTTAGGGTCGCGATCATGCCTGACATAACCGTGACCACCCTCGTCGTGCTGTGCCTCGCCGCGGGCGCGGCCGGCTGGATCGACGCGGTGGTCGGCGGCGGCGGACTGCTCCTGCTGCCCGCACTGCTGCTGGGACTGCCGCACGTCCCCGCCGCGCACATCCTGGGCACCAACAAGGCGGTCGCCATCGTCGGCACGTCGGGCGCCGCCGTCGCGTACGCGCGCAAGGCGCCGGTGAAGGTCGGCACGGCGTTGCGGATCGGCCTCGCGGCCCTGGCCGGATCGATGACCGGTGCTTTCTTCGCCGCCGGGATCAGCAGCGAGGTGCTCCGTCCGGTGATCATGGTGGTGCTGCTGGCGGTCGCGGCGTTCGTGATGCTGCGGCCCCGGTTCGGCAGGGCGGCAGCAGACGGTACGGCACCGCAGGTCACCCGGGCCCGAACCGTCACCGCGATCGTCCTGGTCGGGGGCGGTATCGGCCTGTACGACGGGTTGTTCGGGCCGGGCACCGGCACCTTCCTGGTGCTGGCGCTGACCGCGGTGCTCCACCTGGATCTGGTGACGGCCTCGGCCACCGCGAAGATCGTCAACGTCTGCACCAACGCCGGTGCGCTGGCGATGTTCGCCTACCAGGGCAACGTGATGTGGCAGCTGGCCGGTCTGATGGCGGTGTTCAACCTGGCGGGCGGTCTGATGGGGGCGCGGATGGCGCTGAGCAGGGGCAGCGAGTTCGTCCGCGGGGTGCTGCTGGTCGTGGTGTTCTCGCTGGTCGCGAAGCTCGCCTTCGACCAGTGGAACGCGTGAGCGCCGGCGCGCGGCCGGGCGTCAGCGGACCGAGGTGAGGTGCGCGTACGCCACCACGTTGCCCTCGTAACCCGTCGACTCGGAGAAACCGCCGCCGCAGGTGATCAGCCGCAGCGAGGCGTGTTCCGAGGACCCGTACACCCGCTTGTCGGGGAAGTCCTTGCTGTCGTAGACCTCGACGGCGTCGAGTGCGAAGACTGCGGTGCGGCCGTCCTGCCGGTCCACCTCGACGGTGCTGCCCTTCTTCAGTGAACCGAGGCCGTAGAAGACGGACGGGCCCTGCGCGTTGTCGACATGGCCGGCCACGATCGCACTGCCCTTGGCGCCCGGCGGGGTGCCGTCCTTGTACCAGCCGACGATGTCGGTGTTCCCGGCCGGAGGCACATCGAGGCTGCCGTCCGGGCCGATCCCGAGCCGCATCATCGGGGCGTCCACCCGGATGGCGGGAATCCGGATGCGGACGGGGGCCGAGGGGCGCAGTGGTTCGGCGACCGGCGATCCCGGCAGCAGTTCCGGTCCGGCGGCGAAGGCCTCGGCTGAGGCCGGGCCGGGCGGGGTCAGCCGGGTGTCGGCGCCGTTCCGGATCAGCCAGACACCGGCCAGCGCCGCGACGACGAGCAGCCAGCCCTTGGCCTTCTGGGACACGGTCGTCCTCCGGGTGACGAAGGTGGATGTGCGGTCCCGTCCCGGTGGCGCTGGGCCACCGGGACGGGACCAGGCGGTACGGAGAGGTGGAAGTCTCCGTCAGCTGTCGTCCCGCGTGCCGCTCGCCCGGCGACGCAGGAGCCAGGCTCCGCCGACGGCGGTCGCGGCGAGAACGCCGGCGCCCGCCGCGATCTGGGTGGTGTCCGGTCCGACGCTGCCGCCGACACCGGTCCTGACGTGCCCCGTGGGGGCGGTGGGGGCGGCCGAGGTGCGGTGGCCGGAGGGGGTCTCCTGGTCCGACGAACTGTCGCGCCCGGTGGAGCTGTCGTGCGTGCCGGAGCTCTCGTGCCCGGACGGGATCGGCCGCTCGCTGGAGGTGCCCCGGCCCGGAGCCGTGGGGGAGTCCGGCACGAGGGCGGAACCGGCGGCCTCGGTCTCGTCGAGCCCGGTCGAGTCGTAGCCCGGGGAACCGTCGCCCGGGTCGGCGGCCGGGGAATCCGCGGTCGGGGAGTCGGCCGTGGAGTCGTACGTGGAGGAGTCGTACGCCGATGAGTCGCCGGTGTCCGCGGGGGAGCGGTCGTCGGAGCCGTCCGGGGTCGGGGTCGTCCGGGTGGCGGCGCCGTCCTTGCCCGTGGTGCCGGCGGCCTCCACCTCGATCTCGCCGGTGGCCTTCTTGCCGTTCGCACAGGCCACATCGATGCTGTACGGGCCGGGCTCGACATTGCCCGGTACCCGGAACGAACCGGCCAGGACCTCCTTGAGGGTGGCCGGTGCCAGCGCGAAACGCGAGGCGTCCAGGGAGCCGGCGTCACCCGTCGCGCCGGTGTCGCTCCCGCAGGCCTTGGTGTTCACGGTGACCGTGGTGCCCGGGGCCGCGTTCGCCGGGGTGATCTCCAGCGGGCCCGGTTCGTCCGCGTACGCCGACGGGGCGGCGGCGCAGAGGCCGAGCGCGGCGGCGGTGAAGGCCGCGACGGCGGTGCCGGTCACGAGGCGAGCAGGACTGCGCATGGGGGTTCCTCCGAGCAAGGGGCGCTGGCGGGTGTGTCCTGGCTCCGAGCTAACGGGCGGGCGGCCGCCCACGCCTGCTGACACCGAGTCAGCTGTCACCCGTCCGGACCGGCGCAGCCTCCTTGCCACACGGTATGCGTGCAGGTCAGGGCGGTCGTGACGGGGGAGGTGCGGCCTCCTTCGGCATTCGGTGCCGATCGGGTGATGCCCCCCACGTCATATGTGGCGCACATCACATGCATGACCTTGTGGTCGAGGGGCAGACGCATCACACCCCCCACGGGACGGCGTCCCCTCGCCGCCTCCGGCCGCCGCCCTTATCGGGCCCGCCCCCCCTGGGCCCGATAAGGGCGGCTCCGTGTCCGGCGTCCCACGCGAAGGCCGAGGCGCTCACCCCGGCGCGGCGGCGGACCACTCGATGACCGGGGGGCGGACCCGGGCGCAGAGCGGCTGGCCCTTGGCGTCGGAGAGCGGCAGCCGGGCGGTGAGGTGGCCGGAGCGCGCCGCTGCCCGGAGGATGTCCGCCTCGATGTCGGAGAACATCAGCTTGGCCCGCCGGAACATCGAGAAGAGGCCGTTCTCGTCGACCGTGCCCCATGACAGGTAGACGAACCGCCCGCCGAGCCTGTTCTGCACGTACGGCCCGCTGATCTCGACCCCGTCCGCGGTGGCGGCGGCCGTGCAGTCCAGGGTCCAGGAGGCGGACGGGGCGTCGCCCGGAAGCAGCCCGAGGAGTTCGCCGGGCCGGTCCTTGCGCTGGACACCCACGTGGATGTTCCCGTACCCCTCGAAGTCGCCGCCGGGCCCGCAGGCGCGGCCGGGCAGGCGTGAGCCCTCGATATGGATCTGCATGCGCGACTGCGGGCCTTCGGTGGGGATCTCCATGCGTCCCATGGTCCCCTCTCGGCGGCCCGCCCCCGCCCACCGTCGCGGCCACAGGGCTCAGACGGTGTCCCAGGGCGCCCTCCCGTAGGCCGCCGCCAGCCGCGTCATCAGCTCCTCGTCCACCACGAACGCGGTGTCATCGATCCGGCGGACCGGCGCGATGCCCTGCGAGTTGGTGACGAACGCCGACCGGTAGGCCGCCAGCCCGTCCAGCGTCACCGGACTCTGCCGCGACCGGATGCCCGTGCCGGGGAACTCCTGATCCAGCAGTGCCATGGTGGTGCCGAGCAGTGCCGGAGCCTGTGGCCAGACGACCGAATCACCGTCCCAGAAGCCGATGTTGGCGAATGCCCCCTCGGTCACCGAGCCGTCCGGCAGGGTCAGCAGCGCATCGTCGAAACCCGCGCGGGAGGCGAGATTCCCGTAGTACGTCTGGCCGAACTCGCCGGGACGCTTGAGGTGCGGCACGGCGCGGGCGTACGGCACCGACATCATGCTCTTCGGTTCCGCGGGCATCCTCACCGGTCCGCGCACCGTGACCATGACGGTCGTCGCGGTCGCGCCCGGCGGCAGGAACCCGTGCACCCGCACCGAGCCGTCCGCGACCCCCGCGCCCCGTAGCGCGCGCCGGATCAGTTCACGTACCCGGCCGCCGTCCAGCGGGAGTTCGAAGAGCGCCCGGTTCGCGCTGTCCAGCCGGTCCAGGTGCAGCCCGAGTCCGCGTACCCGGCCCTCCCTGATCTGCATGGCGGTGAAATGGCCGTAGTTGAAGAAGGCGGCTGTCCGCAGATCGTCCTCGGTGGCCGGATGTCCGTCGAACTCGGCGTAGGGGACCGGTGCGGCTGCTGGCGTCGTCATGCGGGCCACCGTATGACGACGCGCCGGGCGGAGGAGGTGACTGTCCAGCGCTTGACCTCAACCATGATTGAGGTGTGAACCTCAAGCCATGGACCTCACCACAGCCGAAACCACGGCCGCCACCACAGCCCCGAGCGCGGGCAGCGCTACCGACGCCGCCTCGGCCGATGCCCCGCTGAAGGTCGCGATCATCCTCGCCAGCAACCGCGAGGGCCGCTTCGCTCCCGTCGTCGCCCGCTGGTTCCTCTCCCACACCGACGGCCACCCGGACGTCGTGACCGACCTGGTCGATGTCGCCGGAGTCGACCTCCCGACCGTGCACTCGCACCGCCCGGAGCCCGGGGCGCGGGACCGACTGGCCGCCGTCGCGGGCCGGTTGGCGGACGCCGACGCCTTCGTCGTCGTCACCCCCGAGTACAACCACTCCTACCCGGCCCCGCTCAAGAACCTCATCGACTGGCACCGCGCCGAGTGGCAGGCCAAGCCCGTCGCCTTCGTCTCCTACGGCGGGGTCTCCGGCGGGCTGCGCGCGGTCGAGCACCTGCGGCAGGTCTTCGCCGAGCTGCACAGCGTCTCGATCCGCGACACCGTCTCCTTCCACAACGCGGGCGCGCTGTTCGACGACGAGGGCAGGCACCGGGACCCGGCCGGTGCCGACGCCGCCGCGAAGTCGCTGCTCGACCAGCTGGTGTGGTGGGGCCGCGCGCTGCGGGACGCGAAGGAGGTACGGCCGTACGGCAGCTGACCGGGCACCGGCCGGACCGGTACCCGACAATCGGGGCAGGAGTGCCGCCGAATCCGAGGAGACCGAAGGTGACTTCGCCCGCATGGCTGACCGTTCTGACCACGACGGACAGTGAGGAGAAGGCCCGGCTGCTGGCGCAGGGCGTGGTGGAGGCACGGCTCGCCGCCTGCGTACAGATCTCCGCGCCCGTCATCTCCGTCTACCGGTGGGAGAGCGCCGTCGAGACCACCGAGGAGTGGCAGCTGCTCCTCAAGACGACGGCCGAGCGGTACGACGAACTGGAGGCCCATCTCCAGGAGGCGCACGACTACGACACCCCGGAGATCATCGCGATCCCGGTGGTACGGGGCAGCGCCGGCTACCTCGGCTGGGTCTCGGCGGAGACCGCACCGGTCACCTCGTCCTCCTCTGCCACGCCGGGCACGCCGGGAGGGAGCTGACGGTCCCGGGGACGGCCCGCGTTCACCGCGCATCCGCCGCGAGGGCCGTTTCCACTCCGGGCTCCCGTGGGCCCAGGAAGCGCGGATCGGGCGTGAACAGCGCGTCCAGGGCCGCCTTTCCCGCCGCGGCGATCTCCCGCGTCCCGCCGTAGTACCAGGTCGCATCGTGGGTGGCGTCGACCCCGACGCCGTACGCGTCGATGCCCGCCGCCCGGCACAGGGCGATCGCCCGCCGGACATGGAAGCCCTGGGTGACCAACAGGGCCCGGTCCACCCCGAAGATCTTCTTCGCCCGGACGCACGAGTCCCAGGTGTCGAAGCCCGCGAAGTCGCTGACGATCCTGCTGTCCGGCACCCCGTGCCGGACCAGGAACGTGCGCATCGCGTCCGGCTCGTCGTACTCCACCCGGCTGTTGTCACCGGTCACCAGCACGACCTTCACCTTCTTGTCCCGGTACAGCCCGGCCGCGGCCCGCAGCCGGTTCGCCAGGTACGGGGACGGCTTCCCGTCCCACAGCCCCGCCCCGAACACCACGGCGACCTGCTGCGCGGGCGCGTCCGCCGCCGTCCTGACCCGGGCGTCCGCGACCGAGTGCATCCAGGTGGCGGGCACCAGACCCAGCACACAGGCAACCATCACCCCCTGTACGGCCCGCCGCCGCCCGCGCCGGGTCCGTGGCAGCCCGGACCCGGCGCGGGCGGCCGTTCTCCCGAGCCTGCCCCGGCCGTCCGCCGCTGCTCCCCGTCGTCTCAGCCGCATGGGAGCGCCCCCGTTCCTGTCTGTCCTGTGCCGTGCCGTTCCGTGCCGTGCCGTGCCTAAGTGTCCCTCTGTGTCTTGACGACAGGACGATCCGAAGGGTTCTCCGCGGACGGCCGTCGGTAGCATCGGCCGATGCTGCTCCCACGGCTGATCGCCTCAGATCTCGACGGCACACTGCTGCGCAACGACGGCACGCTGTCGCCCCGCACCCTGCGAGCCCTGCGCGCGGCCGAGGGCGCCGGGGCGGAGATCGTCATCGTCACCGCCCGCCCGCCCCGGTTCGTCGACCGGCTCGCGGAGGCCACCGGCCTCGTCGGTACGGCGGTGTGCAGCAACGGCGCCCTGGTGTACGACATCGCCACGCGCACCGTCGTCTCCTCCCGACTCCTGTCCCTGATCACCGCCCAGCGGGTGGCCACGGCACTGGCCGCCGTGTTGCCCGAGGTGGGCTTCGCCCTGGAGACCGGCAACCAGGTGCTGTACGAACCGGCCTACCGGCTGCGCCTCTGCGAGGACGACGACGCCGAGATGCCCGTGGCCTCCCTCGCCGATCTGTGGCTGACCGAGGCCCCCGTCACCAAGCTGCTCGCCTGGTCGGACCGGCTCGACGCGGACACCCTGCTGGCGGCGGCCCGGCCCGGCGCGGGCAGCGACGTACAGCTGACCCACTCGGGCGGCCACGGGCTGCTGGAGATCAGCGCGCGGGGCGTCACCAAGGCCGGCACCCTGGCGGTGCTCTGCGCCGGGCGGGGCATCGAAGCGGCCGAGGTCGTCGCTTTCGGAGACATGCCCAACGACCTCACCGTCCTCGACTGGGCCGGCACCGGCTACGCGATGGCCAACGCCCATCCGGCCGTGCTGGCCGCCGTACCGGTGCACACCGTCAGCAACGAGGAGGACGGCGTCGCCCACGTCATCGAACGCCTGCTCGCCGAAGCCGAAGCCGAAGTCGAAGCCGCAATCGGTGAGCTGCCTCTCGACGAAGTGGGCGACACCGCAGCCACAGCCGACGCCGTCTGACAGCGGCTCCGTCCGTGCGGTGAGGCGCCGGAAAACATCCGTGACCGGCACGCAACGACGCGGCAACCTGAGCCCGGCACCATCGGCTCATGACGGAGCCGGCACCGGAACGCCCTCAGGAGTCCCTGCCCCTCGACAGCGCGGCACAACTGCTGAGCCGTATCACCGCACAACTCGACACCCAGCTCAGCCTCGTCTCCCTGAACGGAACCCGACGGCCCATGCACCGCACCCGGCACCAGCCCGCACCGGGCGCCGCGAGCCCGTCCGCCCCCGCCCTGGTCGCCGTCGCGCACGGCAGCCGGGACCCGCGGGCGCTGCACACGGTGACGCGGCTGCTCGACCGGGTGCGGGAGCTGCGGCCGGGGCTCGACGTCAGGCTCGGGCACATCGAGCTGAACGCACCCCTCCTGCCGGAGACCCTGGAGGCCCTGGGCGAGGGCGAGGCGGTCCTGGTACCGCTGCTGCTGGGGCGCGGGCACCACGTCAAGCAGGACATCCCGGAAGCCGTCGCCGGCGCCCCGGCCCTGCGCGCCCGGACCGCCGCGCCGCACGGCCCGCACCCGTTGCTGGTCGAGGCGCTGCACGGCCGGCTCACCGAGGCGGGGTGGCGGCCCGGGGACGACGGGAGCCGCAGCAGCGCGGTGGTCCTCGCCACCGCCGGTTCGCGCGATCCGGCGGCGGCCGCCGACACCCG